>JACPAG010000006.1 GCA_016180945.1 Candidatus Aenigmatarchaeota archaeon | reverse complement strand
TGATGCAAGAAGGACTTGCGAGTCCTTCTGCACGGAAGGAACTCAGTTCCTTCCTGTGCCACCGGTCCGTTGACCGGTGGAGACAAAGATTTTTCACATGAATTTTTGGAAAATTTGAGGGTAGAAGTATATGACGCTGCAGCAACCTACAAAATATGAAACGAACAAGGCAAAAGCTAAGTCGCCTCCTTATCCGGTTGCGGTTGCTATTCAGCTGTGGGGAAGAAGTCTGGAAAGGGAAGTTGGATATCTCGCTTCTATAGGCGCTGTGCCAGAACAGTACGCTGAAAGCTGGGTACGGCACACGAAACACATCAAAGACGCCATTTCTGCCGGCAGGCCTATGTCTCCGGATGACGTCCAAAGATATTTTAATGAAGTCCAAGAGCAAGAGCCGGCGGCGAAGAGCCTGGCAATACGCCGAAACGATAGAAGAGTGGGACAACCTTCTAGGATAGCGTTTGACCAATACGAGGAGGCAATTATTGCCGGCTACTGGGTTAGACTGGTAGGAATGGACCATTACGAAGTGCCGCAGCAACTTGGCAGATGGCGCGTAAACGGCCTTGCAGGCGGGCTTGCTGGTTTCGATGAGAGTGTACAAGAGGCTCTTCATGATGCTGCAATAAACCACAGAAAATTTGACAACAGATATCTAAGATGGGAAGAGGTCTATGACAAAGACCACAAGCCCGGTCCTCTAGGGCTTGTCTTGGAAGGTGCGCTTCCTATAGACGACTGGACGATGCAGTCAGTGATGGTGCCTGCATCGAAATTAGGATTAATCAGATGGCGAAACGACCTGCCAGACCTGTCAAAAACGCAGGAACCTGTTTATGTTGATATGTCATATCTGGATTTGTACAGATATGTTTTCCCAAACGAAGTCAACTTTGCAGACCAAAGAGATGTTGAAACAGGTGATGGAAAGTTGGAGGCAGTGGCAAGGCAAAGAGGACTGATAACGATAGGCATTGTAAATACAGGCGGCACTCTCAGAAGAGTGAATGCGATTCAAACTGAACAAGGGCCTCTGTACGTTGTAGGCGAACCCGTTATAGAATCGCAGACAATGGTCTGGACTCCTGCTGAGCGCAGGGATGATTTTATTCAAGAAATCATGCATGACGGACTAAAGGTAAGACGTCCTGATGACCCGGAAACCGTGGAGAGCTATAGATATTGGAAGGAGGAAGTGCTGGCTCGCAACATTGGCGGGGCGCGAAATCCTAGGCCGGATGATCCTCAGTACTGGCTGAGAACAGAAAG
Source organism: Candidatus Aenigmatarchaeota archaeon (assembly GCA_016180945.1). Lineage (GTDB taxonomy): Archaea > Aenigmatarchaeota > Aenigmatarchaeia > GW2011-AR5 > GW2011-AR5 > JACPAG01. The sequence goes on along the minus strand of JACPAG010000006.1, from coordinate 50,194 downwards.
GGATGTAAGAAACCGGCTGGCGGCATAGTATTATTTCAGAGAAGATAAATTTGGTATATAATTTATTCTTGCAAAAAAATCCCTCATAGAACAGATTTCATCTGGCTGATGTCGTATTTTATAGCATCTTTGCAAACGGGTGTAAAGATTGTGGGAAATTAGATTTATATATGCGGTTGAAGAATAATGAATTAGTGAATGGGAAGCAGTGGGAGTGATGTAAAATGGAGATGCCAGTTTGCTGTGGAGTGGAGATGAGGGCTGTTATGGAGCTTGGACGATTTATCGAGGTCCAGTGCAACAAATGCAGGGACGTAGTCTACGTCAAGATGTTCAGCAAATCCCCGCCCGTCATGATAGACGACTGATGAAGAGGGGATAATAGATAATATGTTACCTAAATGCTGCGGTTCTGAAATGAAAGAAAACATGTTGCTAGGCCGGTTTATAGAGGCGAAATGCGGCCGCTGCGGAGATATCGTTTACGTCAAGAATCTCAGCAGGGCTCTGCCGCAGATGATAGACGACTAGTTCTGGATTAATTTCTCAAACTGTTCAGAAATTTGGCATACTCTGCAGGAGTTGCATGCTGTTCTATTCTGTCGAATGCCCTGTTAATGGTACTTTGCGGGGCGCCAAACATGAAGCGGGCGTGGCCTTCCCCTCCCGGGCCAAATGCGTAGCCTGGCACGCATGAAACCTTTGCTGTGTAAAGAAGCCACCGGCTAAATTCGTAAGAATCAACAGGCAATTCAGAATTGCCTACAAGCTGAGGGAAAGCGTAATATGCACCTTCCGGCTTGGTTGGATGGAATACTTCTGGTGACTGGCTAAGCCTCTCGTAAATCAAATCCCTCCTTTCCTGAAGCTCCCTCCTGAAGCTTCCTACAATTGGGTTTATTTGTTTTGGGTTTGACAATGCCCACAATGCTGCGTATTGCGAAGGCGTCGGCGCGCATATCTCAGCGGCATCATGAGGCTTGAGGACGTGCTGCATTATGCCCTCGCCAGTAACCATATATCCGATCCTGTAGCCTGTCATGGCAAGCTGCTTTGAAAATGTTTTGCAAACAACCAGGTTTTCTTTCATGTCCGGAAAAAAACTGAGCAAGCTGACATGCGGCTTACCGTCGTAAACGAGAAAATCGTAAGCCTCGTCAGCTATGACAAAAATATCGCGCTTCATCGCCATGGCTACTATGGCTTCTATTTCTTCTCTTGTGAAAACCGTTCCTGTAGGATTTGCAGGATTGCAAACATATATTGCTTTTGTTTTTTCGGTAATCGCTTTTTCCAAGGCAGCGATGTCGGGCCGCCAATCTTCTTTTCGCAAAGGGACGTAAACAGGCGTACCTTCGGCGAGCTTGACCTGATTGATATGAGGTTCGTATGCCGGAGAGAAAAATATAACCTCGTCGCCGCGGTCTATAAGCGTGCGTGCCGTGCAGTCCAGTGCTTCTATGGAACCTGCACTTACGAATATTTCTTTGTCAGGATCTACGCCGACACCTAATCGCCGCTTCAAATCCTGAGAAATAGCTTCTCTTAGGGCTGGCATGCCCGGCTGCAAAGAGTATTTGCCTATATCAGGTACGGACCTTATAGCTTCTGCAAGATATTCTCTGATAGCTTTCGGAACCCTGAAAGAAGGAATTCCCTGGTCGAGACGAATTGCATCAGGCACGTCCCTTGCAACAAGCATGGGCATTTCTTTTATGGCAGAAATTTCTATAGCCAGTGCCCTTTCGGCTATGCCTTTGGTTCTTGATGTTTCGCCCAGCAGAGATTTGGGCATGAGAAGACTATTGCAGAAGATTTAATAAGCCTATTTCTATATCTCGGGGGATTCATTGAACTAGAAATATTTAGTGCACATAGCACGCTACTGGTGCGGCGGCTCCGAAATTAAGCGGAAGCCCTAATCTTCTTAAAAGTTCATCTCTTTCAGGACTGCCTACTGTGTAATGCTTATTCATAAAATCTATGAACTGCGGAGAATATGCGGCTATCACACCCGGAGGCTCAAAAAAGTGAGGGTACAATCTTTTGCCGCGTCTTATTATCCCATCGGCAAGGTCGTCAAATCTTGCAACAACATGCGGATACTGTTCGGCTGTTTCTTGTCTTACAAGAATTACAGGTTCTGAAAAATAAAGAAATTCTTGAATTCGAAGTGGCGGCTTTCCCATTTTTCCTAACAGCCTGCTTGCATCTGCTATTGAGTTCCCGCTCTGAATAACAGGGATAATAACCCTGTTCGGGCTACCATCCGCATGGGATTCTTCGCTGCCTAAAATATAATTAATAGCAATTCTCTGCGGCGTGCCGCCGTTTTTAGAACCGATAGATGCGCTGTAGAGTGACTGTTGCCTAAAATTTATCGTAACATCTGTAGATGGGCCGTTGGGATCGTGTTCACGTTCCACATCCCTGAAAACCACGAATGGATGGCCTGTAAATACGTCCATCGGGTCTATAGCCCTCCAGTCGCCGGGATTTGAAGTAGCTGCACCAATAAGGCACGGATTATATTCCAAGCCCCTTAGAACCTTAAAGCCTTCTGCGGCTAAGTAGGCGCCTATTTCTTCGTCGCTATAGATATCAAGACGGCGTTTTTCGTTTAAATGGTCTGCTATTTTGTCTTTTGTTGTAATTACCCAATTGGCATCTGGCAATTCCCTTCCAACTTCTTTAGGCCTATAGGTAACAGGTAAAACAGAGACACATTTTCCATCTTCTGTCCCAAATGGTATTGGTTCTGATTGCCCAGTGAAAATTCTTGACCACTTATCTCCTTTTCCTTCAACAAACTGAGCCAAAGGTTTACCTAAATGTTCTCCCTTAGGGATATACACCTTTAATACGACATCTTCTGCCATTTCCAAAAATCACCTTTAACAATAAAGTATCTATACTTTGTCAAAGTGTTTTTCCAACCTTGGCTTTCCTTACAACCTTGAGTTGTCTCAGTTCTGTTTCAAGCCTTTTAATATCCTTGCATTTTGCTATGTCTACGATTGCTTCCCACTGGGCGGTCTTGCCTTTTTCCAATGTTTTCGACAAGCTGGTTATGATGTCGACTGAATTCTTTGACACCACTTCCAATACGGCGGAAAGAGCGCCAGCGATGTCGTCCATTATGACCGATACCTCGGACGCATTCTCAAGCAGCGGAAGTATGCGCAGCTCCCTTTTTTCGTTGTTTATGACCAGCATCTCAGTGCCTTCATGCAATCCTAGATAATCCCTTATATGGAAAGGCACGATTATGCGGCCTTTGGAATCCACTTTGACTATGTTAAAATTGCCGTTCATTATCCCCTAGCCTCTGAAATAACTAGACGCACAACAGTGCGTCAGTCTGTTCCGATTGCCATATTACAAATGTTTGGTCACTCCGTTCCATTCCCTCTTCACTTGGTGAGCCGATTGTCATTTGTATATGATAAGCTCTGACCCACCGTTTTCCCACTCGTCTCCACTATCCCATAATAGTCCCACGTAAAATATATAAACCTATCGCAGGTAAGGTATATCCAAAAATTCTTTCGGTAAATGGTTTTTATCAACAACCATCATTTAAAAACGATGGTATGTTAAATATTATTCAACGATGTTGGGGATACCAAGATACCACATAAAATATCATCATTTGGTTTCTCCATCGTCCAAAGATAGGTGGTATCTTGAGTATGAAAAAAGAAGCCCCGTTGATAGATTTCTGCAAGAAGTGCGGGTCGATAATGCTGCCGGAAAAGAAAAGGATGAAATGCAGGAGCTGCGGCTATTCTATCAAGAAGACGACCAAAGAGCTGAAGCTCGTTGAAAAAAAACAAACTAAAAAGCCGGTTGTTGTTCTTGAAAAGGACTCTATCGTCCTGCCCATCACAGACAAAGAATGCGAGAAATGCTCCAATCCGCGCTCATATTACTGGATGCAGCAGACACGGTCGGCAGACGAGCCGCCGACGCAGTTCTTCAGATGCACCAAGTGTAAACACGTGTGGAGAGAGTATAAGTAATAGTTCACTTATCTGCTGAATCTTCTTCGCGGTCTTTCTCTTCTGCTGCTGAATCTTCTTTCGTCCGTATAAACCCTGATGCGCCGCGGGACAAAATTCTCGAGGCTGGCTTTTTCTATATCCGCGTCTCTTACTATCCGGCGGAACAATTCATGGTCTTCCCTGCTCAAAAGAGATATCGCTTTTCCTTCTTTCCCTAATCTCGCCGTCCTGCCAATCCTGTGCGTGTAGTCGTCAAAATTTTTCGGGATGTCGTAATTGAATATATGCGATATATTTTTGACGTCCAGGCCGCGGGCTGCGACGTCGGTAGCGACCAGCAGCCTTGGTTTCCCGATTTCAAATCCTGCCAAAACGTTTGTCCTGGTGTTTTGCGTCAATCCGCCGTGGATGGCGCGGGCTTGAAAGCCGTTTTTATGCAGGTTTCTTGCGACAAAATCGGCGCGACTTCTGGTCGCGCAAAAGATAAGCGCCAGCGAAGGCTTTTCTTTCTCTATGAGGTGCATGAGAACAGACAGCTTTTCGTCGTTCTTGGCATCGTAATAGAACTGCTTCAGCAGGTGCTTTTCCACGTGCTTTTGGGTTGTCATCCTAACAGGGCTTTTCATGTACTTGTGCGCCAGACCTGTTATCTCTTCCGGCATCGTTGCTGAAAACAGCAGCGTCTGCCTTTCCTTTGGCGTCTGGTTAATTATCATACGCATGTCATCGATAAAACCCATGTCCAGCATGCGATCGGCTTCGTCCAGCACTAAAATCTTCACGTTCCTTAAGCTTAATGTGCCGCGCCTCATATGGTCCAGTATGCGGCCCGGCGTGCCGACGACTATAGACGCATGCCTGATTGAATGAATCTGGTTTTCTATTGAAACGCCGCCGTAAACCTCGGCGACATTTAATTTACAATATTTTGCGAACTTTCTCATTTCCTCTGTTATTTGCAGGCATAGTTCCCTTGTCGGGACGAGCACAAGCGCTTCGACGCCGCTGCCGCCCTTCGAAATTATATACTGGATAATCGGGACGGCGAAGGCGGCCGTTTTTCCAGAACCGGTCATTGACTGGCCTATAACGTCGCGGCCCTGAAGGCAGAGAGGCATCGTCTTCGCCTGAATCTCTGTCGGGGAAGAGAATTTCATGTCTAACAGCGCGTCCAGTATTCTCTTGTCCAGATTCATTTCTTCGAACTTCATACTCCCCATCCCCTTTTTTGCTATCGCAAAAAAGTCGATTGCCATATTATAAATGTTTGCTCCTTCCGGTCGCTAGTCGAGTGCCATATTACAATACAATGTTTGGTCGCTCCGCTCCTTGCTTGCATACTTATATTTCATGCGCCTCAAAGAACCAAAGATTCTTATCCCGACGAATAAAGCTCTTGGCAAATCAGAAAGTAAACTATTGAAAAACATACTTTTTATAACTATGCGTTCTGGCAAAGCTTAAGTCTTTTATTCCGGAAAATTAATTACTTTCTTGCATGCAGCCATATCCTGTAGAGGAGAGACTGATATTAAAACTAGGGTCACTAAAAAGACTATAGGAACAAATCACATCTTCTTTGTATACCACGGCTAAAGCCGTGGGTTTGTGAGAAGATGGGACCCAGATGAACATTGAGTTTCACAAGAAAGACCTTTCAGGTCCTTTCTGTGCAGCAAAAGCAAAGCTTTTGCTTGCATCTGCCGTCTGAAGACGGCAGTTTTCAATGTTCATCTTAGATAAAAACAATATGGCTGCTGATTGAGAAACCGTAGGTATCTTATATGGACGAAGAAATATTGCTGGGGATAAAAGGGGCTGAAGAGAAGGCAAAACAAATGCTTGACGCTGCGGCGAAGAAGAAAGAGGACATAATCAAGCAGGGACTTGAAGAGGCTAAAAAATTTGAGGAAAAAGAAATAGCCGAATACAAAAAATCGGCCGAAAAAAACCTGGAAAAGGAAAAAAAGAAGATAGAGCAGGAGAGGTCAGCTGTTGCTTCCGATGGCGCTGGCGAAGCAGAGAAAATCCGCAAGAAAGGGGAAAAAAACGCTTCAAAGGCGGTCGGCCATATTCTGGATGTTTTCGAAGGGATTATCAAAAGTCTATATAGTTCTCCAAGGAAATAATATGGGTACAACAAAGAATCTTCGATTCTTTGTGTACAGAAAGAACAAGGTTCTTTCTTGTATTACAACCTTGGGAACTGTATGTAAAACCAGAAATTAATATACCGATTCTTTTCTGGTTTTACTATAATTACGGTGTCGCGCATGTTTTTTCCGGAAAAAATGTTCAAGGTTACAATAGCCGCGCCCAAGAGTCACATGGAAGAGATTATAGAGGTTTTATACGGCCTTGGAGTTATTCACATAAAGGAATACACGGACAAGGAGTTTTCCATAGGGTCGCCGCTGAAAGATTCTGAAAAGATATCCGAGCTTCTGCTGGATTTGCACGCCATCCCGCGTGCTGCAACAAAAACAAAAACAATAGGCTGGCCGTTAAAAAAAATGGAAAAGTTCGTGAAAGGCGTAAAAGGCGGAATTGCCGAAGTCTCGGCAGAAAAAAAGGCGCTGGAAGAAAAGCTGAAAAACGCTGAAAAGACAAAATGGGAGATTGATTTTCTTTCCGGCATAGGAATCAAAAACCTGTCGGTTCTTGCCGACTACAGCAGCCTTTATTGTATGTTCGGGACGGGGGACACGAAAGGGCTGAAGAGGTTAAGGAAGCTCGCCAGAGGGCTGGGCGTTTCTTTTATAACAGAAAAGGGATTCGGCATCTTTGTCGACAAACCGGACAGAGAAAAGCTGCAGGAGATTGTCTCAAAGTCCAAATGCACGGAAATAAAGATAGAATCAAAGCCGGGCGGCGACGCGACATACGCAAAAAGACGGATTGAAGAGGAGATTGGAAAACTGCAGGGCGATATTTCAGTACTGGATGAAAAGATAAACAAGATATCAAGAAAATACAGCTTGATTCTGAATTCCATAGAACCCGTGCTCATCGAAAGGGTTCGGAAGGCAGAGGCGCCATTGAAATTCGCCGCGAGCAATTACGCCTTTGTCATCCAGGGGTGGGTGCCTGAAAAGAATACGGAACTGCTAAAGCAAAGGATGGACAGGATAACAAGGGGCGTTTTTATCAAATTAGAAGAAACGGAGGACGCGCCTACCAAGACTGAAAATCCCGCTGTCATCAGGCCTTTCGAGTTTTTCCTGCGCCTTTATTCGCTGCCAAAATACAATGAAATAGACCCGAGTTTTCTGATATTCATAACGTTTCCCATATTCTACGGCATCATGCTGGGCGATATAGGCTACGGCCTTGTTTTGTTTGCAGTTTCCTTTTTTCTGAAAAGGAAACTGAAACTAGCCCTGTTTGACGTGATTATGATTTCTTCTGTCACGACTATTTTGTTCGGGTTTGTTTACGGCGAGTTTTTCGGCTCCGGACATATGCTGGGATACGAACTGACGCCTTGGATACACAGGCTTGAAAGCGTTACCGAACTGATACTGTATTCCGTCATTATAGGGCTGTTCCACATAAATGCCGGCTTCATCCTCGGATTCATAAACGCAAGGAAGCACGGCATAAAAAAGGCAGCAATGGAAAAGCTCAGCTGGATAACATTCCAGATAGGCGGTTTGCTGCTGTTGCTGGACAGCCTCGGCGTTTTCAAATTTGACCGGACAATTTCCATGGGAATCATGGCAGCTTCGGTAATTGCGCTTCTGAAAGGGCATGGTTTCTTCGGCATCATCGAAATACCGTCCCTCATCGGCAACATCCTGTCCTATGCGCGGCTGGCGGCAATAGGCCTGGCCTCGGCTTCGCTGGCAATAGTCGTCAACAAGATGGCAGGACCCTTATTTTATCAGGGCGGTTTATTTATAATTCTTGGGGTTCTTATCTTACTATTGGGTCATACTGTGAATCTTGCGCTGGGAATCATGGACGCATTCCTGCAATCATTGCGATTGCATTACGTCGAAATGTTTACAAAATTCTACGAAGGCGCGGGAAAAGAGTACAAACCGTTCGGTAAGCCTTTTTCTTTTAAAAAAGAAAAACGCTTGCAAAAAAGAAAATAAATATATGAGGTGGTAGATGTGGTAGAACCGTTAGCAGCAATAGGAGCAGCACTGGCAATAGGGTTAAGCGCCATCGGCGCGGGCATGGCGGAAAAAGAAATAGGAGCAGCAGCTATAGGCGCAATGGCAGAAAAGGAAGAGCTTTTCAGCAAGGGGCTTATCCTGACAGTAATACCGGAAACCCTTGTCATATTCGGGCTGGTCGTTGCACTGCAGATATTGGGCGGCAAATAAGCCCTTTTCTTTCTTTTTCGAAAAGAAAGAAACGCCCTTGGGTTTAACTCGCAGAAAGCAAGCAATAGCAAAGCTCATTGATGCATCGGAGAATCTCTGATTCTCCGCTTGCAAAGCTTTCTGGAGTTTCCAGAAGACGAATGTCTTCTGAGAAAAGAAAGAAAAGACGGAAAATATTATATTATAGCCAATAAATACAACTGACTTGCGGAATAAGGGAGCGGAGCGACCAAAAATTACAAGCAAAAGGCAATAGCCTTTTGATGCATCGAAGAACCTTTTGGTTCTTCGAATGTAATATGGCAATCGACTTTCGTGCAGAAACCAGAGGTTTCTGACGAATCAAGAAAGCAGGGCTTTCTTGAGTTTGCCGGGGCAAAAGGGGATAATGGGGATAGATAACGTAGCCGATGAGATAATCAGGGAAGCGGAAAAGAAGGCCAAGGCTATCGCCGAGGAAGGCGATAATATAAAAAACCAGACGCTTGATGAGTCGAGAAAAAAAATAAAGGCGGAGAAGGGGCGGATTGACAGGGACATGGCTGAAACATTCGAAGCCATAAGAATACGCGAGATGATGAAGGCCAAGATGTCGGTAAAAGAATCCATCCTAACCCAGAAAAAGAATCTTATAGACAGCTGTTTCGATGCCGCTGCCGAAAAGATAAAAGGGGACGTATTGCAGAAGCTTTTTGAGACTGGAAAAAAATCTATAGAGCCGGAGGTCGTTTACGTAAATTCCGGCGACGCGGAAAAGGCGAAAAAACTTTTCCGCGGCGTATCAGTAAAGGAAAAGGACATAAAAGGCGGCATTATACTGGAAAGCAAGGACGGCAAAGAAACGATAGACATGAGCCTTGAAAGGCTGACCGAAATGGCAAGGACGAAAGCGCTCAAGGACGTTTCGAAGATCCTGTTCGGTGATTGAATGTACGGCACATACCCATACACGGCGACGAGGGCCAAGGCCATGAAATCCCTTCTTTTAAAAAAAGAGGATTACGAGAAACTCAAAAAAATGGGCGTATCCGAAACGGCCCGCTTTCTTGGAGAGGGGCAGTATAAAAGGCAGGTAGAATATATGGCAAAATACCACAAGGGCGTGCGCATGGTAAATCTGGCGCTGAATGAGAACCTTTCTTTCATGATAAACAAGCTCCTGATGATTTCATCGAAAGAAGCCCGCGAGCTGATAAAACTGTACTCAGGAAAGTGGGTGATAAGCAACATAAAAGTGGTCCTGCGTGCCAAGATAAACAATCTGGACAAAAAAGAGCTGGATGAAATCGTGCCTATCGAGCCGACAACAAGGGAATTCTGCCTGAAACTGTTCAGCACAGACAATCCTTCCAAAATGGTGAGAAAAACAATCCATATAAATTCCGAGTCTTTTGAAAAATTCTACAAAGAGGGGGACCTGAAATCTCTGGAGAACCTGCTTGATGTGACTTACTATTCGTCGATTTTCGGGGCCTCGAAAAAATTCCCCGGCATGCTCGGAACTTTTTTCCAGAATCTTATTATATTGCTCAACATAAAGAACATACTAAAGCTCACCGCATCCGGAATAGACAAAAAGATGCTGAAAGACTTTATCATCGGGACGGAAATAAGCTTGCTGCGCGATACGATGAAGGCGAACAGCACGGACGACATGATAGATGTCCTGAAGGGCAGCAGGTATGCGATACTTACAAAAGACGCCGAAAAGGACATAACAAAACTTGAGAACAATATAGAAAAATTCCTTTACGAATACTCTTTCAGGCTGCTTCACAAGAAACCCATTTCCATATTTCCCATATTCGGCTATCTGCTTGCCAAGGAAGCAGAGATAAGAAACCTGCGCCTCATATTCAATGCAAAATCACTCGGGCTGAAAGAAGATTTTATCGACAGGAATTTGATAACTAATTAAAAAATAAGATAGGTAGTCAAAGAATATAATATGCAAGAAGGACTCGCAAGTCCTTCTGCACCGAAGAACCTATGGTTCTTCGTGTGTGGCACTCGACTAAGCGAAGCTTAGGGGAGAGGGGATTATGGAGATAGCAGCAATGGGCGATGAAAATTTTGTGACGGGCTTTGAAATAGCCGGCATAAAAAACAGTTATATTGTAGAAGGTGACGCGAACAAAGTTGTAGAAGAGGTCATGTCGCATGACGATATAGGCATAGTTGTAACAGAGAAGAAGACGTTTGACATGCTTAGCGAGCACATGAAGGAGAAAGTCCTGACTGCCGCGAAGCCGGCTTTTGTGATATTGTCATTTGACGTTTCAGCAGAAGAAAATCTCAGACTGCTGATAAAAAGGGCGATGGGCATAGACCTGTGGAAATAAGCTCCTTTTCTTTAGGAACTCGAGGAAAGCAGAGCTTTCCTGAGTCTCCAGAGAGGTTCGAAAAACCTCTCTGCGAGAAGAAAAGTAGCTTGTCTGTGGAAAGCAAGAGCTTTCCAAGATCTCAGAAACCTTTGGTTTCTGAAGGCAGTCAAAAGAAACTATATAAAAATATTTATAAAATGGGATGCGACATCTTCGAAGAACAGAGTTCTTCGGGATGCCAAAGAACCTTTGGTTCTTTGAGCACATCGTTGCATCAGACAAAATAAAAATTATTATAGATGTGGGAAAATCACTTTGATAAACAATATTAAAGTGATTATATAATTTATCAAAGGTGATTTTGGGCATATGGCAGAGGTATTCCGCGTTTCAGGACCGGCAGTGATAGCCGACGGCTTAAACGCCAGGATGTACGACGTGGTCAAAGTAGGGGACGAGAAACTGCTGGGCGAGGTTATTGAAATAGAAGGCGATAAGGCAATTATACAAGTTTATGAAGATACGTCGGGCTTAAAGCCTGGCGAGCCTGTCGAGAATACGGACAATCCGCTGACTGTAGAGCTTGGGCCCGGGCTATTGGCAAATATTTATGACGGCGTGCAGAGGCCGCTGCCTGAAATAAAGGCATTGCTCGGCGATTTCATAAAGCGCGGCGCTTACGTGTCTTCGCTGGATAAAAAAAAGAAATGGCATTTCGTGCCGGCGGCAAAAAAAGGAGAACGCGTGGACGGCGGCCGGATTATAGGAACGGTAAAGGAGTACAACATAATCCACAAGATACTTGTGCCGCCTGCTGTCAAAGGCGTTATAACCGAGATAAAAAAAGAAGGGGACTATACGGTGGACGACGCAATCGGGACGGTTGACGGGAAAGAAATAAAAATGATGCAGAAATGGCCTATCAGAAAGCCGCGCCCTTCCAAGGAAAAGCTTTTGCCGGAAATGCCGATGATAACAGGGCAGCGCGTTCTTGATGCGCTGTTTCCGGTTGCAAAAGGCGGGACCGCGTCTGTGCCTGGTCCTTTTGGCGCGGGAAAAACGGTTGTCGGCCACCAGCTTGCAAAATGGAGCGACGTTGACATATTTGTTTATATCGGCTGCGGGGAGCGCGGGAACGAGATGACAGAAGTGCTGAAAGAATTTCCTGAGTTGCTGGACCCGAAGACAGGTAAACCGCTGATGGAGAGAACGGTACTCATAGCGAATACAAGCAACATGCCTGTTGCTGCCCGCGAGGCGTCAATATACACGGGCATAACTATCGCTGAATATTATCGCGACATGGGTTATAACGTTGCTCTTATGGCTGATTCGACGTCCAGATGGGCGGAAGCGATGAGAGAAATATCATCGAGACTGGAAGAAATGCCGGGCGAAGAAGGATATCCTGCTTACCTGTCTGCGCGATTATCCGAATTTTACGAGCGGGCCGGAAGGGTCGTGACGCTGAATAATGAAACGGGTTCTGTAACAATCATCGGCGCGGTATCGCCGCCAGGCGGGGATTTGTCAGAACCTGTTACGCAGGCTACGCAGCGCGTTGTAAAAACATACTGGGCCCTGGATGCAAAGCTCGCCAACAGAAGGCATTTTCCGGCGATAAACTGGCTTGCATCGTACAGCCAGTACGAAGATACACTAAATCGCTGGTACGCAGAAAACGTTTCTGCCGACTGGCCGGCCATGGTGGCAGAGGCGAAAAAAATTCTGACAGAAGAGGAAAGGCTGCAGGAAATTGTCCAGCTTATCGGAAGCGATGCGCTGCCGGACAAGGAACAATTAACGCTGGATATAGCAAAGCTCATCAGAGAGTTCTTTTTGCAGCAGTCTGCGTTCCACGAAGTAGACAGCTACAGCGAACCGAAAAAAACGCATATGATTCTCAAATCGATACTCAATTATTCAGAAAAGGCGCGGTTTGCATTAAAGAGCGCCATTCCCGTAAAGGATATCCTGAAGATAAAATCAAAGAACCTGATATCAAATGCAAAATTCGAAAAGGACTATGCATCGGCGTTAGCAAACGCCGATAGGGAGATAGAAAAAGAGCTGGGGGCGTTGTCGAAACAATAGATAAAATGTGAGGTATATGAACATACTCAAAGGCTACAGAACGATAAAAAACATTTCCGGTCCGCTGTTGTTCGTTGAGAAAACGCACAGCGTCGGCTACGGTGAGCTGGTTTCCATAACGCTGCCGAACGGCGAAGAGAGATTAGGCCAGGTTCTGGACACTTCTAAAGATATGGTAGTTGTCCAGAGCTTTGAAGGGACTTCGGGCATCAACAACCAGGCGACGGTAAGATTTCTTGGAGATGTCATCAGGCTAAAAGTAAGCTACGACATGCTGGGACGAATCCTGGACGGCAAAGGGCAACCGATAGACAAAGGGCCGGAGATAATACCGGAAGACGAACTGGAAATCACCGGCGAGGCGATCAATCCGTATTCGCGCGGCCCGCCTCGTGACTTTATCCAGACAGGCATATCAACGATTGACGGGATGAACACGCTTGTCCGCGGGCAGAAGCTGCCGATATTTTCCGGTTCCGGGCTGCCGCACAATGACATTGCACTGCAAATCGCGCGCCAGGCTACGGTGCTGGGCAAAGAAGAAAAATTTGCAGTAGTGTTCGCCGCAATGGGCATAACAAACGAAGAGGCAAAAAAATTCATAACAAGCTTCGAAGAGGAAGGGGCGCTGGAACGGGCTACGATTTTCCTGAACCTTGCAGACGACCCGGCGATAGAACGGCTGATAACGCCAAGACTGGCGCTAACGGCGGCTGAATATTTCGCTTATCAAAAAGACATGCATGTTCTTGTTATTCTCACGGACATGACAAGCTATTGCGACGCTTTGAGACAGGTGTCGTCAGCGAGGGAAGAAATTCCGGCGAGGCGCGGCTATCCGGGGTATATGTACACGGACCTGTCCGCAATATACGAGCGGGCGGGGATGATCAAAGGAAGAAAAGGCAGCATAACGCAACTTCCTATATTGACAATGCCCGGCGATGACATCACGCATCCTATACCGGATTTGACGGGCTATATCACAGAAGGGCAGACTGTTTTGTCAAGGGAACTGCACAGAAAAGGAATCTATCCGGCGATTGATGTGCTGCCGTCGCTATCGCGATTGATGAACCAGGGCATCGGAAAAGAGAAAACGCGCGAGGACCACAGGCAGGTAAGCGACCAGCTCTATGCGGGCTACGCGGAAGGCAGGGATTTGCGAAGCCTGGCTGCGATAGTCGGCGAAGAGGCGCTCTCGGAAAAGGACAAGCGGTTTTTGAAATTTGCAGAACAGTTCGAGAATGTTTTTGTGAAGCAGGGCCTGCGTGAAAACCGCTCTATAGAAAGGACGATGGAAATCTCATGGGAGCTGCTTTCAATGATGCCTGACGAGGAACTGACAAGGATAAGCCCGGAATTCAGGAAGAAGTATTACAAAGTCAAATCAGGATAATACATTAATAGGAGGCGAAAATATGTTGTACCTAGTAGAACAAAAACATCCACCAAATTTATGCCCTGGGGTAAACGATGATGTAGCAAAAATGTTTGTCGATGCCTGGAATCAAAGGGAAAAGAGTTTACGAGAATTTGGAGTAAAGCTTGTTGGAAATTATGCCAATCCGCCAGAGCACATATCAAGAAAGTTGTGAAAATGTAGAATCGATAAGGGGTTATAGCATGGCGATACAGGTAAAACCGACGCGGTCTGAATTAATTGCGTTAAGGAAAAAAATACGGCTGGCTGCATCAGGGCATAAATTGCTGAAAAAGAAAAGGGACGGGCTGATTCTGGAATTCTTCAATGTCCTGAAAGACGCGAAAAAGGTGCGCGCGGAAATAAACCAGAAGTACAATATTGCATACGGCAGGATGATAGAGGCCATGGCGCTGGACGGCGTTGCAGAGATAAAGAACATAGCTTTGGCGCTGAAGCAGAAACCTTCGGTTGAGATAGAGGTCAGGAACATCATGGGCGTCAATGTGCCGAAGATAAAATCAGCGGCTGTCAAGAAAACCCTGCTTGAGCGGGGCTACGGTTTGCTGTCCTCTTCGATAAGGATAGAAGAAATGGTAAAAGCGTACGAAGACCTGCTGGAAAGCGTTATTCTGGCCGCCGAAGTAGAGACAAAACTGAGAAAGATTCTCGCCGACATAGAAAGGACAAAACGCCGGGTCAATTCTCTGGAGTATCTTGTCATTCCCAGACTAACAGAGCAGTCCCGCTTCATATCTTTCAGGCTGGAAGAAATGGATCGCGAAAATATCTTCCGCATGAAAAAGATAAAGGCGAAAATCAGCGGGTAAGTAATGTTCATCCTAATTGGTATTTGTAGTTGGTGGAAGTGTGTCTAAAGCTCGATAAAGTCATCATAAGGTAGATGTTCATTCCTTTCTCTCAGTAAAACATCTTACTTACTTGTATTCACGCCATGTGTGCTTGCATTTTCCATTTGTGCAGCGAAAAAATTGCGTCGGCGGCTCGTCTGCCGAGCGGGTCTGTATAAGCCACCAGTATGCGCGGTCGTTGCCGCATACGGGGCATTGCTTTTCTGTCGAAGGAAGGTCTGGACGATTGTCTTCTATAACTACTATATCTTTCTTCTCGCGGCTTTCTGTTATGCTTGCGGCGAGGGATTTTTTAATCTCGCTGCCGCACGAGCGGCAGGCAACAACATTCTTCCCTTTCGGGGCCAGCATGCCTCCGCATTTGCAGAATTCTATTGGCATTTTTTATCACATCGCAAAAATCATAAGTCTTTGTATAACATCGTGCACCACAGTGCACGATGTGTTGTTGAGACTTGGATTTCCCAGAGTATGACTTAAAAGTCATAGTATCATACTCTGAGGAAATCAAGAATTAAGTTAATGAAAACTCAAGTATTAATACAAGCAAACCACCAGTCCTAGACTGGTGGTTTGATGTGTAAAAAACTTTGTCAGTAATTTAACCGGTGGAGACAAAGATTTTTCACAAGTAAAGCAGAAGATAGAGATTTCCTTTCAGCTCAATGGCTTCTATCCCAGCTTCTTGTCCAAGTCCTGAAGCGTCGAGCCTATGTCTGCTATGTTCTTTGAGATATTCGGCAGGCTTTTCTGGACATCTTCCTGGCTTTTTATGCTGCCAGTCGGCTGTGAAACGCAGCCGGCAGTAAACGTGACTGCCAGAAGAAGCAGCATCACGATGATTAGTTTTCTCTTGTTGGACGTCATTTTACAATTCACCTTTTTTTAATTGTTTTTTCTGCTAATTAAAACTATGGCCTGAATCCTCCTGACGAGCCAGATGGGCCTGGCGGCGGAGGTTGTTGGCTGAATCCTCCCGACGGCGGAGGCGGAAAGCCTCCTTGGCCGCCTGGTGGTGGTCCGAATTGTTCTTGGCCAGACGGAGGAAATCCTCTTTCCTGAGATCCAAAGCCGCCGCCCCCACCAGATGACCTAGTAGACTGGACAGTGCTTCTAGAGCTGCGCTGTGCTATAGAACCGCTCGCAATCCTTTCCAGCCCTGATTTCTGGTCAGGCTGCAGATAAGGGCCTAATTCATCAAGACATCTCTTTGCGTTTTCAGGGCTCTGAGGACAGACGAATGCGCATTCTTCGCCGGAGCACAAGTCTTCTACGCCTGGCGGTCTTGAAGGACGTGTACTAGGACCACTAGGGCCTCTTTCTGGCGGACCGGTGCCGAATTGCGTAATAAGCGCAACCATCGAACCGGTGCAGTCCTGTTCAAAGTTGAGATCCTCCGGACCTCTCATGCCGCGCGCATAATCCTTTATTTTACAAGTCATTTCATAAGGCGGGTTGATGCCGGGCAGGAAGCCTGCCGGCGGCCCTTGGTCTTCAGGCAGTTCTACATGCATGATGCATTTGTCGCCTTCCAATCCGCGCAATTCTATAACCGGACCTTCCTCCCCTTCAGGATTAAATGTTACTGGCTTACAAACGCGGAATGCACGGTCAAAGCAGCCGCCGTTTGTGCCGCAGTCTTTAATGCCTTCTTTCTTTGTAGCGGCTTTTGCGCTTGCCTTCAGCTCTTTAATCTCGTCGCCAGTACTAAGCATGTAATATACTATGTCCTTAAGCATCACGTCTTTTATGTACCTTACATCATGCTTGATTTGCATGACATCATCAACTGTTATGTCTTTCAGCTTGCTCTGGAGGTCTTTCTTAATTTCAGAAACCTTGTCTCTGGCGGCTTCGAACATGTCAGCGACGCGCTTGAACCTCTCCTCTTCATCAGAGCTTGTTGACTTATAATAGCTTGCTATGTCTTCTGTCTGCTTCACAAGCTTGTCCATTGCTATGCGGAGCTGCTCGAGCTTGAATGCGATATCCAGAAGCTCGGTCACGTCAGGAACTCTTTCAATTTTTTCAACAAATATGCCTGTTTCATCTCCTCGGCGTATGCAGTCAACGAACTGAACGCAGCCGCGGTCGTCACGGTTGACAACAAGCTCGCCGCCTTCTGATTGGCACTTACCGTATGCATTCTTAGGAACATCCCTCTGGCATGCAGCTGCATCGCCGCATCTTAGAAGCTGGCATCCGTTCTGGTCGAAATCCTTTACCGGCTGGCCGCCTTTGGCATAACATGATTCTTCAATGCCTCTTCTCTCTTCAAATGAAATCTCTTTGCATGACGGACGCTCTTCTACCTGGCCGCATCTAGCCTGCTTGCAGCCCTCGCCAACATAAACAAACTGCAGAGGCAAACCAGCAGATGCGCATTTTTTCTCAATCTGCCTTACATCTTCGTCTGTGCTGCACTGGGCAGAGGCAAAGATAGGATTTGCTGGTTTCTGCTGGCCGAACTCGCACTTGACAATCGTACACCCTGCCGGGTCAACGTCTTTTATCGGCTTTCCCTGAGCGCTGTAGCATCTGTCTGTATCTTCACGAATATCGCGGCAGACCGGCTTGAAATCCCCTTCGCAGAAAAATTTCTCAAAGCCGTTGGGGTCTTTTTCGACACGGCAGCCCTGCGGTATCGGCTTTCCGCAGTCATGCGGACAGTTCCCTTGGTCTTCTCCAATATCGCACTTGTTGTCGCCGCAGAACGGCTTCTGCTCGCGGCCGCATTCGCCTTTGTACGCTATAGGCACGTTTGCGCGGCGCGCATCGCAGGCATTATAATATGTATTTTTATCCGTGCCGCAGACAGGCTCGCGTTCCGGAGGGCATTTTTCTTCTGCTGGCGGCTGGACAGTTCCGGTAACACAATCATAACCGGTGACGCAGCCATTGTTGTCTATCCTGACATCCAACCTAGTGTTTGAAGGGCAGGATGGCGGCGATGGTGACGAAGGACATGTCTTTTGAGCTGAGACACAATCATAACCGGTGACGCAGCCGTTATTGTCAAATCTTTTTTGCAGGTAATTAGGCGACGTGCAGGATGGCGGCGATATCGAAGGGCATGTTGTAGGCGGCTGTATTGTGGTTGTAACATAAGTTGTTGGGCTAGGAGACGTTGTTGTAACTACAGTTGTATTGGTTGGTATAGTAGTTGTAGTTCCGGGCACAGACGTCGTTGTTCCTGGCACGGTTGTTTCAGTAATTGTTGTTGTTGCTCCTGCTGTCGTGGTAGTAGGCGGAACTGTGGTAGCGGTTGTGGTCGTGGCTGCAGTAGTTGTTGCTGGTGCTGTTGTAGTAGTCGCCACGGTAGTTGTTGCTACCGTTGTTGTCGCAACAGTTGTTGCCACAGTTGTCGTGGCTGCGGTAGTTGTTGCAACGGTGGTTGTGGCTGCTGTTGTGGTTGTTTCTTGCGCAAGAACGATAGTAGAAAGCAACAAGACTACAAATGCCGCCAGATAAAAATTACGCATCCATTACACCGTCTTAGTCCTAATGAATAAACATTATCTTGGGCGGTATATAAACTTTTTGCGACACGGAAATCGATAGTTTTATAGCCATGTAAAGAAATAATCAAAGGTGATTTTGTGGCTAAAAGAAAAACGGACGGCATGAAAATAATAAACGCGGCTGTTTTCTCTATTCTGGTTCTTCTGGTCATCTACAAGGTGAGTCCTAATGCTGGCAGCACGCAGATCCCTATGGACGGCTTTGCGCGCGTAAACGTGAGCATAGAAGGAACGGCTATGATTTTTACCGGCGACTGCCGGCAGGTTACTATGAACGTTGTCGACACGCAGGCCCTGTCCATATTCAACGGCATCCTGAAAAAAGTTGACACCAGACCTCTAACCCATGACATGATGAAAGACATTCTTGACAATTTCGGCATAAAGGTCATTGCCGCAAGAGTCGAGTCTTTTGAAAATGAAATCTATTATGCAAAAATATTTTTGCAGCAGAATAACCAGATTCTGGAACTTGACGCCAGACCAAGCGATGCAGTCGGCATAGCCGTCCGCACGGACACGCCAGTGTATTTCAAGGCAGCCCTGTTGGAAACGAAAGGGACAAATGTCTGCGGCAACAAGTAAGACGGAGAGATGTTTACTTCCTTAGGGTCTTGAAAATGAAGCTAAACAAACCGATAAGAAGAAGCGACATCGTGTTCCTGGTTGCCGCAGTCTTTATGATAGGGTTTATTGTCGGTTCTCACCTGTCATACAATGCTCCGGTAGAAAAAGAAGTTGTAAAATATATCATAGCCAACTTCACCGAGGTCAACGGCACGAGCGTAGAGATGCTGGTGCCTGCAGTTGACCAGTCAGGGCGGGGCGTTGTGGCAAGGCTTGTAACAACCATAAAGCCCGGCTCAGGGCTTGTTCTTGTGAACGTGAACGACGTTTTTGCCCAGCAGGTCATGCAATTTTCTGGCCGTGTTGCGGCTGCGGCTGCAGTCGGCTTCAGCAAAATAGAATTGAAGAACGTCGACATCATCTATTCGGTTATTGTAAACGCCAGCTCAATCGAGGGCCCTTCGGCCGGGGCGGCCATGGCACTCTCTATCATAGCCGGCCTAGAGAATAAAACGCTGGATAAAGACGTGATGATAACAGGAACGATCAGCGAAAACGGGACGATTGGACAGGCCGGCGGCATATTCGAAAAGGCGGCTGCGGCAAAGGCTGCAGGCATCAAAACATTCCTGGTTCCGGAAGGACAATCGCTGGAGAATAACGTCTTTCGCGAAAGGAGCTGCAGGGCTTTCGATTCTGTAGAATACTGCGCAGTCAACTAC
This sequence comes from Candidatus Aenigmatarchaeota archaeon, assembly GCA_016180945.1. Lineage (GTDB taxonomy): Archaea > Aenigmatarchaeota > Aenigmatarchaeia > GW2011-AR5 > GW2011-AR5 > JACPAG01. Next base: position 30,333 of record JACPAG010000006.1, on the reverse strand, counting down.
ATCCAGAAAAACAGCAACTTCGGAGAAATACTGAACATGACTGTTGTTGAAGTAGGCAGCGTGGAAGAGGCACTGAGGTATTTTGAAAGCAAGTAAACTCATTTTACTTTATTCAGCCATGGCGTGAACAGGTTCATCGCCAACAGGCTGGCCAAAAAAATATCGGCTGCAGTGAAACCCAGAAAAAAAGAAATGACAGCTGCAGAGACGCCGAAAATAACCTGCCCTTTCTTTGTGTGCGGCGACGTAACCGGTTCCAGCAGCATCACGAACGCAAAGAAAAACATGCTGGCGTTTATCGGCAACAGCCACTTTCCAGAATTTATATAGGCGTATGCAGCGGAAATCGCCGAAGAACCGGCAATAAAGGAAAGCGGATTGTAAAGCCTGCGGATTTTGTAAGCAACAATGAAACCGAAAGGTATCGCCAGATAGCCGACAGACCACCATGCGGCCTGCACGCCTAGTGCGGCAGCAGAAACAAACATGCCCAATGCTGCCGGATTGAATATATTGCGGCCTTTGTACCTGATGACGTGCTTTAGCGCTATTGCAATAACCGGAATAATTACAGATGCGAATAAGCTGACAGGGGACAGCACAAGGGCTATAATAAGCCCTGTTATCAGACCGTGCTCGGGAAATTCTTTTCTTTTGTATCTGAAATAATTGGCAACAAAGTCTGATACTGCTGCCACCAGCGGAGAAAGAACCAGCTGCGCAAGCGCAAAGCTGTTTTTCAAAAGACCCTCAATTCCCAATATAACGAGAAATAAGATAAGGTATTTTTCAACGGAAAGTCTGCGGAATGTTTCGGGAATCATTTTTACCAGTTACTTTACAATTACCGTTCCTGTAGAACCTGAATTGAGATGGTCGTGGTACTTCCATGTTCCGACCTGGTTGAATACGAAGGAGAACTTTTCGCCGGTTGAAAGGCCTTTGCACGCATCAAACCTGCTTCCAATGCAGCCGCCGGATTCCGGGTAGACGTCATGCGTCGGGTGGACGGCAGATGCCGGCCAGCTTGGTGAGGCGGCTTTGTTTGCCCACGTAACCGTGTCGCCTTTGCTTATTTCGACGCTTGCAGGGCTGAACCCGGCAGACGTTATATTTACTGTCACCTCTTTTACTGCCGGCATTGTTGTAGTGGTCGCATTTGCCGGTACAGTTGTTGCTGCAGCAGTGGTTGCCTGCACCGTTGCTGGAACGGTTGTTGCCGGGGCTGTTGTTGGAGGAACAGTCGTAGTCGTCTGCACGCAACCGGCGACAAAAACAAGCGCAAGCAAAAACAGGACGGATTTCATCTGAAATATTTTGATGCAAAACTTATAAGCTTAATCCGTCTACAATCGGTACTGTCAACTTAAGGGGTATTGACAGTACCCTACATTTTTCTATCCGGATCGAATAGGCCGGCAAGGTGGACTTTTTCTTCGCCGTATAATCCGATCAAGAGGTCCCTGACGACATACGCCGGCATGCTAAATCCTTGTCCGTTTGTTCCAAACGGAAAAACCAGGCCGTTATTTCCTTCGAAGCTACTTTTGTCTAAATGAACTGAGAAATCCCCGAATCCTTCGGATACAAAAGGCGTCATAAATCCGGAATTCATTTCTTCCTGGACGCTCATTTCTCCTTTCTTATACGCATCTAGGAGGTCTTTTCCTCCAATTATCTTCCTGATAATGCGCCTAGGAATCCTTTGCCCTTCATACTGCCTCTGGAAAACCAGAAAATAGGTATGAACAGGGTGGCCTGTTGCGTATACCAGAGTGGTTGCTCCGCTGCCCGGCTTCATCCCAACATGCATCGGCTCGCATCCCTGATTACGCGCGTATTCGATAAACCTTCTGACGCCGGGAGTCATTGATAAATCTAAAGGCATCGGAATCATCACAGAACCCACAATTGCAACACCATAATTCCAAAATCTATATAAACATTCCATCATATGAACAAAAACACCAAATTTAAATACTTAATAAAATAATAATTCCATATGATGGATAAAAAGGACATAATGATACTAAAAGAACTGAGGGGCAACGGCCGCCTGTCTGCGCAGCAGATAGCAAAAAAGACGAAAATTCCCGTGACCACCGTGTTCAACCGCGTCAAGCGGATGGAAAAGGCAGGCGTGATAAAGGGCTATACGGTCACGGTGGACGAAGGCAAGATAGGAAGAAATATTGCCGCCTACATATCGATAACCGTGGATTACAATCTGCTCAAGCGAAAAGGCGTATCCCAGCAGCAGCTGGCAGCAAAACTAAGGCAGCACGAGTTTGTCGACGAGGTCGACATGATAACCGGCACTAGCGACATAATAGTAAAAATAAGAACAATGGATATGTCGCAGCTTAACGAGTTTGTTACAAAATACCTGAGAAATGTGGACGGCGTTGAAAGGACGCAGACCTCTGTCATACTTGAAAGCTTTTGATGTCAGCTACAAATCTAGTATACTCAAAGACATTAATTTTCGTACAAATTAATCTTTCTTATCTAGAGCATTTAAGCTCTTGATGATTACTCTTTAACATGCGCATAATAATGCACGCCGACCTGGATTCTTTTTACGCGTCGGCCGAAGAAGCTAGAAAAGAATTGAAAGGGAGACCGATAGTAGTCTGCATGTTTTCCGGCCGCACAGAAGACAGCGGAGCCGTGGCTACGGCCAATTATCTGGCAAGGGCTGCAGGCATACACGCCGGCATGCCTATCGTAAATGCAAAGCGCATGGCTGAAGAGAAAAAACTAGATGCGGTGTTTTTGCCGGCTGACATGGATTACTACAGAATGCTATCATCAAAAATAATGGATTTGATGCAAATCTATGCAGACAAGTTTGAGCAGCGCAGCATCGATGAAGCGTACATGGATGTTTCCAGCAAGGTTGCCTATGAAAAAGCAGCAGAATCAGCCAATATCATTAAGGGCGAGATAAAAAACAATTTTGGCATCACCTGTTCCATAGGAATCGGGCCGAACAAGCTTATAGCAAAAATGGCTTCGCGGTCCAAAAAACCGGACGGATTGACGGTGATAAAACCTGAAGACGTAAAAGATTTCTTGTTCAAACTTCCTGCAGGCAAAATATTCGGCGTCGGCACCAAGACGAAAGAAAAACTGGAAGGGATGGGGATAAGAACTGTAGAGGACTTGTCAACGAAAGGTCTGTTCGAATTACAAGAAACTTTCGGGAAGAAAAGGGGACTGTTTCTCTATAACGCATCCCGCGGTCTGGACGACAGGCCGGTGGAAACTGTTGAGCGCCAGCAGATTTCGTCCATTGGAACGCTGAAAGAAAATACGAGAAATCCGGAAACCATAAAGGAAAAATTGTACGAATTGGCTGAAGAACTGCACGGAAAGCTGCTGAAAGAGAAGAAAAACTTCCGTTCTGTCTCCGTAATTTTAATCACGGAAAATCTTGAGACGCACACGAAAAGCATGACGCTGGATGCGGCGACAAACAGCCTGGATGCAATAAAAGAAAAAGCCGTGCAATTGCTGGATGAATTTCTTAAAGAAACCCCGGCTGTTCTCAGGCGGTGCGGTGTGCGTGTCTCGTCTCTGGACGACAAAAGGCATTTGAGTTTGAAGGAATTCTAAAAGAACAGACTTTTTGCGTGCTTTGTGGCGCAGACGTCGCAGAAATTCTTCATCAGTGTTGAATTTTTTCCGCTGAGCTCCAGACCGCAGACAAGGCACTTTTCCATATCCACTCACCGTAAATAATTTACCTCACTATCAGCTCGTCCCTCCTGGGACCGGTAGAAACAATTCCTATTCTGGCGCCTGTTTCCGTTTCCAGAAAGTCTAAATAGTCTCTTGTTTGCGGAGGCAATTTCTCAAATTCTGTTACGCCGTCAGTCGGCGCCCACGGAAATTCCCTATACACGGGGCGGCATTTCACCAGCTCACGGCTGCTACTGGGGAAATGGCCCATCACCTTATTGCCAGTTCTATATTCTGTACACGCCTTTATTTTCTTCAGGCCGTTAAGGACATCTATTTTTGTCAGCGCCAGCGAGAAGCTGCTTCCTATGTTTGCGGCGTCAACGGAATGTTTTGTCGCAACAATGTCCTGCCATCCTGTTCTTCTCGGCCTTCCGGTCGTAGTCCCGTATTCCCGGCCTTCGACGCGGATGTATTTTCCTACAGAGTCGTCATCATCTTCGTTTAGTTCTACAGATTCTTTTTTGTCGTCAACGATGTTTCCAAGCTCTGTGACGAAAGGGCCGGAGCCGACGCGGGTTATGTAGCACGCTTTCATAACGCCGATGATGTTGTCTATTTTTTTTATGCCAAGGCATCCGCTGTAAGCGCCGGCCGGCGACGCATGGGACGACGTGACAAAGGGGTATGTACCTGCATCGACATCCAGGAAAAATCCCTGGGCTCCTTCGAGAAGAATATTTGCTGTTCGGTTTTCCCTGAAAAATTTTACCGTGTCGGCTATTGTTGCATGCTGCCTTATCCATTCGAGAAGGCTGAGCTGCTCGGATAAAATAGATTTTGCATCGATATCCAATCCGTATTCGCCCGCATGGATTTTTACCCTTTCTTCAAATGTATCGCTGTCTTCAATGTCAGCTAGCCGGATTCCAGAGCGGTCGTGCTTAAGGGCGTAAGCCACGCCTATGCCTTTTTTTGTCGTGCCTATTTTTCTGGTCAGCTCCTTTTTTTCCTCTATGGCAGAATAGTACGGCAGAATCAGATGTGCCATGTCTGATATCATAAGCGAATCTTTGCTGACAGCTATGCCGTTGGAAATAAGCCATTCGATTTCCCGCTTAAGCGAAGCGAGGTTTATGACAACGCCGTTTCCGATGACGTTTGTTTTGCCTTTGTATAAAATTCCAGAAGGGACGAGATGCAGCGCTATCTTGCTGTGACGAGTCTCGACGGTATGGCCGGCATTGTCGCCGCCGTTCCATCTTGCTACAATATCGTAATCCCTTGCGAGGAAATCCACTATTTTCCCCTTTCCTTCGTCGCCAAAGTGGACGCCGTAAACTGCTGTCGTAGTCATTGTTACCCTATTGACTTTATATGAAAAAGTTAAAAACTAAGCTGTTGGCAGACTAAACATAGTGAATCGGAAGAAACGAGAGTTGGCAGGCAACCGCGTCTGAAAAGTTTAAGTACGTTATTAACAACTCACTTGATATGGATTATTTGGGAAGAAATCGACTACTAATAGCAGAAATAGGTCAAAACCTAAGACTTGAAAGAGGATACGAGGTAGGACGAGGTTCCGGTTCCAGATTCACCGCTGTAGGGCATTACAGGTCAAAAGTTTTAGGCGACGATGTTTACGTAGGTTTGAAAGAAAGGAAGGGATTTAGAGGCGATGTGTTGAGACTTTCGGCTGCTCGTGACTTGTCATTATTACGTACAGTTGAACAAGAATTGCCTCAGCTATTACAAGAATTTCCATTATTCTATGGTTTGCTCGTAGATGCAACAGGCGAAGAAGTTGGCGTTATATGTGAAGACTTTTCGCACGAAGGAAAATACGAAGTTAAAGAAGTCACTCGTTCTTGGCGTATTCCAGTTGAAGATGGGGAGATTCCTAAAGAATTGGAACGACTTAAGGGAAGAAAGATGGACAATCACGATTTAGCTACAATGTGCTTTTTAGTTAATGGCGAGAGAAGAATAGGAGATTTTGGAGAGATTTTTTCAGGATTGAGTATTGGCGAGTGGGAAGCCTTATTTCCAAGTGGTGATTTATTGAAACAGATGAAAAAATATACATTGAGGATTACTTATAATTTGACACCCGCAGTCGATTGAATACAGCTACTTCTTCACATCAACGTCGTGCGCCCGCCCTTCTTTTATCGAGCCTTCGGAAATGACCTGAAGAACGGCCTTTTTGTGCAGTTCTTCCATGTTTCTGCAGCCGGCTTTTCTTATGCCGTCCCTTATTTTGGTCAGCGCCTGATGCAAATGTATTTTTAACGGTCCTACGCATTCGACTGTTGCTTCTACCCCTTCATCAAACGTCATCTGGTCGTAGCGGTTTTCCATCCATGCCTTTGCGCGTGCAGAGCCCTCTCCCCAGTATGGCTTCTCGTGGAATTCTCTCAGCTTGCCGTCGACGATTCTGGTTGCGACCCTTGTTTCTGCCGGTGATTCGTCGCAGCCGGCGATATAGCGCCCTACCATGACGGCGTCTGAACCCAAAGCTAAAGCCACGGATATGTCCTTTGCTATGACAACGCCGCCGTCTGCTATGATTGGCACATAGACGCCGGTTTCGGCAAAGTACTTGTCGCGTTCTTCAGCTACCTCGCGTATCGCCGTTGCCTGGCCGCGGCCGACGCCTATCTGTTCCTGCGTTATGCAGATAGAACCGGGCCCCATGCCGACCTTTACGGCTGAAGCGTTATTTTCCACTAAAAATCTAAAGCCCTCAGCAGTAACGATGTTGCCAGCCACTACTGGAACAGAAAATTCTTTTGCCACATACCCAAGCGTTTCTTTTACAAAATCTGTATGGCCCTGTGACGTGTCGATAAACAAAATATCAGCGCCTGCTTTGACCAGCAGCGGCACGCGCTCTTTATAGTCGCGGGTGTTGATGGCTGCGCCTACGATGTAGCGCTTCTGCGAATCAACGAGCTCGAAAGGATTTTCCAGATGCTCGTCTACGTCCTTCTTGAATACAACGTATTTCAGCGCGCCGTTTCTGTCGACTATCGGCAGGGAGCCGTGATGGCTTTCTATAAGCATGCCGTAAGCCTTATGCAGGTCACCACTAATCTGGTCATCGAAGGCAACCGCAACCTTGCTTTTTTCTTTATCCAAATCAAAGGGCAGCATGCGGTCCTTTGCCACCAGATGCTTATGTTTTTCCCTGTGATAATCATTCTTTGTTATATAACCAACCAGTTTGCCGCTCTCCACAACAGGAAATGTTGAATAACCTTTCTCGTCTGCGAGCTTGATTATTTCTTCTATTTTCGTGCCGGGGGAAACGGTATCAGGAACGACGAATCCGGCTTTGTAATCCTTGACGGCTTTTATCATCTCTGCCTCTTTTTCCGGCGGCTGGCTGCAGAATACCACGCCAAGGCCGCCCAATTTTGCCAGGGCTATGGCCATTTTTACGCCTGTTACAGACTGCATGGCAGCGCCGATGACTGGAATGTTAAGCTTCAAGACAGAGTCCTTGCTGTCAGGATTATATTTAACAATGGCCGCACTCAGGTCAACTTTATCCGATGTAAAATCCTTAGGGATATGAGAAGGCAACAGTATATGTTCCTGAATGCTGTATTCGCTAAGCGCGCGAGAAGGCGTGTCGATTATCTTTCCTGCCATGTTATATAATCAATGCAATGGTTTTTAAAATTATGCAGGCGGGCAGTAAAACTTGAACTGCGATAGCCATAGCCATGATTTTAGTCCAACGTGCTAAGCATTAGAGGTAATTTATATACCTTTCTGACGAATATTGTTAGTAGATTCTATGGAAGAATTCACAATCTATGTAAAGAATGAGCCTGGTCAGTTAGCAAAGGTTTGTGATACATTGTATAGAAATGGTGTAAATATAGAATCGCTGGCCACAGAAGGAACGAGAAAGGACGGAACCATCAAAATGGTTACAAATGACGTAGTGACAACAAAAAAAGCATTGGAGAAAGAGAAAATTCCCTTTGAAACCAAAGAAGTGTTGGTTGTAAAGATAATAAACAGGCCCGGTGAATTAGCTAAGATAACAAAGAAAATAGGCCTAGAAAGTGTCAATATTGAATCGGTATACATGTTCACCGATGAAAAATTTGCTTTAAGGGTTGATGACACCAGGAAAACAAGGGAAATTCTAAAAGAAGATTTATTTGAATGACGGTTAAAGAAATGGACCTCGCGCCATTCGACTACTCCCATTCCATCGTCGCCGGAGGCTTGTTGCTGATGTCGTAGACGACACGATTGACGGCACGTACTTCGTTCGTAATGCGGGTTGATATTTTTTCCAGGATGGGATACGGTATTTTTGCGAAGTTCGCGGTCATGGCGTCTTTTGATTCTATTATTCTAACGACTATCGGATACTTGTAGCTGCGCTCGTCGCCCTGCACGCCGACGCTCTTTATCGGCAGCAAAACGGCAAATCCCATCCACACCTTCTCGTAAAGGCCGGCTTTCTTCAGCTCTTCCTCGACTATCTGCGCGGCCTTTCTCGCAATCCCCGCTTTCTCTTCTGTCACTTCGCCGACTATGCGGACGGCAAAACCAGGGCCAGGAAAGACATGCCTGTTGACAAGCTCTTCAGGAAGGCTCAATTTTTTTGCCATTTTCCTGACCTCGTCCTTGTACAAATCACGCAACGGCTCGTATAACTCTATGTTCATTTTTTCCGGCAGCCCGCCGACGTTGTGATGGGATTTGATCACGGAAGCGTGCCTGGCCGAGCCGCTCTCGATGCGGTCAGAGTATATAGTCCCCTGAACCAAAACTTCTGCGTGCTCTTTTTTCGCTACATCTTCGAAGATTTCTATGAATGTCTTGCCTATTATCTTTCTTTTCTGTTCCGGGTCTGTAATTCTCTTTAATTTTTTGAAAAACGTCTCTTTTGCGTCGATAATCTTCAGATTCAATCTCGGAAAAGCGTTTCTTACAAAGACCGCGTCGTTTTCGCGCATCAGGCCTGTGTCGACGTAAACGGCGACTAGGTTTTTCCCGATGGCTTTATCTACAAGAACGGCAGCCGTTGACGAATCGACGCCGCCGGACAAGGCGATTACGGCCTTTTGATTACCTATGACGGTTTTCGCTTCGCTGACGATGTCGTCTATAGTTTTCGGTCTGTAATTTTTCGGCGCCTTGCAGATGTCCAGCACAAAATTTTTCAGCATCTCGCCGCCAAGCTCGGTATGCGTGACTTCGGGATGGAACTGCACGCCGTATATTTTTTTTGCTTCGCTGGCGAAGGCTGCTATCCTGCTGTTTTTTGTCGACGCTGTGACGGCGTAATTGTCCGGTAATGCCTCAACTATGTCGCGATGGTTCATCCAGACTTCTGTAGAAGAAGGGAAATTTTTCATGAGCTTGCTCCTGTTTTTTATTTTCAGCTGCGTTATTCCATACTCGCCGTGGTCTGCTGACCTAACAATACCGCCTGCTGCGTGGGCTATCAGCTGATGGCCATAACAGATGCCTAGCACTGGTATGTTAAGAGAAAGGATATTTTTGTCCAGCTGCGGCGCATTTTTGCCGTATACAGAAGCCGCGCCACCTGACAGGATTATGCCTTTCGCATTCTTTAATTCCAAAGCCGCTGTTTCAGCCGGCAGTATTTCGGCATCGACGCCTAACGCCCTTATCCTGCGAGAAATGAGATGGCAGTATTGCCCGCCAAAATTCAGCACTGCTATGTCCATAAGATATTAGCATGGCGAAGGTTTTTATTTTTAATTGATTGGGTTTATCGCGTCAATTCTGGCTATTTCCTTGAAGTCTTTTGTGTTCTCCGTATAAATCTTTGTAATTCCATTTTCCAAGGCAGTTGCAATTATCAAAGAATCCCAGATTGGCATTTTACTGCTTTTGGCTATTGCAATTGCTTTTTTCACGGTTTCGTGGTCGTAATTTATTTTAATCCAGTTGGCAGAATCTATAATGCCTGAAACGATTGCTTCGGCATCTTCCAAAGAAAATGGCTTTTTAAGTTTCTGCGTCAGCACAAAGAAAAGCTCTGAAAGAATCTGGTTTGAAACAGCAAATCTTCCATCTCCTTTAAATGCAGCTTCTACAAGCGGCTTGCATTTCTCGTGCTTCCTTTTATCAAATGTGTCGTAGGCATAAACAAGGATATTGGTATCCAGAATTGCAGACTCATCTTCCATGCAATTCATCCCTAGATTTGTACATCAAACCGCCGCTGTTGTGCCCCTTTTCCAATAGCTCAACTGCTTTTTTTACATTGCCGCCTTCGGCTTTAATCCATATCTTCATGGCTGTTGTAATGGCTTTGCCCAGATAGCCTTTGCGCTTTCCATATTTTGTGCTTGCGGCCTTTCTGAATTTCTTTTCTACGTCATCATCCACGCTTACTGTTATTGTTCCCATACGACCACGCATCTATTTAGATAATCAAATATTTAAATATTTCTTTATTTAAATAGCCTAGAGGATGGTATGCAGATTAATCATTTAGACGGAAAATTCTTTGTTGTCATAGAGGGCAAAGAGTCAATTCTAAATTACAGGTTAAACGGCAACAAGATAGACATCTATCATGTTTTTGTGCCGGAAGATCTGCGAGGCCGCGGCATAGCGGAGCAGCTTGCGCTGGCTGCATTTAGTTATGCGCGGAGAAATAAACTTTCTGTTATTCCGACATGTCCTTACATAAGGGACAAGTTTCTGGAAGAGCACAAGGAGTTTTTGGGCATTGTTGAAAAAAAGTAGCTTATCTAAATAATCCCTGTAAGGTAATTGAAAAAATTGCTTTATTTCTTACACTAATCCGAGCTGCAGCTTTGCGTCGTCGCTCATCTTTTCCGGATTCCATGGAGGTTCCCATACAAGCTCTATTTCTGCAGAGGTTACGCCTTGTATCCCATGTATTTCCTGCTTTGACTGGCCGATTATCATTCCAGCGGCTGGGCACATCGGGGACGTCATTGTCATTTTTACATGAACACTGCCCTCATTAATCTGGACATCATAGACCAATCCCAAATCAACCACATTGCAGCCTATTTCCGGGTCATTGACTTTTTTCAATGCCGCAATAACGTCTTCTTTTGTTATCATAATTACCTTTCGCTCCAGAATTCTTCTTCGCTGTTGCGGCGCTTGTTCATCTCTCTGGCCAGCACAAAAAGCAGGTCGGACAAACGGTTGATATACATAAGAACTTCGTCGTTTATCTGGCGTTCCTTCATGAGTGTTACAAGCGTTCTTTCCGCGCGGCGGCAGACGGCGCGGCAAATATGGAGTATCCCAGATTCGACAGAACCGCCGGGGATTATAAATCTGTTTATTTTTGGAAGGTTCTTGTCGTACCGGTCAATTATTTCCTCCAGCTTTTTTACGTCGCTTGCGGATATTCTTTCCACCAGCGGTTTTTTGTCAAGCGGTGTGGCAAGGTCGGAACCTATCTTCAGCAGCTGGTCCTGGAAATCTTTCAGCATGTCTTGCATGTCCTTCTCGGCGATTCTTGCGCGGGCAAAACCAAGAAATGAATTCAGCTCGTCTATCGTGCCATAGGCGGCAACTATGAGCGAGTCCTTGCTTATCTGCTCGCCACCGAAAAGGCTGGTGTGAATAACATCGCCGGAACGGTTGTAGATTTTTGTCATAATAAAATTGACCTTGCGAATCTATTTAACTCCCCTCAACACCTAGACGCAAGACAACTTGACGCAACGAAGACTGACGCACCGCTGTGCGTCTATTTGGGTTGCGTCGGTCTGTTCTGTGTCAGTCTGTTCGAGTCGAGTGCCATCTTATGCTTGTTATTACGCCGAGCACAGCCCCCAGCCGCACTCAGGACACGTCAGGCAGCCCTCTTTTTCCTGCAGGTCTGTGCTGCAGCTTGGACATCCCCTCTGCTTCGCAGAGTCGATTGCCACATTATTATTATAATTGCTGCCCTCGTTCGTGACCATGACCCTTTTTTTCGGCACGTCTGCTTCTTCTTTCTTCTTCGGCGCGACAAGCACCTGGTCCTTTATCGAGGTGTCCCTGAAGACCGTTACATCTTTACAGCCGAGCTTGTACGCAAGGATATAGCTCTGGCGCATGTCCTCGACAGTCGCGTCGGCCGGGAAGTTATTTGTTTTGCTTATCGACGAATCCACCCATTTCTGGAACGAAGCCAGAGCACGTATATGGTTTTCCGGCGTCGTGTCCATTGCCGTCACGAAAACCTCCTTGAGCTTTTTCGGTATGTATGGAATGTTTTGCAAAGAGCCGTGGTTGGCGTTTATCTCGGCCATAAGATCTTCGTCGTACAGCCCTTCCCGTCTCATGACCTTTTCGAATACGGGGTCTATGTAGTAGAAGCTGCCGACTTTGACGTTCTTCTCGAACACAAGGCTGTATACGGGCTCTATGCCGCTGCTGCACCCAGCTATCATTGAAATGCTCCCTGTCGGCGCGATGACTATTGTAAATCCGTTGCGTATGCCTTTCTTCGCCTCTTCTGCCACTTTCGTCCAATCGAGCTGCCATTCTTCTTTTGAATCAAACCCTAGAATCGGCATTCTGTTTTCAGGATAAAAGCTCTTGTCGAAAAACGGCAATGGTCCTCGTGCTCTGGCTAGTTCAATAGACGTGACCTTGGAGTAGTAGTTTATGAATTCCATCAGCTTTTCCATGAACTTTCTTCCTTCTTCGCTGTTGTAAGGAATGCCAAGCTCGTAAAGAAGGTCGCCTACGCCCATCACGCCGAGCCCTATTTTTCTCGTGTTGAGTGACATCTCTTCTATCTGCTTTAGCGGGAACTTGTTAACGTCGATGACGTTGTCCAAGAATTTTGTTGACAACACAATCGTGTCCTTTAATTCGTTCCAGTCGTAATACAGATTCCCGTCGTCGTCCTCCTTTGCGAATGCCCAGACGTTTATGCTCCCAAGGTTGCAGGGCTCGTTAGGATAGAGAAGCACTTCGCCGCAGGGGTTTGTAGTTACAATCGGGCCCAAGCTCTTGAGGAACGGGTTGTATTTGTTGACGGTGTCGTGAAAGATAACGCCAGGCTCGGCGCTTTCCCATGCCTGATAGACAAGCATGTCGAAGAGCATGCGCGGATTCACTGTACGTGCGACTTCACTAGTTCTAGGGTTTATCAGCGGGTACGGCTCGTTTTTTTCGTAGTGCTCCCAGAAATCAGGCATGATGAGAACGGAGATGTTGAAATTCCTCAGCCCTTTGTTTCCGTCCTTTGCTTTTATGAATTTTTCTATGTCCGGATGGTTGCTGTTCATGATGCCCATGTTGGCGCCGCGGCGGATGCCGCCTTGTTTGACAACTTCGGTCATTGTGTCAAAGAGGCGCATGAAACTTAGTGGTCCTGATGCCACGCCGCTTGTGCTCGATACGTAATCGCCTTCCGGCCTCAGGTTTGAGAAGTTGAAGCCTGTTCCGCCGCCGGCTTTGTGTATTATAGCTGTATGCTTTAGCGTGTCCATTATGCTCTCCATGCTGTCGTCTACAGAAAGCACAAAACATGCACTGCCCATTCCTAAAACGTTGCCAAAGTTTGCTATGGCCGGCGTGTTCGGCAAAAATTTCTTCTGTACCATCACGTCATAATACTGTTTTATGTTTTTTCCGTAATCGTCGAACTCGTGATTTTTTATCATTTCAACGAGCGCACTCCAGCCGACTTTCATCTGTTTCTGGCTGTTAAACCGGTCGTACATCCTTTTCAGCGCTTCAAAGTGGTACTGATTAAGCGGGTATTCGCCTACTGAAACATGTTCGAAAACAAAATTCTCGACCGGCTGTTTCTGCTTTCCGGATATATCGAATATTCTTTCGTCGTATAGCATGTCTGGCAGGGCTACGTGCACTGATACGCGCGTAAAAAGCTGCTTTGGCGTTTCGACGAGTTTGCCACTCTCATCCTTGCGCAGATAACGGGCTTTGAGAACGCGCAATGCATTGAGGTCGAAATTCTTGTCGACCTCGTCTATGATCTCCTTTTCCAGCACGCGCTTCTTTTCTTCGCGCAATTCTGCCCGCCTTTGCCTGTATAAAATATAAGCCTTCGCCGTCTTTGCGTGTCCGGATTCGATAAGAACCTTTTCCACGACATCCTGCACTTCTTCGACTGCCGGAATCCAATTAGGCTTTTCCGTGGCTTCGAGATTTCTGACAACCTCATCCGCCAGTTTAGCGGCTGTCTTCCTGTCACGGCCGCCTACGGCTGAAGCTGCCTTGTATACGGCGTCTTCTATTTTTGACTTTTCAAAAGATACAATCCTTCCGTCCCGTTTTCTTAGCTGGCTTATCATCGACACACCTCCTCCCCTTTTGTTGAAACAAAAAGTCGAGTGCCATATTATATTTTCTCTTTCTTTGACCTCGAGCTTTATGCGACTTTCTTTATCATCTTGACTTCTTTTTCGAACGCCTTCACATCGTCGAAGCTTCTGTAAACGGATGCGAATCGGACGTAAGCTATCTCATCCAACTTGAGCAGCTTTTTCATTACAAGCTCTCCTATTTTTTTTGACTCAACCTGTCCCAGTCTCATCAGCCTTGATTCGATGTCATCGACAGCTGCCTCTATCTGCTCTTCCGTGATGGGCCTTTTTTCGCAGGCCTTCACTATACCGAGCCTTAGTTTTTCGCGGCTGAACTCCTCTTTGCGGCCGTCTTTTTTTATGACAATCAGATTTACCTGTGCCTTTTCATAAGTCGTAAAGCGCTTTTTGCATGCTATGCATTCCCGGCGGCGGCGCGTAATTTCTTCAACGTCACGCTTGTCTACTACCTTTGTTTCTTCGCCAGAACAGTAAGGACACCTCATTCTCCAAAATCACCTTTAACATCTTGGAGAAGCAAAGCTTCTCCGGGATTCCAAAAAGCTTTTGCTTTTCAGAAAATTAAATTATCACTTTAACATAGTTTGTTAAAGTGATTTTCCCCTAACCTCCAAACAACTAGATACACAGCAGTGTGTCAGTCTGTTCCTAGTCGGGCGCCAGATTACAATTCTTGTCCCATTTTTTGTGGGATTCGTCCCCAACCAGTTACTACAACCTGTTGTGGCTTTATAGGAATGGACATACAACAGGTTGTGGCGACTATAACTATAGGCTATCATACTTAAAAAACATTTCTATCTGCAGAAGTAGATGTTTGAGCGGCAATTTTCGGCACGAGCGCAAGGTAGTGAAAACGGCGTTATAGAGACAAATCATCGCATCCAAGAAATTTTAGGGTTTTAGAAAGAAATCACTGACTGCTTCTTTGCAATGCGGCTGCAAATTGCTCTCTTGGAAGCGTGGTGGCTATAGTTAAATGATGGCTTGGAGATACATATCTTCCTGTGCGCCCGTCTCTTCCGACCTCCTTTACATAAGGCCTGATAGCCAATCTAAACCTCTCGCCTCTTTCACCGTTTTCCCATGTGTACCAGCCAAAGACAGCAGGCCTTTGCTCTGCCAGAGGAGGATAATATCCGGTAAACCTTTGATAGACTCCTTTTATATATCTCCTTACTTCATCCGTATCCGCATCAGGATTAAAGAGCGGTGATTTCCAGTCATCGTGTTCCCATTGCCACCATCGTAACTCTTCCGGGTTCGGGTATCTTGTCAGAGCCCATACTTCAAAATCACTTCCTTGAAACTTTTCTGGGAATGGTCTTTCGCCAAGTGCTCTTTGCCGCATTCTAAAATAAGATACTGGGTCAGTCGGAAGTTCTCCCGGTTCTAGAGGTATAAGTTCGATTTCTGGAATAAAGCGTAAGAGCCTGCCATCAACATAAATTGCAACAGGGTTTTCTAAGCCGCCTTTTGTAGCCAAGTTGGGCGAAGCAAAAGTTCTGCCAAGCAGTCTTTTTCCCTACCCGTTAATCTGTCAGGATGAGATAAATGGACAGCTGCAGATGGAAAATCTAATCCGCTGTACAAACGCTCAGGGACATACGCAAATACCTTTGGTTTTTCTTTTTCAGTCGTTTCAGCTGGCATCGTAGATTACTATTCAATTAAAGGTTATAAACTTAACATCCAAGAAATGCTATTTTATTTTCCAATGTTATTTTAAGCTTCTTCTTCAAATCTTTGCTATGAGAAGCTTAACTAAGTACAAATATGCAGGAGACGGCAATTCGTTACTGGAATGGCCAAAGCACGCGCATCCTTTGAAGGTTCTAAGAAACATAATAGCAATAGAAATTGCAAAATACATGCCGCTGGGGCTGAAGAACAAGCTTTACCGTGCCATCGGCATTAAGGTAGGAAAAAACGTTTCTGTCGCCTACAAAGTCACATTTGATATACTTTTTCCGGAACTCATAGAGATAGGCGATAACACGATTATCGGGTACGGCTGCACCATACTGGCGCATGAATTTTTGATTAAGGAACTGCGGATAGGAAAAGTCAAAATAGGCAAGAACGTTATGGTGGGCGCCAACTCGACGGTGCTTGCAGGGGTAACGATTGGCGACAATGCAACTGTATCGGCCATGTCGCTTGTAAACGAAAACGTTCCAGAGAATGCGTTTGCAGGCGGCATTCCTGTAAAAGTGTTAAGAAAGACTTCTACCTAAATGCCGCATACCAATCTCGAAACCCGTTCTTGCGCCTTGATAAAATTGTTCAACGGCGTCTGCCACTTCACCACTAACTTGTACTTGTTTCAGTTCATCTGGATTGTATCCAAGTCCATTGAAATATCGCTCTGTTGGATGCAAATATCCCTTCTGAAAGCAGTAAGATGCAGCCTCTTTTCTGCGCTCTGGGTCCCTAAACGAAGCGACAAAAGTAAATAAAAGCCCTTCAGGTCCAACCATGCGAGATATTTACCAGAGAAATCTTTATAAGCGCCACGCCAAAATATAAGCATGGATTTCGAGAAAATATTCTCCAAGGCAATCAAATATCCTCTTAATCTGCAGGTCTTTGTCCTGATGTTTGCTGTTAATGCTGCGCTGTCATATTCCGGATTTTATATCGCTGCGCTGACGAATCCGTCTGAAATAACCTCATTAATAACAGTTGGCGTAAACCTCATACCTGTCGCAATAATAAGCATTTTAATCACAACTTTTTTCATGGGCTTGTACATCGATAATGCCGCAAAATACTTTTCCGGCGGCAGAAAATCTTTGGCGGCTAGCTTGCCGGCGGCGAAAAAGAGATTTCTCAGACTGCTCGGCACGTATCTCCTGGTGACGGCAATTCTGCTGCTTGCGGCTATGCCTCTGATTGCCGTCGTCGGGCTTGGTTCTGCCGGACTATCGGCTTCCGGAAACATTCTGACAGTTCTGGCTGGCATGGCAATCGGATTCGCAGTCCTGTTTGTTGCAGTCTTCTTCGTCTCTCTTGTCCCTTATATAGCCGTTTTGGGCAACGCTGGCGTTTTCGGTTCAATAAAAGCTTCTGCATCTGTTGTCAGAAGGAACAAGCTGAGCATGTTCATATTCTGGATATTGTACGCAATCATAGCTATTGGCATAGGTCTTCTCTCACTGCCTGTAACATTCACCTATGTAATTGGAAGTAGTGCAGACCCTATAGTCTTGATTCTGGAATCCCTGATAAGCGCGTACACTACACTGTTCTCATATTCTGCATTTGCCAATTTCTGGCTTAGCGCCAAGAAGAAGTAGGTGAATCTGAAGTATGACTATAACTTATTTTTTAATCTACGCGCACAAATAAGCCCTATGGGCTTCACCCGGTTTTCAGAATCAATCCTACAGAACAAGCGCCTGCTAGTATCCTTAGCCATAATAAACTTTACCGGCTTCCTGTACGGCATTTATTACTACTGGCACCAGCTTGTTGCAACGCCTTTCTACCTGTGGATATTCACGCTGGATTCGCCGCTGTCTGTCCTGCTTTTTGTCTTTGTTTCGTACTTTTTGTACTATAACAAAAAAATGCCGCAATGGCTTTTATTCCTTGCAATCATGGGGCTGGTAAAATACGGGTTCTGGACAGCGCTCGTTATAATCATGTTCCGGGATTATTTCTTTGCCGTCTCGCCTGTAATCTATTCGATAAATTTCCCGCTGCACATAGGGATGATTCTGGAGGGTATGATATTAACTGCAAGGCTAAGGCCCAGAATGTCCGGTTTGGCTGTTGTGCTGCTCTTTTTCCTGATTAACGACATACTCGACTATTTCTTCGGCACGCTGCCGAGACTGCCGTCCAATGCGTATAACGGCTATCTGCTGATAGAAAGCTTCGCCATGACAACTATACTGCCACTGGTTTTCTATTGGCAATGCTGCAGAAAGCACTGGCTAATACCGTATGTAAAATGTATAATTAAAAAAATAAAACCAAAAAGTTTCCTGCCAGAATAAGTCTTCTAATTTACTTAGAATCTTCTCTGTCTTTTCTTTGAGAAGCACTCCCTGCAATAAACAGGCCTTCCTTCAGTCGGTTTGAAAGGAACTTCTGTTTCAGCGCCACAGTCCGAACAGACTGCCTTGTGCATTTCTCTTGGTCTGAAATCCATTTACTAACCTCGTTTTTACATCCCCTTAATACCCCTTGCAACGCTTATTGCAAGTGCGTATCCCACACGCAAAGAACCTCCGGTTCTTTGGTGCATCGAAGAACTTTGTTCTTCGAATGTTTTACTGGTCTATACTAGGTTAAGGCGATTTTTACTAAGGATGCCTCTTTATAAATTGGCTTATAGCATCCTTGCGTATACGTTATAAGGAAAATCTATTTAAAGGTCGTCGAGTACTACACACGAAGATATTTTCAAACGTAACATCAAATCAAAGGAAAAAGAAAACCGAAAGAGCACAAATAATAAAAAATTTAAAAAACTTTTCAGGAATAACCAGCTTATCTCTTTTTCTTCTTTGCCATTCATAATCACCCCAATTGAATATTAATTATATGTCGAGGGGTTGTATATATAGTTAACCAAATAAAGAAACAGAATATTATAATTTGGTTTACTATATGTGACCAACTTATAGTTATACCTAAATATTAAGTTGGTCAGCTATAAACATTTTGGAAAAGCCCTTTTCTTTGAATGAGCTGACGCACATCTGTGCGTCTAGTTGTTTCGAAAATCGCTTGCGGAAACTCGAAGAAGCAAAAGCTTCTTGAGTTGCCAGAAAGCGAATGCTTTCTGAGCAAAGAAAACAATGAAAAGCTACAATTACTTCACTGTAAAGTAAATCCTGCGGTTGCTCTTGCCTTTGTTTTCCATTTTCACTATTTCTATTTCCCCGACTTCTGCCGTATTCTTTACATGGGTGCCGCCGTCCGCCTGAACATCAATGCCGGCTATATCAACAAGGCGGATTTCATCCGCATCCGGCGGCAGTACCCCGGCCAGTTTTATCAAATCGCCTGTCATATTTTCTTTCCTGATAAAACGCACGGCAACCGGCAGTTCTTTTTTTATTATGCCGTTCGCTGTCCTGACGTATTCAGCAATCCGCGACCTGTCGAAATTTTCCAATGAAAAATCTATTCGCGACTGGTCTACGTTAAGCTGGTTTCCGGTTATCAGTGCGCCGGCTTCCTTGTGGAATACGGCGCTCAGCAGGTGCGCAGCCGTATGCATGCGCATCAGCGTATATCGCCTGTCCCAGTCTATTATGCCGCGAACGGAATCGCCGACTTTCAATCCCTGCTTGTCCACTTCGTGACTTATGACGCCGTCAATTTTTGCCACATAGACGACGTTGTATTCTTCGCCGCCAGAAATTAATTTTCCCGAATCATGCGGCTGGCCGCCGCTGTTCGGATAGAAAGCTGTCCTGTCCAGAACCACGTATTTGCCGTCAACTCTAACGACAACTGCCGAGAATTCTTTCAAGTAAGAATCGTTCATGTAAAGCGCTTGCATGGGAATAAATTGAAGGGAAAATTTATAAGTATGAATAATTCTTGGAATACTGCTTCAGGTAAACAAGGTCGCCGCATTTTGCGCATTTCATTTCCACAAAGCGGCCAAGTTCCATGGTTACAACCATTTCTGTGCTGCAGCATTCGGACAGGGACATATACCTCCCCTTTTGCTTCGCAAAAGTCGAGCGCCATTTTATAATTTTGGCTTCTTACACCACCAAAAGCTCTTCCACTATGGCCCCGCATTCGATGCAGAAGCGGAAATTATTATCCACCACCAAATGCTGGGATCCGCACCCGGGGCAGTGTTTTTCTGCATAGACTTCGTCTGGTCTCATCATCCCCTAACCTCCGGTTAGTCGATCGCCATATTATTTACTAAACTGCTTTTCTTTTTGCCGCATCCATTAGCGATTCCAATTCTGCTATTTTTCTTTCAGTCGCAGCTATTATCTTCTCGGCTCCGCCGACCTTGTTGAATATGGTGAATGTGGCGATATTCGTTGCTATCAGCGCATGGGCTATGCTCTTTTCGCAGTCGCATTCGAGATATGCTATTTTGGCCTTGAGAAGATGGCTATTGGCTGTACTTACAGCATGTTCAAAGTCCATTTTCACCACACCTCCCCTGCGCTTCGCGCAGTCGAGCGCCATATTATTAAACTGCAAATGCAATTTCCTTTCGATTTCTCTAATGCCATATCCACTGGGTGGGATAAAAAGGAATAGTTGTCACAAGCGTGGGTAACAAATAACACAAAAATCGTGAAAATACGCGGAATGCTGAAATCTCGTTTTCTCTATGGGACAATTATTGAAATCTGACATTCCACTGCTATGCCAGAAAATTTTTGTTACTGGAGGGAAGACAAAAATTTTCAAAAGTGTTTTTAAGAAGTTTTCAAAGGGAGTAGTTGATACTGACAACTTAACGAGCAATGGCATTTGTTATGCCATTGCTCAACGTTGGGGGATTGTAGTAAACCAAATAAATAAACACGTATCCTACTTATTTGGTTTACATATAGTCAGCAAAGAGGTATTATACTTAATTAGTTCTTTGCATGACTATGACTGCAAAGCAAAAACAAACCGACGCCGAAGGCGTCAGTGTGTCTCCCCCTTAAGTTGTCAGTATGGGAGTAATTTTATGGAACTCGTTTTCCAGCAGCTGAGAAAATTCGGATTGTCGAGGAACGAGGCGAAGGCTTACACGGCGCTGTTGTCGCTGAAAGAGGCGAAAGCGTCGGAGATAGCTGCTGCATCGCGGATACCGAGGAGCAAGATTTATCAGACCATGCAAGAGCTCCACAAGAAGGGATTTGCTGAAATACTGCCGGAAAAGGTTACGCGTTTCAGGGCGGTAGATTTCGAGCTCGCTGTTTCTTACTACATAGAAACCCGGAAAAAAACCATCGAGCGGCTGCTGAAAACGAAGGAAAAACTTGCCGGTTACCTGAATTCCGTGACTCTGCCGAAAAGAAAGGAGGTCGGGGAGTTTACGATCTTCCGCGCCAAGAGAATCATACACAAGAAAATAGACGAGCTTATCTCAAAGGCGGGAAAAACCGTTGTTCTTGCAATAAACTCATCTGATTTGCGCAGGCTTTTCTACACTGCCAGATCCTCGAAGGCAGAGATTAAAGTCCTCTGCCCCATAACCAAGGAAAACAAAAACGCTGTAAAACAGTGGATGAAATTTTCCGATATCCGCCACTACGAGACGGAAACGCAGGTAAAGATAGCGATAGCGGACAACAGCGACGTCTGCGTTTTCCAGACCAATGCGCCTATGGCACTTTGCAGCAGGGACGAGCAGTTTGTCGCTTTGCTGAACGGCTTTGCCTTTTCCGCATGGGCTAACGCACCTTCGGCCGAGGAGCGCATAGCCGAGATAGAAAAAGGGGAGCCTGTAAAGAAGACAGAGGTAATAAAAGGCGACGAGGATATTTTCGAAAGCATAACGGACGCCATGAAAAACACAAAAGAGAATCTGATAGCGTGCGTGACATCCTACGGGCTTAAGACTGCTGTTGAAAAAAGGAAAGAGCTGCTGCTCAATTTAAAAAGCCGGGGGGTCCGCGTGAGGTATTTGGTTATAGTAACAAAGGAAAACCTGAAATACGCAAAAGAGCTCAACGATGTTGTTGAGCTGAGGCATTTTGAATTTCCAATGAGGGTTGTATTGACGGACACGGATTGCCTGCTGATTGCCAAGGACACAAAGGGCAAAAGCCCGAATGAACTCATAAGGAGCAATGTGCCCGGCCTTGTAGGACGCATGCGCGAACTTGTAGAAAATATATGGGATGCCGCGATACCGGCGGAAGAGAAAATAATGGAAATAGAAACGAACAAGCCTGTTGAGGGCGTCAAGCAGGTAAGAGGAAGGGAAAACGTGTTCCAGTTCATTAAGGACTACGTACAGAAGTCGCGACATGAAATCATAATCACAACAACACCGAATGGCATTTTAAGAATGCACAAATATTTCAAGCAACTCTTTGCTGACGCAAAAAAACGTGGCGTAAAAATCCGATGCCTGGCCCCTGTCACAGGGGGCAATGCACGGGAGGCGATGGATTTGGGCGTTGAGATAAGGCACATCGATGATGTCCATGCTGTGATGGGCTGCTTTGACAATTCACGCCTTGTTTTGCTTCACATAAAGGACGATTCGCCCGGCATAAACTCGCCGGAAGATTTTGCAATACTCACAAACCAGAAAGGGACGGTAGAATTGATGAGGCAGATGTTTGACGCCATATGGGAGAAGAGCAGCGACCTGAAGACGAGAATACGCGAACTTCATCCGGGAGAAAGCGTAAAAGTGGGCATCAAAGCGGGAAAAGACGCCCTAGATTTGGACAATATTTCTATGCAAAAAAGCGAGATCCCCTAAATCTCCCTGACGGGCTTTATTTGTTCTGTATGTCGGGCGAAGAACAGGTGGGGCATTTGACGCTGTTATAGAACCAGTTGTAATTGCAGCTGTTGCAAAGCCATTTCTTCACAAACACCTTTTTGTGTTTCAATGGCCTGATTGCCGCCTGCTCCAGTTTCTCTATATCCTTGTGAGTAAGGTATCCGCGAACCATGCTTTTCACCTTTTTGAACACCATAGATATATTTACTGCAAAAACCCTTTTAAACCTTCTGTTTGTCACTACTGCATAGTGTTTATTTTTAGGTCAATTTTCAATGCAAGCAGAAAGCAAAGCTTTCTGATGCTACAGAAAACCTTGTTTTCTGTATGTCATCTTACATAACATGACATCGATAACTTTATATACTATTAAGTAGTAATAACATTAATATAGCTAATTCTGTAGCCTTGCCAGCAGCATAGTTATAGGGTTAGCAAAAGAGGTGAATTTAGTGAGAAAGAAAAAGGCTAAGAAGCGGTAAGCGCTGATTAGCTAAAACATTTTGGCCCCGCTAGCGGGGCATTTTAATTTTTATCATTTTCAGAAATCCCTCAATCTTTAAATATCTCAGACATGCATGCTTTTGCAGGTGATCTCGTGTCTGCTAAAAAACATAAGCACGTGAAAGGCAAGAAAAACGTTTGCGAATTCTGCTAAGAAATATCCCTGTGCGTTTCGTAGAGGAAAGCTACTTCCTTATTGTGTTTTTTGAGCAGTTTTACGACAAATCGAAATATCTCTGTCGATGTAACCTTCTGCCTGCTTTTTACCCATCTGCTTGCTTCTTTCGCCACAGCCTCGGCTATAGCTTCGCATTCTTTCGCAGTCAAGCCAGTTGCGTAGCATGCGCCGTAACAGGAGCCGTAAACTTTCTTCTGGTCGTACTCCTCCAAATGACCGCGCCTTTTCACTATGCGTATCTTTATGCCTCTTTTTTTCATCAGACAAGACACCACGCTATGCTAGATTTATTGTGCCGTTTGCTATCAGCATCAATAACCAGCCTAACAAAATCAAAGTTATGCCTGTGAATAATCTCATGTAACGGCGGTTTTTATGCTTCCACATCTTTATGTGCTGTATCTTTGTACCGAAATAAACAAGGAATAAAATAATGATTAGCGGGAGGACGAATATAAAGTTGTAGAGCAGCAGCAAGAAGAATGCATAGAGGTTGAAATTCTGCGACAGCAAGAGAATTATAGCCATATATGGCGCTCCTGTGCACGGCAACTCTACGGCTGCAACGAATACGCCTAAAAATATTGCACTTGGTATTGAAATTTTCTTTACATAACCATGTATCTGTTTTGCCCTGTCGGGAGAGATGGCCAAAGAGAAGCCGCGGCCATACCAGAAATAATCTTTTATTTCTATCAAGCCGGCGCCTACTATGAGACTTCCTACCACAATGGCAATGTACTCTGAAACGTAAAGCGGTATAGCGCTTAAAAAATATATCAAACCCAATCCTGCAAGGAGGTATGTGACATAAACCGCCGCTATATAGACCATGCCTATCAAGAGCATCCTCTTTTTATTGCGCGCGTTGGCAAGCAGCGTGGTTATAAGCAATATTAAGACGCCTATGGCGCATGGGTTGATTGAATCAATGACAGCAGTGAATACTACTGCGCCTAACGTCGGCAGGAAAGCTTCAACCGCCAATCAAATCACCTTTTTCTATCGCGACCTTGTAGGTCTCACATATCTTGTCAGTTTTATTCTTCTCCTCATTAAATTCTATTATGATGCAGTCTCCTGGCGGAACCTGGACGTAAGGCGATAGGACGTAATGAGGAAAGTCTCCTATCTTTTCCTGGTGATATTTCTTGCCTTGCATTTTGTAAACAAATACCTGAAGCGCCGCCGGCTTGCCATTGCACAGATCATTGTTTGTAACCGAAACCTTGCCACCTTCAGCGGGGTATGACATTGCATCTTTTCTTAATCCGCCTCCTATAACATCAAAATACGACTCAAGGTTTGCATCGCTTATCTTAACAAGAACGCCTTCTGCATGCATCCTGTCATCGTTGTGCTCGTGAAATACCGGAGAGCCGACTTTGTTGTCGAACCCCATCGGGTCTGTTAAATCCAGCTTAGTGCCGCATACCCATACCTCGTAATCGGCATGCCAGTGGACAGGACCGCCTGTTTCTGAAATAAGATTAAGATAAACGGTATCTGCTGCCAGATAAAATGTAGAAAAGGCGACGGGAACTGCTATCAAAATAAAACTAATTTTTTTCTCGACGCTGTTCAGTTTGAAGACTAAAGAAGTGCCGATTGCCAAACCCGATATCCATAAAGTATAATAAATAATTGTCAAGGGGTCTGGAAGATTCAATACAGTTACAGTTTCTTCAGCGCCGTGTGCGCTTACGACAGCAGAAAATAATGTAGCTAATACAACAATTTTTTCTGTAATCCTCATGAATTGATTATTGAAAAGATGCGATATATATACTTTTATAGCCGTGCGAAGAAATTTTTCCTTTTGATAGAAAGAAACTCTATACCTCAATTATCTTTCCCTGGCTGCCGACGCAAAAAACCTTTGTCCTGCCTATTTTTTCCTCGACGCCTTCGGCTTCGTGTATGTGACCGCATATATGAATGTCCGGCTTGAAATCTTCGATTGCTTTTTTTATGCTCCTGCTGCCGCGGAAGGACATCTTTTCTATCGCCGTGCCTTCGGGATGAAGATGTGTTATCATGATTTTCTTTTCTGCCTCTTTTATTGAATCGAAGCCGTTCTTCAAATAAATTCCTATTTCCTTTTCACTAAGCTGGTTTAAGCCTATGTTAGCCCCGCCGCAACCGAAAAACCCGATGCCTTTGTAATTAACAGGGCAATGCTGCAGGTTTGTTATCCGGTATTTCTCTTCGAGGAACTCGGCAGTAGCCGGCGAATCGTGATTGCCCGGCACAAACAAAACTTTCTTGCCCCTTTTCAGAAAAGGCCCTATCATATCCTCCGAGCTGCTGTCGAATTGCGTGATGTCGCCGGCTATAATCACTATATCGACATTTTCTTTGTAGGCCCTTTCGGCAAGCTTTTTCACCTGGCGCGTGTCGCCATGAAGGTCGCTTGCTGCCAGGATTTTCAGTTTTTTAGTCATTTATCAACACCATTATTCGTCTTCTGTGTATTTCCATAAAGCCATTAATAAATTTATTCCGTTTCTGTAAGGCTCTACTCCTACTGTATACCATCGAATGTTGGCGGAACAATTGATGGATAAGTATTTGAATCGTAAACTTCATCTGGAACATAAACGACTATATGCTGCTGCCCTTCTTTTTCTGCTTGCCTTATAGCTACAGGAAATGGAAAATTACTTGAGAATATGCCAAATTTACTTAATGCTATGCTAAAATCGGACATCATCGAATCACTTTCAACCATTATTGTATACGCCTATACAATTATCATAAATTTATTCAGAATAGCCGTATTCGACGAGCTTTTTCATAACCTGCGGGTCGTGTATCCATAGAATTTTTCCTTTGCGAATAAGTATTTTTCCCGAACTTTCCAAGTAACTGAGCACCAGGTTAAATGTCTGGTACATTATTTTCTTTGGAAGGGACCTCCAGATCTGCATTTTGCCCTTGTTTCTGGATTTTTTCACTGCTTCTTCTATCATCAGTATTGTATCCAACCGCGGGTAATGAAGAATTTTCTTAGTCATACGCAACACGCTCCCTATTCCTGTCTTACTTATATAACTTTATATAACTATCTCTGAAAAATATTTAAGCTCGCCGTGTCAAATAAATTCTTATTAAACTCTAAGCAGCTTCTGAATTTAAATTCTTTGGGGAGCGGGCATAGAAATCAGGGACGGGATTTGCATGAAGAAGACTGTCAACAAATTTTCGTGGAAGATAGGAGGCGAAGCGGGGGACGGCATACTTAATGCAGGCCTTATGCTGTTTGCAAAGTCCTGCCTGCGCGGGGGGCTGTACGTTTTTGCAACCGCAGAATACCCTTCACTCATAAGGGGAGGACACAATAATCTGGACTTGCGGATTGAGGATAAAGACATATTTTCGCACGTAAAACAGGTCGATATGCTCGTGGCGTTGAACAAAGAAACTGTTGACAAGCATTCGCACAAGCTTGTTTCCGGTTCGGGGATAATTTATGACGGGGACGAACTTAAGTTAGACAAAAATCAATTTGATGTTGATGTCAAATTATATCCCATTCCTCTGATGAAGTTTGCAAACGAGTGCGGCGGCAAAATAATGAGGAATACCGTCGCGCTTGGCGGAACAATAGCCCTGCTGGATTTTGATTTGGAGCTCATGAGCAGCGTAATAAGGGACCATTTCGGCGCCAAGAAAGGTACGTTGGTTGCGGAGCAGAATATAAAAGCGGCGAAGCTCGGTTATGATTATATAAAAAACAATTTTCCGGATGATTTTGCATTCAAGATGGAAAGACTAGAGAACAAAGGACGCATGTTTATGTCGGGGAACGAGGCTATATCTACAGGTGCCGTCAAGGCGGGGTGCAAATTTTTTGCGGCGTACCCGATGACGCCTGCGTCATCCATTCTGAGCACGCTTGCTGCGCAAGAAAAAAATTATAACATTGTGGTAAAGCATACGGAAGATGAAATAGCTGCCATAAACATGGCTATAGGCGCATCTTTTGCGGGGGCGCGCGCAATGACAGCCACATCTGGTGGAGGATTCGCACTAATGACAGAAGGGCTTGGACTGGCGGCGCAGACAGAAACGCCGCTGGTTGTCGTGGAAGCCCAGAGGCCGGGCCCTGCTACAGGAATGGCGACACATTCCGGTCAGGGCGACCTGAGATTCGTGCTTCACGCGTCTACTGATGAGTTTCCGCGCATTGTTATGGCACCGGGCGACGTGGAAGAGTGTTTCCATCTGACTATAGATGCATTTAACCTCGCTGATAAATACCAGATGCCGGTAATAATTCTTACAGACAAATATCTCGGCGAAAGCTATAAAACAGTCGATGGCCTTGCCTCAAAAACCTCCATAGACAGGGGCGATATCGCCACAGAGGAAGAACTTAGCACAGGCGGGTATAAAAGATATAAAATAACGGAAAGCGGCGTGTCACCGCGTTCAATACCAGGACAGAGAAACGGCATGTTTGTTGCATCAAGCTATGAGCATGACGAAGAAGGTTATGAACGGGAAGAGGAAGAAGTCCGAATAGTTATGCACGACAAAAGGTACAGGAAATTCCAGCATGCCGCAAAAGAAGTTTCAAGCAGAAGCGTAAAAATTCACGGCAATGGCACAGCTGATTTTTCAATAATCAGCTGGGGTTCTCCTAAAGGGCCTATATTAGAGGCCATGAAGATGCTCGAAAAAGAAGGCATCAACGTAAATTATATCCAGGTCGTATATCTCAGTCCGTTCCCTGAGGCACGGATAAAAGAACTGATGAAAAAATTCAGGACAATAGTAGTTGAGAACAACAAAACATCGCAGCTCTCGGGCCTGATAAAAGAGCATACCGGACTGGACACAGATTATAAAATACTGAAGTATGACGGCCGGCCGTTTTCACCGGAGGATATTTACAGCGGCGTGAAAAATATAATTCTCGACAATAATGTGAAAAGGCTCGTATTCAGCAGGGAGGGCGTCGTTGAGGAGTTGACGGAAAAAGAAGTTCAGACAAGTGATGATTAAAAACAAAGATGATTTATATGGCGGATGAAAAATTGAGCATAGCCGGATTGATGACAAAAGAATCGCCGTCGTGGTGCCCGGGGTGCGGAGATTTTACAATACTTAGCACGTTGAAATCCGCAATAGTTGAGTTGGGAATACCGCAGCACCAGACGGTCATTGTTTCAGGGATCGGGTGCGGTTCGAAAGTGCCGCACTACATCAAGGCTTACGGCTTTGAAGGCCTGCACGGGCGGACATTGCCGGTGGCAACCGGCGCAAAGCTGGCGAATCATGAGCTGAATGTAATAGCCGTAGGCGGCGACGGAGACGGCTACGGCATAGGCGGAAACCACCTGATACATGCGATGAGGCGAAATCTGGATATAACATATGTAATCCAAAACAATGAAGTCTATGGCCTTACAAAAGGGCAGTACTCGCCGACGAGTGAAAAGGGGTTCAAGTCGCCGTCAACGCCGAACGGGGCAATAGAAGAGCCGGTAAACCCCGTTGCGCTCGCGCTGACGATGGGTGCCACTTATGTTGCACGCGGGTACGCCTTTGATATTGCCCACCTCAAAAAACTTATCGTCGAAGGTGTAAGACACAAAGGGTTTGCGCTCATCGATGTCTTCCAGCCTTGTTCGACGTACAATAAGATCAACACGATGGACTGGTACAAAAAAAGGATTTACCGACTAGAAGACAGCGGTCACGACCCTTCGAATTTCCTGGATGCGTTTGCCAAGGCACAGGAATGGGGGGAGAAAATACCTATAGGATTGTTTTTCAAAGCGGACAAGCCTGTGCTTGAAGAAGGATTGCCGCAGCTGGCGCAGGGACCCGTAGCAAAGCATGACATAAGAAACATAGACATCACGCCGCTGCTGGACAAGTTCAGATAAGTATAGCAAGATGCCTGCTATTCTCTCGCGACATTTAGAATGCGGACTTCGTCCTTTACGCCATTATACCCGTTGTTGTTCGTACCGGCATCCGTTCCAAGTCCAAAAGCAGATGAGCTTATCATATCGTTGTATGCGCCTGTAGTGCTTGTTTTCAATTCACCGTTGATGTAAAGACCGCAAAAAGTGCCATTGTAAACTGCAACGACATGATACCACTGGTCGGCGCTGATTCTCGCAGCCGATGTCCCTTTGTATGTGTCGCAATAACACGCCCCGCCACAGTTGGTCGAGTTCTGTACTCTGAATGCGACTTCGGCATCGCCCCATATTCTCAAGTCTCCTTTGGTATGTGTCCTGCTGAAAAGGCTCTGTGTTGCCGCCACTGTGGCCGGTTTAATCCACATGAAAATTGACATGCCATTCCCGTTTGGAAGATTTGCAGGCCTGTCAATAGGATAAGGAGAGTTCATGTCCTCGGCGACCTCAGCTGCCGAGAGGGCGCGGCTGTATACCCGGACTTCGTCTATGGAGCCCGTGAAAGGAAGTGAACCTCCTCTACTACCAATGGTTCTTGAGGCGGCAGTAGCATCACCGGGATAAAGTCCACTTGCAGCCAATACCCCATTTACATAAAGGCGCTGGAAATTTCCTGTTTGACTGAATGTGCCGACAAGATGTTGCCAATTTGTTAGGTCTGAATTTCCAACCTGAACTCCGACATTATTTACATAGAATTGTAGGGTGTTTACTGACCAAGTGAGTTCCAGCTGTGAACCACTGTCTGAAATTACCATTTGATAAGTTCCTGTTAAAGCTATTCTTTTAACCCATGCTTCAACTGTTCCCTCGGTTAATGTTGGAATAACATTGCCAATATCCACATAATCATTCACTCCGTCAAAACTCAAAGCATTTCCATATTTGCCTGTTGTGAGTTGCGGGCAGTTAGGGCATGCCGGGCTTAATGTACCGTCATTGAAAGTTTCCCCGACAAATGTTCCGTGATTGTTGTTGCCTGACTCGTCTTTTATGGTTCGTCCGTCCGTGCCGTCAAACGTATAGTAAGCTACTGTGTTCTTCGCGTAAAAGTTCGCGTCCTCCTGCTGCGAAAATCCCGCGGATGTCACTTTCAGCTTTTTTCCCGGATACTGGGCAAGCTGGGTTGCGTTTAAGGTGAAAGTGCCGACGCCGTCTTTAGCCACAGGCGCTCCTGTGGCTGGCACGGGGTTGTTGTCAACGAAGAACGCGAGATTTTTCAGCTCTGCCGTTCCCTTGTTG
>JACPAG010000001.1 GCA_016180945.1 Candidatus Aenigmatarchaeota archaeon | reverse complement strand
CGCAGAAAGCGTAGCTTTCTGGTGCACCAAAGAGCTTCGCTCTTTGCGTGTATAGTAAACCAAATTATAATACCTGTTTCTTTATTTGGTTAACTATAATTCTGATTATGATTAGCCCTTCTGTCCATATCGTATGGATGATTTCCTAAGCTGCTGAAATAATCCTTCCAGTATTCAAAAATCTTCAAATCCTCCGGAGTGCCCCAGCATATGTATTTGTCGACCTCGAAAGGAACGATTTTCATACCTTTATTTATCAGTTCGCTAATCGATGTGGCAACATAATACTCGCCGTTTACAGCTATCTTTTTTTCAATCATCCCACGCGCGGCTTCTATAAATATGCGTGCATTTTTGAAATAAAAAATGCCAAGAACTATTTGATCCTTGTGCGGCTCGTCGCTTATTGGAACTTTTTCTGAGATCCTTTTGACAAGGCCGTTCTCAACGACAAGATACGCATAGGCCTTTGGATTTCTTCTAGCGTCAGGATACTGCCTGAAAGTCCAGATAACCACGTCTGCACCTTGGTTTATCAGCTGTTCAAATTTCTGTTCATCGTAAACAAAAGAATAATCGCATGAAGAAATAAGTAACGGTTTATCTGTATCAAGACGGTCTTCTGCCATTAGGCAGGTGCGCGCCATGCCATCTGTTTGCATATTTATAGGCATTATTTCTGCGCTAGGGATATTCTTCTTCAGAAGCTTATCGAGCCCAAAGCGCTCTGTATGATCCTCCATACAAACAAATATATACCTTTCTGCTTTTGGTAGCGAGAGCGCGGATTTGACGGCCATAGGTGATCCAAGAACCTCGATAAGCGGCTTAGGCTTTTTATAGCCCGCATCTGCAAAGCGTTTTCCAAGACCGGCCATAGGCACAAGGTTCGTCATGGCGAAGGTTTTTCTTTCCTGTTGACCGCCTACAAGAGAAGAGAAGTATTCGGACCAGAACATGTATTCTTTCAGGTTCTCCGGATGTCCCCAAGAAACGAAATCTTCCACTTCATAAGGCACGACGCGCAACCCGTCTTTAATCATAAGGTTGTAGACAAGGCTGACAAAATAATTGTCGCTGACCCCTATATTCTTTTCAATCATTTGCTTCGCATATTTGACAAACAGCGACCATCTCGAGAAATAGTAAGAGCCCGCTGAGGTGTAATTCTCCATCTTGTTCGGATGGAAAAGCCCTTTCTCACGAATTTCTGTGACAAGGTCGTTGTCATTCACATTGATATAAGCATGCAACTCGTTGCCGAGAAAGACTGGATTAAAGCCTTTGAACGTGGAGAGCACGCCTACAGCGCTGTTCTTTCTAGCCTCGTCGACAAATTTCCAGAAATCCCATTTGACATAGGCGTCGCAGTAGCTTATAATAACCTCTTCATCGTTGTTGATACGGCCTTCTAGCTGAAGAACAGTGTCAGCAGGACCTCTTGTTTGATCAACAGGAACTATGAGACAGTCAGGACTTATTTTTTGAAGAACAGATTCAAGTTTTTCCATGCCCTCTTTCCTGCAGAGGAAAATGAAGCTGCTTTTTCTGGGGAACATGCTGCAGACATGCTCGATCATGGTTTTGCCATCTATAATAACTAATGGTTTAATATCGTCGAAACCGCTGCTGTCTCCGGCCATTGGTATTATAATCTTCATACATTACTCCCACAACTCAGGATAATCGGTGCAGATCGCATCTATAGGAATTTTCTTTAACTGCTCTTTGTAAGTTTTAATATCTTGTTTTCTGCCTAACAGATCAGGCGAGCCGAGACAGATTTTGAAATGTTTGTGCAAGAAATCATAAGATTCTTTGTCTAACGGCATCCTCGTAAAGCAGTCAACCCACACCCAATCTGCTTTTCCAATCATGTTCTTTGCGGTTCCCATCGGTTCAATCTCCGAGAAATGGAAAGATATGTTGCGCACGCCGCTCCTGATGAGTTTCAGCGACCACGGCAACGTTATGCCCAGCAAAAAGTAATTACGGATGCCGTATTTTTTCAACATGTCTGCGACCGCAGTCTCTATACCTTCGCATTTGACATCAACGACAACAAACTTGTGATTATAATTCTTAAGCAGATTCTCGAAAGTCTCGCCGTCAGCAAAGGCGTCATGATTCATTATGATGATCCCATTGCGTTCGCGAACATCCACTTCGATGCCGAAGCGCTCGTTTGTTTTGCGCAACGCTTCGACGGTATTAACCTTATGCATTAGCGGAATCATTGCTATCAGGATTATCTAACCGCGAAAATGTTTTAAAGGCTCTTATTTAATGTCAAGCAAGTGAAAGCAATGAAAGCCGCACTGCTTGAAAGCGTGAAAAATATTAATGTTAAGGACGTGCCTAGGCCCGGCGTCGATGAAAACAGCGTTCTTCTGCGCGTGCGCGCGTGCGGCATTTGCGGAAGCGACCTGAAATTTTTTAACTATGGTGACCGCGTAAAAAAATTTCCTGCAATAATCGGGCACGAAATAGCAGGCGAAGTTGCAGAAGTCGGAAATTCCGTAGATAATTTTGTAGTTGGCACCAAGATTGCATTGGGAAACGAAGTACCTTGCAAGCAGTGCGAAACATGCAAAAAGTGTTTGGAGAACGTCTGCGATAATGTTCTTTCAATAGGCACAACGTTGCCGGGCGGATTGAGCGAGTACATGCTGCTTAATGAAGATGTAGTAAGCAGAGGCCCGATAAACAGGATGCCTGATAACATAACATTTGATGAAGCTGCGCTGGCCGAGCCGCTTGGTTGTGTAGTTAATGGATTGGAATTTGCGCATATGTCCCAAGGGAAAAGCATTCTTATTATAGGCGCAGGGCCCATCGGTTGCATGATGATAAACCTCGCGCAGGTGATGGGTGCAGGAAAAATAGTTGTTGCGGACGCACAGGAGAAGAGAATAAGGCTTGCAGAGCATTTCGATGCCGACCGCTATGTTACTTCGGGTGATTTTCTTGAAGAGTCCATGAGCATATCGCCTCACGGGTATGATGTTGTGATGTCAGCAACCAATAATATTCAAGCACATGAGAGTGCAATAAAGGCAGTGGCAAAAGGCGGATTCGTTAACATCTTCGGCGGCATCCCCAGGGGACTGGGCGATGCGATCGCCCTGCCGGTAAACCTTATGCACTACAGGCAGTTTTCAATAGGCGGCTCCTTTTCGCAGACAAGGGAACATCACAGGAAAGCACTGGAGTACATAGCAGGCGGTAAAATAAGGACAAAAAAACTCATCACACATAGATTTGCATTAGATGACGTAAGAAAGGCCTTCAACGTTGTTGAGAAACAGGAAGGGCTCAAGGTTATTATTAATCCGTAGGCGATATTATGGCATTCCATGAGAAGTGCGGCATAATCACAGATGAAATAAATGCAGTGCTGCACAGGGTAAAACCCGAGGAAGTTGAAACACTCGTCAGGGAAATACTGCAAGCGGAGAAGGTCTTTCTCATCGCTGTTGGCCGCGTCTTTCTCTCGCTGCAGTGCTTTGGCAAAAGATTGAATCATCTGGGAGTAAATGTGCAAGTTGTTGGTTCAGTAACAGAAAAGGCCATTACTGAGAGGGATTTGCTTTTAGTCGCCAGCGGCTCTGGAGAGAGCGTAGTACCCAAAGCAATTGCAGAAAAGGCAAAGAAACTGAATGCGCGTATCGGTATCATAACTGCTGCGCCTGCCTCTACAATAAAAGGCATGGCTGATTTTGCTGTTCGACTTCCTTGTCCTACCAAGACCAACATACCTGATGTCGTTGTCTCTGTCCAGTCGATGAGCACGCTTTTTGACCAGACGCTGCACGTGTTTGGCGATGCCGTTGCAATGCTAATACAGGAGAGAAAAGCCCTTCGGAACGAAGACCTGTGGAAGAATCATGCAAATCTTGAGTAACTCTAATGAAAATTTGGACATTCTGTGCAAACGATTTTCAGGCAGTTCTCCGGCGTATTGCCCCATTTCCTGCTCCATTTCTTAAGTTCCCTGATGATTTTGTGAAATTCCAGTCCCTTTTTCGTAAGGGCGTATTCCGTCAGCTGACTGCCGTTATGCTGCCTTTTCTTTACCTTCTTTATCAGGGCTGCATCTTCGAGCTCTTTCAGCTGTTTCGACAGGATTCTTGGCGTAATGTTCCCTGCCTTTGTCATGAACCTGTTGAAGCCGCAAAATTTTCCAAGGGCTATTTCCTGCACTATCGGGATTGACCACTTCTTGCCTATTATGCGGCTTGATTCTATCACAGGGCATGTCATAATGCTACCATTTTTGATACTATCTATTATTTTACCGTCACGATTAAATATCTTTATGCCGCCCTGTTTCGGGAGATGCGCCTTTGAGGAGCTTGTCCCGTTCGGCTCCGAAAGAAACAAATGCCCCTTTGGATTCGATACCGATTGCCTGATATGTAAATTTTATAAAGGCAAGTAATAAGGGGTATTATGTTCAAGCGATTAGGCCTGGTTTTTGCCCTAATTCTGTCTGTTTCAGCTTTTGCACACGAGGAAGTACGGACGCCGGAAGAGATGATAAACCAAATGCTGATTACACAAAATGCCTCTGCTGTCAAACAGATAGACTGCGGCAAAATCCCAGACGGGGATTTTGAGATGTTAGGCGAGGCTGTGATGGAACGGATGGCCGGAAGCCACGAGCTGCATGAGCAGATGGATTCGATGATGGGCGGAGAATCCACACAGACACAAATGCACACCCTCATGGGAAAAAACTGGCTCAGCTGCGGCACGGGATTGATGGGCGGAGGAATGATGGGAATGGCGCCCATGATGATGAGGATGATGGGCAATTACTATCCTGCGTATTACAACGGCTTTGATGCCATTCTCATCCTGACTGTTATCGGCTGGGTTCTTTTCTTTGTAACGCTCTATTTGTATTCAACAAGACAGAAAAGGCACAGAAAATAGGTATCGTCATGAAAGAAATCAGATTAACGCCGATAGGCGTCGTGAAAAATAGCGTCAGGGAGCCGAGATTCGGTAACTTCAAAGGAGAAATCAGCGAGATAATAGTCAAGAAGGAATTTGCCGAGGCGCTGGACGGCATAGACGGTTATTCACACGTGATTATCGTCTACTGGATGGACCGCGTCAAAGGCCACGTCATAAAGCACAGGCCGCAGGGAAATCCGGACGTTCCGATAGTCGGCATATTCGCATGCAGATGCCCCCAAAGGCCGAACCCCATTGCAATCACGACGGTGAAGCTGCTGGAGCACAAAGGCAACAGGATAAAAGTGAAAGGGCTCGATATCCTGAACGGGACGCCTGTTATAGACGTAAAGCCCTACTGGCCGCAATATGATTTTGTCAAGGGCGGCAAAATACCCAACTGGGTCAATAAACTGGAATTCTGATAAATGTAATTTGTTAAAAATATCACGCAGCCCTGCGTCGCAGGAGAATTTGGATGCTAGTCCTTCGTAAAACTGGCTTTGTTTATAATAGTCTTATTTGGTCGCTACTTTTTAACAGAAATCAAATTATTTCAACAGAAGGCATTATTTAAATATATATCCGTATAACTTTAATTGAAGGACGTTAAAAATGGATAGAAAAGGAAAATCAGCGATTATTTTCGGGCTAATTGTAGCACTTGGCTTGGTAGCTTTTACGACTGTAGCTATTGCTCATATCAATCCACAAGGTAAACAAACACATCCAGTAGGGCTTGACACTGAAAGTTGTCAAGATGCATATGCAGGAGCAGAAGAACAACTTGCAGATAGAGGAACTATAAATCCCCGTTTGCTTGCTAACATAGAAGACAAATGCGGGTTTGAGTTTGATGAGAATTGTAGCATTGAATTTGATGCAGCTCACGAACCTGTCTTAGTTTGTGGAGAAGAATGCGTGGAAGTTTCCCCACGGGATGTTTCATTTGGGAGTTGCACGGACATTTCTTTTATAGAAGAGACAAATCTGCCTCAATGCTGCGGTTTTGAGGGCCCGCAGGGCGGAATAAGTTGTGGAGCAGACCAAGAATGGGTAGTGGGGGTTGCGGCTTTCCCTACTTGCTACATTTCAAATTCCTAAATTTAACATTAGAATTTGTAAAGAAGAAGCGCCATCACCCAAAGTAGAAGAATTGGGCGTTGAAGCTAACTATTTTTAATTCTAATCTTTCGGCGCCCTCACGACTTCGGATTTTCCCTTCGGGAACGTTGCACTAAAAATCAATCCCTCAAAGTATTCGTGGGCAACTAACAGGATTTGATGTTATAGGTGACGTTTACTTTACAGCTCATTTTTCCAGAGACTTTTTAAACAAGCTCGTAAAACTATAAATCAGGGAATATCACAATAGATAGCAATGAAACTCAAAAAAGAACTTTCGCTGTTCACGGCCACGCTGTACGGCGTCGGCATAATTCTCGGCGCGGGAATATACGTCCTGATTGGCCAGGCCGCAGGGATAGCAGGCAACGCGGTATGGATTTCTTTCATTGTTGCCGCTATTATTGCCGCTTTTACAGGGCTAAGCTATGCAGAGCTTTCCGGCATGTTCCCGAAGGACGCGGCTGAATACGTCTATACAAAAAACGCATTCAACAGAAACTATCTTTCTTTCATAGTCCAATGGATAATGATATTCACGCTGATTGTAAGCGCCTCTACCGTGGCTTTAGGCTTCGGCAGCTACTTTGCTCTTCTATTCCCGGTATCGCCTGCTATAGCGGCGGCAGGCTTGCTGGTTGCATTGTCGGCAATAAATTACATAGGAATAAAGGAGTCGGCGCGCTTCAACATCATTGCAACGCTCATCGAGGCGTCGGGGCTTGTAATCGTCATAATAGCAGGCATGTTTTTTATCGGAAGAGCAGAGGTAAATTATTTTGCGGCCCCTTTAGGGATAAGCGGCATACTGTCTGCAACAGCGCTGATATTTTTCGCGTACATCGGGTTTGAAGAGCTTGTGAATCTGGCGGAAGAGACGAAAAACGCAAGCAAAGTACTTCCGAAAGCGCTGGTTCTTGCCCTGGGCATATCAACGCTTTTTTACATCCTCGTTTCCGTTTCTTCTGTCAGCATTCTTGGAGCAGAAGCCCTTGCGAAATCCTCTGCGCCGCTGACAGATGTCGTATCGAAATTCATGCCGCAGGCAGGGCTTCTCATGACACTCATAGCGCTGTTCGCGACTTCGAACACGGTGCTGGTCATCCTGATAGTCGCTTCGCGCATGATCTACGGGCTTACGTGCAACAACACGCTGCCGTCTGTTTTCTCCCGCGTTGGAAAAAGAAGAACGCCTTACGTGGCTGTAGTCACGGTGATGATTCTGTCGCTTGCTTTCCTGCTCATCGGCGGCATAAAGACAATAGCGCTGCTGACAGACATAGGAATTTTTGTAATCTATATATTCGTGAATGCGGCACTGATACGGCTGAGGTATAAGATGCCGGATATCAAGAGGACATTCAGGTCTCCTGCCAATATCGGCAAGTTCCCTGTCCTGGCTTTGCTGGGAATCTTAAGCTCCGGCCTGATGCTGCTGCACTTCGAGCCGGTGCTTATTCTTTACGAGATTGTAGTCGTTTCTATCGGTCTTACATTCTACAAAATATTCACAAAGGCCCGCGCGGCAGGGCGGCTGCACGCCGGGCTGTTCAGAAAGTCAGAATTCACGTACAAGCAAAAGGATTTAATCAGAGCTATCATTAAATATCCCATGAAAGTGTCTTCAGTCATGACAAAAAACATCAGGACAGCAAAGCCTGAGGATAGCGTAAAGAAAGTCGCCCTGATTATGAACAAATACAGGATAGGTGATGTTGTTATTGAAGGCAACAGAAAAGCCATTGGCATAATAACAGAGCGCGACATTCTAAAAAAAGTCGTGGCCCTTGGCAGGAAGCCGGAAGACGTAAAATGCAAAGCCATCATGAGGAGGCCCGTGACTACAATAGACGAAAACAGCAGCGTGACGGATGCCATAGACGTGATGGCTAAAAAGAACATTAAGAAACTGCCTGTAACGAGAGACGGGGAGCTTGTAGGGATAGTAACCGCCACGGACATACTCAAAAGCGGCGAGCGCATAGAGTATGCAGTGCTGAA
Organism: Candidatus Aenigmatarchaeota archaeon; assembly: GCA_016180945.1. Lineage (GTDB taxonomy): Archaea > Aenigmatarchaeota > Aenigmatarchaeia > GW2011-AR5 > GW2011-AR5 > JACPAG01. The sequence goes on along the minus strand of JACPAG010000001.1, from coordinate 208,601 downwards.
AAAGCTCGCCCAGTTCTACCCGGTTTACCAGCCGTCAGGGCAGGGCGGATAAGTGTTTTAAATCCTTCCAAAATAGGGACGAGATATGGCATATGCAGTAGATTTCTGAACCTTTATGTTTCTTTCTCATGAAGAATGTAGACATGGATTTCGAGGATGTTGTCAAGCAGAGACGCTCTGTAAGAAGCTATGACACAGAAAGGCAGGTCAGCGACGAACAATTAAAAAAACTTTTCGAGCTCGTGAAGCTTTCGCCGTCCAGCTATAATCTTCAGCCTTGGGAATTTATTGTTGTCAAAGACGTGGAAAACAAACGGCGATTAAAGGACTGCGCCCAAGGCCAGAAGCATGTGGAAGAGTGCTCTGCTGCGGTAATAGTTATTGCGGATACAAACCCGATGTCGCATGCAGACGATATTTTTGAAGACCGTCTGAAGAGGGGTTATTACACGGCCGAGCAGAAAGAGCGAAATTTGAATAAAGTAAGAGAGCTGGCGAAGAAAAGTTTTGAGGAAAGAAGGGTCTGGGCTGTCCGCTCAACAAGTCTGGCGTGCATGACGCTTATGCTGGCTGCGAAGGATATGGGGCTTTCGACATGCCCGATGGAGGGGTTTGACGCTGGCTGCGTAAAAAAGGAATTTAAAATACCAGATGGCTATGAAATTGTGATGCTTATCACGCTGGGCTATGAGAAGAACCGGCCTCTACCACGGCTGAAGCGATACGGCTTTGACGATTTTGTGCATTTTGAAAAGTATGAAAAAAAGTAAATTAATCAACGGAATGGAGATATGTTTATGGTCTTCGATTTGCTGCTTATTGTAATTGGCCTTGGGCTATTTGAGATAATAACAAGCGTTGACAATGCGGTCATCAACGCCGAGGTATTGTCAACGCTATCGCAGAAGATGCGGCGGTGGTTTTTGACGTGGGGCATCCTGTTTGCGGTATTTTTGATGCGCGGCCTTCTGCCTCTGCTTATCGTCATGACTGCCAGCCCCGGACTGGGGATTATAGAAGCACTAACCTTTGCATTTGATTCACAGGCTGCAGCGGCTTTTGAAACTTCTGCCAACGTTTTGCTCATTGCCGGAGGCGTGTTCCTTGTTTTCATATTTCTTCACTGGCTTTTCATGGAGCCGAAGGTTTACGGACTATCTGCAGAGAAGTTCTTTCACAAAATGAACGTCTGGTTTTACGCGGTTATCTCTGTGCTTCTTCTGGTGCTGGTATGGTTTTCAATAAAGTCTCCGCTCATGGCATTCGGCGCGGTAACGGGCTCCACGATTTTCTTCATCGTCCACGGCTTTCGGCTGAACGCAGAGAAGATGGAAGAGGAAATGCTGCACAAAAAGGGCATGTCGGCGTGGTCCAAAATTTTCTATCTGGAGGCCATAGATGCCAGCTTTTCGATAGACGGGGTCATAGGAGCGTTTGCATTCACGTTTTCAGTGCCGCTTATCATACTCGGCAACGGGCTTGGCGCCATAGCCGTGCGGCAGCTTACGGTGTCTAATATAGAACGCATAAAGCGGTACAAATACCTGAAGCACGGCGCCATGTACTCTATCTTTTTCCTTGGGCTGATAATGATAGGAGAGAGCTTCGGCTGGCATCCGCCTTCGTGGCTGACGCCTGTTATAACACTTATTGTGCTGGGATATTTCTTCTGGAAGTCTAAGAAAGAAATAGGCCGATTGCAATGAAGTCCCGGGCAGAAGACAAATGGAAGAAACTTAGCCCTGAGCAATTCCGTGTCCTCAGAGAAAAGGGAACAGAGACGCCGTTTACAGGAAAATATGTTCATAACAAGGAAAAAGGCATCTACGCCTGCGCTGGCTGCGGGTCAAAGCTGTTTTCTTCGGAAACGAAGTTTGATTCGGGCACCGGCTGGCCGAGCTTCTATGACATTGCCGCGAAAGGCAACGTGAAGCTGCACGAAGATGTGCGCTATGGCATGAGGCGCATTGAAGTGACATGCGCAAAGTGCGGCGGCCATCTCGGCCATGTCTTTGACGACGGGCCGAAAACAATTAGACATGCAGACGGCACGTCAGTTCCTGCTACAGGGAAACGGTTCTGCATAAACTCGTGCGCGCTTGATTTCAAGAAAGAATAAAGGTGACCTGCCATAGCCCGTCTTATGTAGAACTCCTGGTTGAAGGTTCTTTCGAACTTTCTTCCAAGAAAGTTCGTGCAACATTTGTCTATGCGCTATCTAGCTTACACCCGTATACGCTGGGCCGTTTCACCCGGTTCCTGAATGAACAGGAGTGAATACGTCATGATTTTCAGTATTCGCCGGTATCGTTTCTGTTCTCAGCGATGGCATCTCTGCCATGCCCCGCGGCTATACTTTTATCACGAACAATCTGTTCATGATGGTGGACAGAGCTTCCTCCCAAGAGGACAACCTGCGGTTTTCTCTCTAGGTTACTCTCTTTCCCTTTGAAGGAATAAGATCTCCTAGCGACAAAACCTGATCGTCTCCTAGGACAGTTGCCGGTCAGGTCACCGCAATTAGTATGAACAGAAGGGCTAATAAGCTTTTCTGGTTTAGCTGATTCAAATTAAAATGAAAAAGAAAAGAAAAAGAACCTAAAGCCTGAATTCTTTGCCGCAAAAGCCGCAGAAAGATATGCCGTGGGCTTTTACGACCTGGCCTTTGAAGCCGCCTCCGCAGTAATGTATCTTTTTCATAAACCACACCCCTGACCTTTTAACAAAAGGTCAATCAAAATGCTTTTCTTGTCGAGTCCTTTGGCACGAAACCAAAAGACCGTAAAACGACCTATTACCCCGAAATACTTGTTTTTCACAAATATAAGGATTTTGCTTCTTGAATACGTATATTTATAAAGCCGTTATATTTAAGCTTTTCGGAACGAAGTTGGAGATTGTGTTAAGCCAGTAAGGGCCCTATTATTTCAGTTAGCGGTCCCTTTTTTGGCGTAAATGTCGTAATCCTCTGGTTTGCCACGTTCTAATCTTATCCTGACTTATTGGCTTTGAATACTGTATTCTTAAGACTACCTCATTGCCTGTCAGAGCTTCTGGGGCTAAACCTAATTTTCCTGCTGCTTCCTGAAGAAGCAGGTAATCTTTTGGCAAAGTGGTTCTATATTCTTGCTAACTACGGTTATGCCACTCCCGAATGCGTCTCGCAGAAACCTTAGCACATTGTTAGGATGATATTTCGACTCGTAGGTTGGCATAGGTTCACCTAACACAGAAAAATATAAAAATGCAACCATAGTTCGCAATCTTAAAGGCTAGCATTGGTGTAGGAGACAGTGGGCTGAACACCTCGCCGAAGCTTGGTGCGTACACCCCTGTTCCATAACGCGTCGTCTTGCGCGTACCATCCGCCTATTTTCGAGAGTTGCTTAGGACTTAGATGCTTTCAGTCCTTATCAACGTATGGCGTAGCTACCCTGGATTGCCTTGTCAGACATCAGGTAAACAAGTGGCCACAGAAGGATGTTCCTTTCGTACTTATCCTTCTTTTCCCTCAGGCGGAAACACCTCTAGCAGATATAGACCAAACTGGCTCACGCCGTTCTGAACCCAACTAGGGTGGCCTTTTAATACGTGAACTCCGTTACCCTTGGGTGCATTCAGGGCAAGGCGAAGATAATCCTGCTACTAACACCGCTTTTCATTTTTTATTTCAAACGGCTGAGGAATAGCAGCATTCGCCCTGCTTTGCTGCACACCCAGGAGAGGCCCAGCCGACAGCGACGCCGCAACACGCGGGGTCGATTTGTTCTCCGCATAACGAAAAGGTCTTTTTATTGCTCAGAAGCTACCCGTGATAATCACAGCCTTTCGGCTCTTACTGGGACTTGTATCTTCACAGCTTGACCAATTCGCCTGTCCAGCTCTTCGTCTGGCTAATCTCTAGACAACAAAGATAGCAATCGTTTGGAAGAGTGCAGATGAGAACTCTCACCCGCTACGACACCATTATAGGTTGAGGTAAGCAACGATTTACGGTAGGTTTCTAGTTCTAAGACTAGCACTACCTATGCGCCAGCACATTTCAGTTTAGTGGGCATATTTTGCCCGGGACAGGTTTTACCCTGCCCACTCGCCATCCCTACTTTGTGCCAACTGACCTACGTTTCCACTTACTTCAAATCCCCGGGGTAGCTTTTCTCATGTCACATGCAGCCATCTAGGCCGACATGCGTATCGCTAACTCAGTCTTTCGACTTTGGACTACCTAATGTTCGAAGTCCAATCAATCCGGCATTTGCGTTTGCACTTGACCCGCGATTTCTGACCGCGGTAAGCCGAACTTAGAGGGCTCTTGATATTAAGCCGAGCATCGCGAGACTTATTGTCAAACAACAAATAAATACCGATAATATATTTGTTGTTTGCAATATGCCAAACAAGAAAACTCAGTACGAATTATTTTCTTGTTTGAGCATAATTTAGCATAGCTTCGCTATGCTCGATACCTTTTCAAGAGCGTACCGCCCCAGCCAAACTGCCCATCTGTTGCTGTCCACCTTGCGGTGTAAGCAATATAGGTTCAAAAGGGTAGTGTTACACTGCCGCTTCTTGCGAAGCTCCTACCTACTCTATACAATCAAACCCATATCACAACAACAAACTGCAGTAAAGCTCCACGGGGTCTACTCTTCCCACTAGAGGTCTCTGGTCTAATCACCAGAATAATAGTTTCGCCGGGTTCCGGACCAGGACAGCAGGGATCTCGTGAATCTATCATGCAGGCCAATCACAACAGCACCTTTCTCATAATATTTCTCTTGCAGTTCTTTTTGACTGCAAGCTACTTTTTCTTTCAAGAAAAAGGAGCTTATTTAGTTGGCAAGGGATTACGCTACCTTAAGACCCTCAGAGTTAGGGCCGGCCTACAACGGGGCTTTGACCCACTCTACTAGACGCACATCTGTGCGTCGATTTGTATTGGGTTTTAACACACCGTTAGTGGCCACGACTCACTGACTATAGAAAGCCTTTCGACTTGTCAGTCAGCTGCGTTTTTGTTAAACAGTCGGATCCCTCTTGTTACTGCGATCTGCTCATCCCTGAGCAGACACCGGTTCTACCGAAGATACCCGGCTAATTTGCCGAATTCCCTAGCCCGGATTCTCCCGAACACCTTCGCCTACTCAGCGAGGGGTACCTGTTTGCCGAGCCCTTCCTTCATTTAGTTAAAATACATTCTACCGAAAGAAGGGGCTTGTCGGTTCTTGGTACGAGCAATCGACATTCTAACCTATCATATTTTCATGAAGCCCTTTTCCGTAATATGTTTCTTTGCTCAAAGAACCATAGGTTCTTTGGCATCTCAAAGAGCTACGCTCTTTGAAGATTTCCGCAAGCGCTTTTTCTTGCAAAGAAAAAGGGCTTTTTCATGGACTCGAGGAATTACCAGAAGCCGGCATACGCCAGCCTATTCGCACATTCCCCTGGTTCTCGTCATTACGGCACTCCCCAAGGTTAAATGCTTGAACATGACGACGGTCATGCTTCGGCTATCCCCAAGTGTTTACGATAGGGTCAAGCGAACATCGATTGGTTCCGGAATATTAACCGGATTCCCTTTCCCGGGATTCTTCTTAAGGTCCCAGTTAGGGTCGACTAACCCCCAGTAGAAAAACTTTACTGGGGAACCTTTACCCCTCAGGCGATCGGGATTCTCGCCCGACTCATGTGCTACTCCCAGCAGGATTTTCGTTGCTGCAAGGTCCATCCCTGCTCACGCAGAAACTTCTGCCCCCGCAGCATGCCTCCCTACCACGCACAGCATAGCTGTGCATCCAGAATATCGGTGGCTAGCTTAGCCTCGTCAATTTTGCCGACAGGCAAAACGTCAAGCGAACTTGTTCGTCTTGCATGTTTTCAGCGCCTCGGTCTTCGATGGGTCCGCTATTACGCGTTGTTTAAATGGTGGCTGCTTCTGAGCCTACATTCCCAATGTCTAAAGACCAAGACAACCTTCGATACACTTAGCTAGCACTTAGAGACCTTAATTCTAGTCTGGGTTGTTTCCCTCTCGGATGGCGAACTTACTCCACCACCCTCACTCCAGCTTTAAGACGCCGGCAAATTCGGAGTTTGACAAGGTAGCTGAACCTCTCGGCTCTTGACTATCTAATCAGTGCTCTACCTCGCCGGCTATCTAAGGCCAGGCTGTACTAAGATACATTTCGGGAGGAACCCGCTAACACCAGATTCGATTGGCTTTTGGTGTCCAGAAAGAAGAAGTTATTCAACTTGTTCTGCTTGCATTTCTGTTGTTTTGTATATTCCTAATACACGTCCTAATTCTTGTGCAGCAATCTCCTTTCTATATCGCTTCGCTATTTCGGCTGTCGCGTAAGAGGATGGTATTTTATCACCGAAATACACTTGAACAATTTTACCATCTGTTGTTGTAATTCCTAGGAAAAAGGGGGTTGCTTGTTCTACTGATGTCATTTAACCACCTTCATCCTATTTCCAAAATCTTCTTAACCATTCTTCTCCCTGAATTTCACCCCTTACCCCAGGTCATTGGACTGGTTTGTACCAAGTTCCGTTCGGGCTTCCATTGAGCTTTCGCCCACCTTCACCCTGCCCAGGGTAAGATCATCTGGTTTCAGGTTTCAAACCTGTGACTATCGCACTTTCATACTCGGTTTCCCTACGGCTCCGCTTTCGCTTAACCTCGCCACAGACATGAACTCCCTGCCCCGTTTTTCAAAACGGACGACGGGTTTGTCTTGCTTGCGCAAGCTTTAACCGTCAAACTATAGCTACCTGGTTTCAGGCTTTTTTCATCTCCTGTTATGGATTCTTTTCAGTTTTCAGTCACCTTACTTTACGCTATCGGACTCGAGGAGTGTTTAGAATTGGATCTAGATGAGACCCGTTTTCTGGCTGGAAATTCGACCAACCATACCCTTGAAGCAGGGCATATTCCTTCCTGGATTCCTTTACGGGGCTATCACCCTTTGTCGCGCTGCTTTCCAGCAGACTTCAAGTGCCCAGGCGAGGAACGACCCCTGCCCGCACCACATCGCTGCCGCCTCTCAGCGGAGCTTCGGTTTGTTCTGCCTCCTGTTCAATCGCCTTTACTAAGGAGATCCCAATTGGTTTCTCTTCCTGCGGTTAACTAAGATGTTTCAATTTTCCGCGTTCGCTCTCGCAGTTACCCGCGAGTTATTGTCTATGCGACATTCGGCAATCTGTGGGTCAAAGGCTGCATGCGCCTAGCCACAGCTTATCGCAGCTTGCCACGACCTTCGTCGCCTCTCGAGCCAAACCATCCACCAAATAGCATGGGAGCTAGCTATCTTTATTGCGACCTATGGTTGCTTCATAAATGTTAAACAAGGCGCTTCAGCGCCTCTAACTCAGCTTTCAGCCAAACCAACAAACTGGCTGGCCTCATTTTCCGATTGGCAATTCCTGATTTGCACAAGACACTCATTATTTCCTAGGGGGTAAGACATAACATCAGACCGAGGTTCTTTGCTCTGTGGCTGAGCCTTGGCATCTCTTCGTCTTACTTATTGCCTTTTCAAAACTGTCCAGAATCAGCAGACGTAGGTTTGTCGATACTCACGTTGCATAGCAACATGACAAATCCTTTGATGACCTCTTCCCGCTGCCAACTTTGCATTTGCCACAACACAAAGCCGACTCTGAACAGCTTATTAGTACGCGGACTTTCCAAAGAAAGCCCAAAAGTAATGCAGGATTTCTGACCCTGCAGAAGAATATTACTACACAAAAAAGGATATAAAGATTTTTTAGTTATTTATAGCTATGAACTTTAGAAGTCCTTTAATCAGGTGTTAGAAGCCGCATTCGCCGGAGAAATTTTTTATGGCATCTATAGGCTGGCAGATGGTATTTCAGAACAGGTAACAGACCCGTCTTATTTCGCTTTAACTGCAGCATTGTCATTTGGTGGGTCTGCTGGTATTAGGTTAGCTAAATCAATAGGTCGCCACTGTGACTATCGCAATGAATAAGACAGTGACTTGTTTTATGCTACTTAGTGGACTGGATGGGACTCGAACCCATGGCCTCCTGCTATCCCGAGAGAAGGGATATCCCTTCTCTAAGGGTTTACTCATCCCTTATTTGAGTGATATTACCTTCTCTGTGCAAAGCAGGCGATCTTCCATTCTCCCAAATCCTTCTCTTCCTGTAATATCTTTGCATGTTCTTTGGGGCATACAAAGACCTTTCTTACAAGAAAGGGATTTGTGCTGATCTACCAGCCCGATTCATTAACAATACTGGATCGCAGCTTAAATAAATATAATTGTTGTCAGATGCTTTTATGGAACTATTATGGAAGTTACTAAAGAATGAGCCATAATTCCTATAAAAATAAAACTTTTCCTATTCCTTTGTTACTTCTGTTTTTCCGCCTTTGGCCTTGAAACTTATTTTAGAGTGAGCGCCGTCGCAGAACGGCTTATTCGCCGAGCCGCCGCACCTGCACAAAGCCGTTTCGACCTTTCCGTCTTTTTTGACAAGATAAGGCCCGTTTTCTACATGTTCTATTTCAACACTGCCCATCGCATTACCTCTTTTTATTTTTATAATATCCTGATGGAAGCACGATTTTTCGATAAGCCTCGACTTATCGTATTTGGCAAACTATCAGAACGCACACGTCTGTACTGGCTTAATCTTCCGAAGAAGATTAATGGAGGTGATCCAGCCGCACCTTCCGGTTACCGGGATGAAAGGAGGTGTTTTATTTTAAATAGCCTTTTTTGCTTTATCGGATGCCCAGAGTCTATTTTATCGCAAAATCTTAGTATTCCGCGTTTATTTGTTATGGTCATTCTCCAGATAGTTCCTCTTTCCGTAATCTCTGAAACTCTCACAGTTCCAGCTTTTATAGAGAACTTTTGCGATAATATTTCCTTTATTTGTTCTAGAGATCTCTTGTCTTTCTGCGTAAATTTTATGTATATTTTCTTACTAATTGTCGGATCTCTAGGACAGCCGCCATCTGCATCCCAAAAACCTTTTATGTATAATCTTTGTTCTTCTGTAGTTTTTGGTGCCTCTGCTATTAATTCTTTTAGCTGAAGCCATATCTTCTTATTACAGATTGAAAGCGACCATGTTGTTTTTTCTTTGTTTTCTGGGTAAATGTTGCCTAGGGAATAGCTTGTCTCAAATACTTCATTAAAAAGAGGTAGTATTGTAGAGCTTAACCATTCCTTATATTTCTGGCTGAACTTTATTGTCCAGTCTTTTGTCAGGCATCCATCCCGCAAAGCTCCTATCAAATAATAAATTCTTGGATCATTTATTATTTCCATATTTACCTGTTTGACGGAGCAAGTTTATCTAACTTTTGACTCCTTTCAACCTTACGGCTACCTTCTCGTAAGGTGTCAGCAGCTCATCTCCACTATCACCTTGTTACGACTTAGCCCTCCTTGCAAAACCTTGATTCAACTAGCTCAGCGCTAGGTTCACCAAGGCTTCACTCAGATGGCTTGACGGGCGGTGTGTGCAAGGAGCAGGGACGTATTCAGCGAAAGATTTCACAGAAGCAAGCGCATCATAGTGCTGCATCTATAAGCAAGGTTATAACATCAAAGTCAAGCCAATGTGCTGCTATATCCCCTCTGCTTCGCATAGTCGATTGCCACATGAAGGAACTATGTTCCTTCAGTGCAGAAAGACTCTGTGAGTCTTTCTCGCATGCTATACAAAAGGAAGCAGCCGCCCATCTCATTAATCATCTGTTATATTGGTCTTGCTTACTTATCATTCATCTTGCACTTGCGCCTATGATGACCTTCGCTTACTAGGGCGAGTTGCAGCCCACGATCTGAACTTGGCGTAGGTTTAAGGGATTGGCTTCGCCTTACGGCGTTGCATCTCATTGTCCTACGCATTGTAGGCCGCGTGTAGCCCAAGTAAATTCGGGCCGTACTGACCTACCGTCGTCCACTCCTTCCTCTGGTTTAGCACCAGCGGTCTCACTAGAGTGCCTGCCCTGCGGACAGGACAGTAGCAACTAATGACGTGGGTCTCGTTCGTTTCTTGACTTAGCAAGACACCTCACGGCACGAACTGACGATGGCCATGCAGCACCTCTCAGCTTGTCAGGTAAGCCCTTTAAGCTGACCCTCATTCTGCTGTCTTCACTGGTCAGGTGTCCAGAGAAGGATTCCCATGATTCCAAAGAACACGTTTACTTTCTTTTCTTCTTTTTGCTTTGCCTGTTGACTCCATCTCTCGCAAAGTTTCTCTTATTGTACTTGGCATAAGCCTTAGAGCAAGGCATAGCTCACCTATACTCCACCACCTTTCGCTTTTTTTCATTAATGAGAGAATTTTTTCTTCTGTGGAAATTTTGTTTCCCATATATCCGCCTTTCATTCCTTCTCTCTCGATAAGTAGCTTTGCCCATTCGTTTTTTACGGGATCTGCGAATTCACCAGCGATCGAACAGATTTCTCTCAGCGCATTTCTGTGCAACTTGAAACCTATGTTCTGTCCTTTGCTCATGATCTTAGTTGTCCAGTTGTGCGATTTGCAAATTTCAAAAACTTTATCAAGCTGTCGTTTATTTATTTTGGACTGGATCAATACTGGTGATTCTTCAGCGGCAAAACTAAATTCGAATTCAATTAGTGGAATGAGTATAGAAGCTGCCAAGGTTTTGTCTTTCATTGCCCTGTTGTAAACGCTTTTCATCCCTAGTACTATATACCTAGGTTGATTTAATGTTTTGGGCACCCTTCTTTCCTGGCGTTGAATCCAATTGAACCGCAGCTAGTGGTGCTAGAAGAAGACTATTTTTCTAAGATGAGAATGCAGCATCTGTTTCTCTACCTTCTTTAATCTGAGAATGCTAATAGAATCTTTTTAGCTCTTCTTCTAACATCTCCACCCCTGGTAGTGCTCCCCCGCCAATTAGGGGAAAGTAATCCCATTACAAAGAATTTTCAGTCTTCTTTTCCTATCCTTATGCCAACTTCCTATAGTTTTATTGAAATTAACCAGATCTTTTTTCCTTGTTAGCCTGAATTCCCAGACGTTTCCGCAGAAAGTAATATTTGTTGGATTGAAGTTCTGTTTTATTAGAACCCCGCGAAGAAATTCAAGAGGCTCCCTGTTTTTCTGGCTGAACGACAAATACTTCTGCTTTGCGTTCTTTGGGTCTTTTGGAAGACCGCCCTCTGCATCAAAAAAGCCCCTTAGATAATCTTTTTGGATTTCTGGTGGCTGTTTTCTGATAATTGTTGGCGTGTTCCAGAGTTCCTGCGGAATCTTCATCTCTGAAATCTCCAGAATATTTTGTACTATTGCTTTTCCGCTTAACCTCAGAATTTCTGTTCCGTTAACGTGTTTTGTTATATTTCCACGAAATCCAAAATTCTTTTTGAAGAGCTTCTGCAGAAGTCTTAGCCACTCGGTTTCTTTCTGGGCTATTTTTATTTCGTAGTTTTTTCCTTTTCTAACATCTGCGGTGGCGTCTCTTAGTGCACCCAAAAGATATGCAATTTCTGGGTTAATTTTTGTGTTCATTGTTCTCTAGTAGTTGGCAAAACATTTAAGTGTACTATCGGGTTTACTTTCTTTCCCTTAAGTTTCAACCTTGCGGCCGTACTCCCCAGGCGGCCCGCTTAACACCTTCGTTACGGCACTACAGATCTACGAAAGATCTGTAACACCAAGCGGGCATCGTTAACAGCTAGGACTACTGGGGTATCTAATCCCAATCGCTCCCCTAGCTTTCGTCCCTCACTGTCAGACCCGTTCCAGTCGATCGCCTTCGCCATTAACCTAGCGCGAGCCACAAAGAATATTATTCAGCTTTTCTATCCTTTCCGGATGCAGGAGCTGAAGGTGCTTCCTGAACACCTGAAAGTTTTCGTTTTTAGTTATCCAGAAACGAAGTGATATCATCTCGGTTCCGTTCTTGGTTTTCTTTATCTGATCGCTTCTAATGCTGGATGTCTTTATATCAAATGAATCCAGCATAGAAATTATTTGTCGAAGATATTCTTCGAGATTTTTCTTTAGAGACAACGACTTCGCTGCTTTGAAAACAATCTGTCTGGAAGTCGGAGTATCTCTGAAATATCCTTCGTCGTCAAATAATGCACCTAGAAATGCAGACTTTATGTCTGCGTCTCCAGAAGCTATCCATTCGGGAACCTTTATTTCATGCAAAACTTTGGAACCGATTGGTGCGCCATGCTTCGACAGTCCTATGCCAACGATATTTGAATATTGATATCGCGGCGTTCCTGAAATCGAAGTTCCCTTGCTTACAGACACATCACCAAAGGCTTGTCTTACCATATTGTTTACGTGTTCATGCATCTGCTGATTGGAGTTAACATAGATAAAATACCTTTTGGTTTTATGTATATGTCCATCTCCAAATGCGTGACCGACAAGCCTCGCGATAAGCGCATTATTCGCCATGTATTGTTCTTGTTTCTGGGTGTTTAAATCTGTGGCTCAACGCTATCAGGTTGTCCTGAATGGATTAAAGGATTTTACCCCTACCCATCCCGTACAATCGACCTCTCCCGGTCTCGAGTCTGATAGTATCTCCAGCAAGCCTGACAGTTTGCTGCCAGATTTAGTGTCTTCGCAGGAATTTCGAAAAATTCCTGCGGTGATTTCACCAAAGACACATCAGACCAGCTACGGACGCTTTAGGCCCAATAATCGTGGCTACCACTTGGGGCGCGGTTATTTGCGGTTCGAAGAACCGAAAATTCTAGAATCACCAAAATATATTACGATTCTCCGAATTACCGCGGCTTCCAGACTGGCTAGAAAACCTAGCCAATAGGCTGGCAACCGTCTTACCCACCCCTTATTCGCCTACCTAGGTAAATTCTTTTCTCTCATTATAAAAATAATTGTGAAAGGAAAGAATTTTTTACAGTAGACAAAAGAGTTCGACAAAGTCGAACCCACTCAGGATCCCCTCGTCGCACTTTCATGCATTGCGAAGTTTTCGTACCTGCTGCGTCCCGTAGGACCTGGTTTCATGTCTCAGAAACCATCTCCGGGCCATCGCTCTCACGACCCGTACGGATTACAGGTATGTTAGGCTTTTATCCTAACATCAGCCTAATCCGACGCAGTCCCATCCTTAGCTGCCTTGCGGCTTTCAGCAAAGAGGCCTTCCAGCCATTATTGCCTATAGGGTATTATCCGCACTTTCGCGCGGTTATCCCCTTGCTAAGGGCAGGTTAACTACGCGTTACTGAGCAGTACAGCGAGCCTTGCGGCTCTGCTTCGCATGGCTTAGCCGAATCCTGATAATGGTAGTCTCCGGCGGGATCAACCGGAATTGTTGGGAGAACTACTACACTTTTCCCTATCATCTCTGATAGTGTTCTGCCTATTCGTGCTTCCATCTGGCATAACTATTCCAATCACGCCTTCACGATTTTCTGCAGCCTGAAATGTTTTTTCATAGATGGGCTTTGCCCAATGTCTAAAACAACGCCTTGTGCTGCAGACTCAAATTCCGCAAGATTCTATCTCCACGGAACGTATGAGTATTGAGTCTCATCGGTAAAGTTTACGCAAAGAATTAACTGCCAAACCTTGCGCCCGTTCGATATGGATTGTCAAATCCACATCCCAAAAAACAGCTATAATACTCAACTTAAAGTATAAAAGGTTTATCCGTGGATGATTACCATGGCTCTGGGAAGCTACATCAGGTTTTTTCTGGGCATAGCGCTGTCTTTAGAGATATTGAGGCTGTGGATTACCGGCGGCGCTGTCTCTATGATAGCAATAATCCTGTCCGTTGCATTCCTGATTCTGTCGGCGGCTTATTTTGCGTTCAGATTTTAATCTCGAAATCGCCGAACTCGTTTTTCGGGTCGCTCCATTTTGTTTCTACATTCTCTACGGCAGAGAGCGGGGGACCTTTCTTCAGGGCGTCGATTAGTTTGTTGATGTAGGCTTCGTAACCTTCTGCAACTACGCTGACCTTTCCGTTCGGAAGGTTTTGCACGAAGCCTTTAAGCCCGAGTTCTCTGGCTATCTTAGAAGCAAACGAACGGAAGCCGACTCCATGGACTAGGCCGGAAACAACAATCGTGCAGCGGCGCATTTTTTTTTCACCTGGGTAAGTTGGAAATGGAAGTTTAAGTTCATCTATGGTTGTATGATTAAATTCCTATTTTCTAATCGCTTTTTCTGGTTTTGCTTCTTATCACAATAGCCCGTCCGCTATGAGCTTCGGCAAAATATGATTCTTCATCACGCTTCCTATATATTCCCCGCTTGATTTCTGAAGCTCGTCTTTTCCGAAAAAGCGGATTTCTTCTATCTCGGACTGCGGCTTCATCCTGCCTTTCACGCCGCAGAGATAAGCGGCAATCTTTACCATGCCTCCAAAGACGGCCTCGTCCTGGAATGTGCCGTAGTGTTTCATTGTTATTATTTCCGTTCCCAATTCTTCCATGATTTCACGGCGCAGCGTCTGCTCGTCGCTTTCATCGCCTTCTCTTTTGCCGCCGGGTATGAGAAACGCATTTTTGTTTTTCGGCCGGGCGAGCAGAATCTTTCTGTCAACAAGTATGAGGGCTCCGACTTTATCTATCATCCCCTTGCCTCCGCACAATCAAAAGACAAAGTCTTTTGATGCATCAAAGACCTCTGGTCTTTGCTTGAGTCGATAGCCATTTTATAATTTTTGCTCCTTCCAGTCGTATTCCTATTATTAATCATAATAAAAATGTCTTATGCGGTAATACTATTGCCGCAGCTGCATTTCCAGCCGAAGAATGCCTTGTCCGTATCCTCTTCCGACTGCGTGGACTTGGGCGAGCTGCTGAAGACGCCTGATTTTCCTTCGCCGATTCTTGTTTCCGTTTCCGAAACCAGTACCAGCGCCATGTCGTTGCCGCACCTGCTGCACTTCGGAAAACTGTGCACGTTCACAGAAAGATGGAATGCCATACTTATCTATAGTCATGCAAGGAAATAAACGGCATATTACATCCTTGCTGACTATATGTAAAACCAGAAATTAATATACCGATTCTTTTCTGGTTTCACTATAATTCAACTATTGCGATTGCCCCTATATATAAATATTCGGATAGCACATTCAGGGCATCTTTTTCCTTTTCGCCCTCGGCATTGCTCTGCGCTCCAGCTTTTCCTTTGCTTGCTCGAAATGTTCTATTTCCTTTTCATAGTAATTAGCCAAGCCGATGTTTCCGCTTTCTTCTGCCGCCTTTAGCTTGCTTTTATGCAGTTCTATCTGCTTCTCCAAGGACTCAATCCCTTTTTTCGCGCGCTTTTTGCTTGACATACTGTATCTTATTCTCCAGGAGCAATGTTATTTTTGTTATTGTATCTGTTGACAATAGGGTTTTTGGAATCCTTTTGCCATTCCTTGATGTTCTGTATATATCCATCAGCAGAGAAAATTCTTTCGAGGTTATTCCACAATCCAGAATCTCGTGCTTCAGTGCCTTAGTCGAATATTTCTTATCTTCAAGGAAATATTCTATCAGAAGAATCTCTTTCAGGCGCATTATAAGCGGGTAAACCAGATTTGCAATATCCCCGCCAATTTTTAGTATTTCTTTTGTTATGTTCAGGGAGGATTCGGCCAGTTCAATTCTTTTCTTTATATCAATTGTTTTTGGCGCCTCTTTTTTTAAGCTGTCGAGAAACTGATGATTTAAAATAGCTACAGCTTCATCCTTGATTATTTTGTAAAAAACCGGGTCGTGTACCAAGGCATTTCTGAGATTTCTCAGGCTCTTTATCTGTATATCGTATTTTTGTTTCAGCTCCGGCGCTATGCTTATCTTGGAGTCGTCGTCGACAACCAGCAATATGTCCATGTCCGAGCCTTCCAGCGACTCTTTTCTCGCGTAAGAGCCGTATAAAATCGCGCTGATCACGTGCTCCAGCGGTATTCTGGCCAGAACATGCCTAGGGTCCAGGGGCTCCTCTATCAACTCCACTTTTACTTTCCCGCCTATCCATTTGCTGGGCACGTAAACGCCTCCCGAGTTTCCGTACCTCTTGACCGCCTTAACCACGCTTGTCATACGTATATACTATGTATATACATTTAAGAAGCTTTCGAACGGGCTTTGACAATATACAATTCTTCTCATGCGGGGAGGGAGATTTGAACTCCCGAATCCACTAAGGAACAAGGCCTTTACAGCCCTAATATTTTCCGCAAGCGCTTTTGCGCCGAAGCGGAAAAGGGCTTCCTCAACCTTGCGCCATTGACCAGGCTAGGCGATGGGTGTAATTATTAACATTCCATTAACAATTACTATCCCCGCTGGCTCCCGCAATTGCTTTTACTAATTTATTAGTTTTAAACTTATCACCGAAACCTATTCCATGATAAAATCTTTTATCTAATCTTCTAATCCTTTTCTGGCGTATTTTTATCATGGAAAAACGAATTACTGATATAGAAGCCGGCACAGTGATAGACCACATAACAGCCGGCAAAGCAACGAAAGTGGTAGAAGCACTGAAACCAAAAGGCGTCGTATCCATACTGATGAATATTGACAGCGAAACGCTGGGCAAAAAGGATATAGTTAAGATAGAGAACCAGCATCTGGACCAAAGAACGGCAAAGAAAAAAATAGCCAGAATTGCGCCAAAGGCGACATTAAACTACGTAGAAAATTATATCGTTGTGAAAAAGGTAAGGCTTCAGGACGTTTGATTTTCTTTGTAGAGAAGAAGTATGGATAAGGATTAGGAAGTCAATAAATGAATAAATCAATGAATAAATCACTCATTCATTCGTTTCGTTACCACATTAAAACCGCTTTCTGAACTTTATTGATGCTTCCATTTTATTCACCTCTATATCTTAATGCTGGGCGGCGTTTTTTAAACCTACCTATCACCCTAGATTCAACACTCTAACTACAACACTCCGAGATGCAAAAGAGGATGGAATTCTTAGATTTAAAACTTGTTGTCTTTATTAAAGCCATGAAACTCGGATGCCTGGACTACAACTTCAACTTCCTGCCGTTTCCATCAAGCATGGCTAAATTAGGAACTTATTCTTTTATGGGGCTGGCTAAACTAGGCGCTATCAAAAGATACAGGTATACAAAACGGGCGCTGGAAAAAATTTCTTCTATGGGATTTGAAGGCGTGCAGGTCATGTGCGAAGACGCCGAGCAGATGACTTTAGGGCCAGAACAATTAAGCGACTTGGCAGACGAATTGAACTTATCCATCACTTCCTTGGGCGGATACACGAATTTTTTTGAGAAGAGTAAGATGAAACGATTTAGAGAAGTAGTGGAATATGCGCATGCCGCGGGGATTAACATAATTTGCACTCATTCCGGAAAAGGGGCCGATAAACAAGCGATGATAGAAAATATGGCAAGGGCTGTCGACTATGCCGCGGCAAATGGAATAACAATTGCTCTGGAAAACAGCCCGCTGCATGCAATAAGCACGATAGGCGATGTTTCGGCGCTGCTCAAAGAAATTCCGAAACTCCGGCTGAATTTCGACCCGGCGAATTTCAACCTTTCTGGTATGGATACATTAGAGGCCGCCACAAAATTGGGCAAATATTTTGTCCATGTCCATGCTAAAGATTCCATAAAACTGTTTTCTTTCCCGCCGCTGGGAAAAGGAGAAGTGCCGTGGACTGAGCTGATAAAACTGCTGAAGAAACAGAATTATAATGGTTATCTTGTCGTCGAGTTTGAAGGGAAAAGAAATCCGATTGAGCAGACGATAAAAGACAAAGAGTATCTTGAAAAGATGATGAAAAAATAAATGCTCCCGGCGAACCCCGGATGAAAAAACAGGCGCCCACTTTTGGCTGAACAACAATGGATTTATGCCGGTAAGAGAACTGTGCTAGGTGACTACATTTTCATGGGCTGTATTCAACTGTAGACAGACGCCTTTGGCGTCATTTCTTCAGCAGTTTCTTCAAATTCCTGTATTCCTTGAGTATAAGCTCTATCATCGGCCTTATATTTCCATTTTCTTGATATTCTCCCAGCGCTGCATAGTATTTCTTCCTGTTTTTCAGTTCTATATTCACCGGCGGCTTGTTGTGCCGGAGAAGAATATTGTTGAGCAAAAGCCTTCCGACCCGTCCATTGCCGTCAGCAAAAGGGTGTACAGTCTCGAACTGATTATGCACCACGACTGCCAGGACAATCGCAGGATATTTTCTCCTGTTCTTGCTGTACCATGAAACTAGGTCCTTGAGAAGCTTGACGACCATGCCTGAAGGGGCGCCCCTATGAATTACCCTTCCCTGCCCGTCGACAACGGCAACTTCCTGACCTTTCTCACGGAATTTGCCTGCAAACGGCTTGGAATTCCTGAAGCAGACATTATGAAGCTCTTTCATGAGCTCCAATGACAAATGCTCCTTAGTGCTTCTTATCAGCTGTATGGCATCCCTCACGCCGTACGTTTCCGATATCTCCCATTTCTCCCTCTCCTTGGGCCACTCCTGCTTTTCCAGTATTTCTGTTACTTCTGTAAATGTGACGGAAGACCCTTCGATGGCATTTGTGTCGTAAACGAAGGATTCTATAAATGTTTTCCAATCATCTTCGCTTAGATGCTTTATTCTTATGCCGCCCTTTGCTTCCAGGGACTTGATATCTTCAATTTCCCTTGTATTAAGCGCATGGCGAAAAGGATCGGAAATTATTTCATATGCCTTAATTCTTTCCATGATTATTTGCTCGGCAGAAGCCCTCCTCCCCTTAACGGCTTTGCTATCAGCACCCAAATAAACCCTTATTTTTTTGACTTGCCTGCCGTCCCTGAGAGCATGGGCAAGATAGTATTTTGTCCTCTTGCCGACACGCCTTTTTTCTATATGCATAATAACTATAGGTGACTACAAATATAAGTAGTTTTGCCTCTGGGTGACTACAATTGTAGCCACCCAGCCATTGTGCTGCTAGTGAGAAGAACTACTATCTAAGTTTTGAGTATGATGCTCCCGGCGAGATTTGAACTCGCGTCCGAAGCTATCCCCTTTTGCTATGGCAAAAGTCGACTGCCATATTATACAAAAGCGAAAGGCTCCTATCCTTGACCGGACTAGACGACGGGAGCATTGCAAAGTTGTTATTATTTGCTTGACTGAGAATATTAATAAGCAGAAGCAAAGGGAAAAGGTAAGTAGGCTGGGGATGTGCTAAGTCGAAAGGAGAACCATTGCCTTTTCCTTACTTTTTTCCATACTTATACTATTCCTTTCGTCCTTCTCCTTAATTTATCTTTCAATTCTGCCATTTCTCTTAGCTGCCCTGCTGCTATCCGCTGCGCGCGGAAAAGAAGGTAAACAACCACCACAACTATGATAGTTACTATGATTGCTGACGCAAACTTTGCGGCAACGTCCCCGCCCTGCGGGACAAGCTTTTCGATGGCAGATTTTATGGCGTCGTTCCAGAACAAGCCGACGACCAAAGCCAGGGCTGACGTTATCGACGTCAGCATCAGCGTCCTCAGGTCCATCAGCTGCTTTGCCTTTTCTTCGACGGGCTTTTCTTTGTCGGCTGGCATATACCTCCCCTCAATAACTAGACGCACTGCTGTGCGTCAGTCTGTTTCAAGTCGAGTGCCATATTATTATTATTATTTATTTTTCCTTGAATGATAATCTATTGGCACGCCTACTTTCTAGCGTTTATTGAGCAAAAGAGAATCAGGCCTCGACAGGCGCTTCTTCCGTCTCGGTCTCCACTGCCGCCAGAGGCACGTGCTTGATTAACACGATATCGCCCACAGACTGGACCATTGCATAGGGCACAACAACGCCTTTCTTGTCGCCGACAATGGATGCGAAGTGCGACCCCCTTACGGCGTCCACGACAACCGATTTGACCCGGAATTTGTCAAAGTCCAGACCGATATCGACCACCTTTCCGCAATAGATACCCCTGCTGGTGAAGACGTCCTTGCGCGCCATATCCGAGAAATTCTTGACACTTATAGCCATCAAACCACCTTCGTCTTAGATAAATCTTTTATTAATATGCTTCGGTAATATATAAAGTTTTATTGCTGGGATAGCCAAGTCTGGTCCAAGGCGCAGGTTTGCTACAGCCCTTTTCTGCGGAAAACGACTTGTAAACAACCTGTGTGCGAAAGCACACGAGAGTTCAAATCTCTCTCCCAGCGCTTGGGCTGGTGGTCTAGTACCAATCCCTTTGAACAAACCGACGCAACCCAAATAGACGCACAGCAGTGCGTCAGTCTTCGTTGCGTCAATGTGTTCGAAAAGGTCTTGGTGAACCCCAAAAGAACTAATGTGAATTGTATTTTGGGAACCAAAATTGGTATGACGTCGCGTTTACACCGCGAAGGCTGCAGGTTCGATTCCTGCCCGGCCCATTAGGCTCCTTTTCTTTTAGAAAGAAAAGTAGCCTGCAGTCAAAAGAAAATAAGAATAATTAAACTACAACATCATTTCAGGTGTTTCTAAGCAAATTTTCGCAGAAAAAGCACTAGTTTTAAAAGCTGTTGCGCCCAATTTATTGGAATATGTACACATTCCGCATCCACGGGAGGGGCGGGCAGGGCGTGGAAATAGCCAGCCGGGTAGTCGACAGGGCTTGTTTTCTTTCCGGCTTTTACGTGCAGGATTTCACGTTCTGGAAGCAGGAGCCCAGGATTGCGCCCATAACAAGCTACGTCAAGACGGACAAAAAGCCTATATTATCTAAAGACCTCACCGAACCGGATTTCCTGCTTGTGATGGACAAAACGCTCCTCGGGGATATAAAGGACGTCAGGGCGGGTGCTGTTCTGTTCAATGCGCCTGAAAGATTCGGCGGCATAAAGAAGAAGGACGTCAAAAACTATTATGTTAACGCAACGGACATAGGGCTTTCAACGCTGCTGAAACCAATACCGAATACGGCCATGCTGGGGGGGCTCTGCAAAATATTCACTAAAATCTCGCTGCGCGCCATGAAAAGAGCCGCGGAGATTGAAATCAGGCAGAACCAGAAAGAGAATCTTGCAGCCATGGACGAGGGGTTCAAAAAAGTAAAGCGGATGTAAAAGCCCTTTTCTTTAAGCCTTTTCTTTTTAAAAAGAAAAGCCTTGGGAAAAGAAAATATATAAGTAATATGGTTATCGACTAACGAAATTAGGGGATAAAGAAACGCCCTTGGGTTTAACTCGCAGAAAGCAAAGCTTTCTGGAGTTTCCAGAAGACGAATGTCTTCTGAGAAAAGAAAGAAAATTGTGATGAGTACCATGATTGCGGAAGACGGCATAAAAGAGAAGAAACCGACGCAGGCGGAAGTTTTCCCGGTGCGGGTTTTCAGGCCGAGGCTGGAGCTGAAAAAATGCAAAAAGACGTACGGCTGCTATGCCGCCTGCCCCGAAAATGCCATTGTAATAGAGAAGGGCTTTCCGAAGATAAACTATGACGTATGCACCGGCTGTTTGATATGCCTGCGCGAATGCCCGTGCGGCGCGATAACGGAGGAAAGGGAATAAGGTGTTTCGAAAATGAGCGAACTTATAAGCGCCACGGATGCTGCCGCTTACGGCGCAAAGCTCTCGGCTGTGCAGGCGATGCCGCATTTTCCAGAGCCGCTCTCGCTGAATATAGCAAAAAAGATTTCTGAAATCAACGAATCCATGGATATTTTTGAAGTCGATTCGCAAAGCTCGGCCGTCGCGTCTTCCATCGGTTCGGTACTTGCCGAAAAGAGGACGTTCACGACATTCTCCGTGCCGCACGCCATGCACGAATTTTATACGGCTTCGTTCATGCGGCTGCCCCTGGTTGCCGCCTGCGTCTCGCGCGGGCTGGGCGCGTATACAATAAAAGCAGAGCACAGCGTCTTTCTTCTGCGCGACGCCGGATGGATTATATTCCTGGCCGAGAGCAACCAGGAGATTATGGACAGCATAATAATGGCTTACCGCATCAGCGAAAAAGCCCTGCTGCCGTCGGTCGTAAACATAGACGGCATCCCGAATTTCCGGGAGCCTGTCCTGGTGCCGACGGAAAAGAAGATCGGCAATTTTTTGCCCAAACTAAAAATGGGGGCTGCAAAAACGGTCGGGGCGCCGGTAGGCGACGAGTACATGGAAATGAGGGCCAGCCAGCACAAGGCCATGAAAAACGCGGCCGGCGTGATAAAAAATGTGCAGGACAAATGGGATGAGAAATTCAAAAGATTGTACCCGACAGTAGAGAAGTACATGATGGACGATGCTGAGTATGCTCTGGTTGTGGCGGGCTTTCACTCGTCAACCGGCAAGGCTGCTGTCAACCGGCTGCGCGAACAGGGGGAAAAGGCGGGCCTTCTAAGGATTCGTGTCCTGAGGCCGTTTCCCGAGGATGAAATAAAAGAAGCGCTGCAACAGATAAAGAAAGCAGGAGTTGTTGACCAGTCCGTTTCGCCGGGCGCAACAGGGCAACTATACACTGAGATAAGGCCGCTGTGCAACGCAGCCAGCTTCACGTCTATTGGCAGGCACATAAGCGAAAAGGATTTCATAGATATGTTTTCAGCGCTGAAAACAGAAGGCAAAGAGAGGTTCTGGGTAATGTGATAAAGAATGAGGCGAGGAAGGGAATTCTATTCGAAAAATTATGGAAGGGTCATGGAACTCCATAACAAGGGGGCCGGGATAAAGGAAATAGCCGGGCAAACAGGATTATCGTACTCGGCTGTCTATCACTGGGTCCGGGGGGCAAGGAAGCCCGAGGCGGGAAATTTAAACGGCTTCGAATCGTTTTTGCGGCAAAACGGGCCGGCGGCTGCAATAGAAATAAAGGAAAGATTCCCGAAGCACAACGAATTATTCCTGACGTCTGCAAGAAGGTCCATGCCCATCAAGCGGTTTGTGATGAAGAGAAAATTCGGCGAGTACGGAACATGGTACTTTCTTGACGGGCAGGAAGAAAGGTTAAAACAGAGGGTAGCAGAGCTTCTGGAAAGGTATAAGGAGGTCAGGGACAACATAGCGAAGATACTTGAAGAGATAAGCATTAAGAAGGGTTGAAGGAAAATATTTTATAAAACAATCAAAAGACAGTGTCTTTTGATGCACCGAAGAACCTCTGGTTCTTCGCGTGTGGCGATCGACTCGGAACAAATCGACGCACAGCGGTGCGTCAAGTTGTTGGTGAGGGGATATGGAAGAGGATCTGGAAGCTGAAATACAGGAAAAGGAGATAACTGTCGGGCCGGAAATTCTGGCTCTGGCTGAAAAGAACAAAATAGTGATGACGTCAAACCCGATTTGCTCCGGCTGCGGCTCCGTACTCGGGTTAAAGATAGCTCTGCAGATAATTGACAATCCTGTTCTTGTTGTTTCTTCCGGGGATATTTCGTTGTTCGGCAGATACAAAAGCCTGTCGGTGCCGTTTGTCCACGCAGGATTGAATGCGGCGGCTGTAGCCAGCGGCCTGGCGCGCGCCGGCGGCAACGTGCTTGTGTATGCCGGCGACGGGGCTACAAACATCCATCTTTCCAGCGTGCTCGCCGCAGCCAGAAGAAATGACAACATTCTATACGTATGCTACAACAACCGGGGCTACGACAACATACAAAGCACGGGGAATGTATTTTCCAATACAAGGAATATAGAAGCGGCTTATGCCGCGACCGCTTCCGTGTCGCACATCGAGGACTACATTAAAAAACTGAAGAAAGCCGCGGCGATGACCGGCTTCAGGTTTATAGAAGTCCTCTGCCCGTGCCCGGCGGCGTGGGGCTACGATGCTTCGAACACCATGGAAGTTGCGCGGCTTGCCGTGGAAACGGCTTCGTGGGTGCTGTACGAAATCATAGACGATAAAATCGAGATTACGTCTCGGCCGCCAAAAATAGAGCCGGTGGAGAGGTACGTAGAGTCCCATAGCATGTTCAACGAAAAAGAGATAATAAAATTGAAAGAAGCCGTAAACAAAAATCTGAAGTTACTTCAGAAAAAATAAAGAAACAAAAAGAATTCCTAAATAAAATTTATCTTTTCTTTTTCTTCTTTGCCATTTTGATTTCACCTCAATCAAGATTTAATTTTATTATGTGCAAGGCGGTTTAAATAATTTTTGTAATCCGGAAATAGGAAATTCGCACGGAAAAATACAGCTTTTGACGAATTATTTTCTATTTTATGATTATGGTTAGTATAACCTTGTCCATTTATCAGTTACCCAGAACAAAGCCAAAGAATAAGAAAAGTATTTATATGACCCGAAATGATAATTGTATAATGAAAGGTATCACGCCGGTTATTGCAATCATTCTGCTGCTGCTGATAACGATATCGATGGTAGGCTTTGCGTTTGTATGGTTCACAAGGGTGAGCGAGCTTGCAACGCAGCAGACAGAGGAACAGCTTAAAAAACAGCTGGAGACGCAGAGCATGAATATACGCATAGATTCCGTAACTAAAGCCAGCCCTATGAATGTTGTAATAAGAAACACGGGTTCCACTGCGATACCGTATAAATCCATTGTGGGCTTCAAGAATTCAGTGAATATTGATTGCGCAGACGGCAGCACGAAGTTCTCTGCTTCAAGCGCCACGCTGGCCGTAGATGCTATAGTCACATGTAAGGACGGGCGGGCAACGCCGGAAGGTTGCACTACAGGCGACAAAATAAAAATAACAACGCCCGGCAAGGGCGACGAAGTTCTCTGCCCGGCTTAAGGCTTTTCTATACTGCGGCTTCTTTAATGGCCAGCGCTTCTCTTCTCAATATTTCCGCCTTGTCTGTCTTTTCCCAAGTGAAGTCCGGGTCGTTGCGGCCGAAATGCCCGTAGCATGTCGTTTTTCTGAATATCGGCCTTCTGAGATTGAGCATTTCAATAATGGCTTTTGGCCTCAGGTCAAAGTGCCTGTTCACGAGCTCGACTATCCTGCTTTCGGGTATCTTGTTGGTGCCGAAGCAGTCCACGTTAACTGCCAGCGGCTTGGCAACGCCGATTGCATAGCCAACCTGCACCTCGCACTTGTCCGCAAGGCCGGCTGCTACAATATTCTTGGCTACGTATCTTGCCGCGTATGCGCCTGAACGGTCGACTTTGGTCGGGTCCTTGCCACTGAATGCGCCGCCCCCGTGGCGGCCGATGCCACCGTACGTGTCAACAATTATTTTTCTGCCTGTAACGCCGGAGTCGCCTTCCGGTCCTCCTATCACAAATTTACCTGTGGGGTTTATATGAACTTTTGTGTTTTCGTCCATCATGTATCCGCATACGGGTTTTATCACTTTTTCCAGTATCTCTTTTCTTACGTTATCTATTGCTGCATCGTGCTTGTGCTGGGCAGACACGACAACTGCTTCGACCCTTTTAGGGACGCCATCGTCGTACTCTATCGTGACCTGAGATTTTCCGTCCGGGCCGATGCAGTCTATGAGACCTGCTTTCCTCACTTCAGACAGCCTTCTTGTTAATTTGTGCGCAAGCATGATAGGAAGCGGCATCAGTTCCGGCGTTTCGCTGGTTGCAAAACCGTACATCATGCCCTGGTCTCCTGCGCCCTGTTCCTTGGATTCTTTGCCGGCTGCTTCGCCTTCGTTGACGCCCTGCGCAATATCAGGGCTCTGGCCATGGATGGAAACAAGAACGCCGGCGTCTTCACAATCTATGCCGTAAGTAGGGTCTGTGTAACCTATCTCTTTCAATGTCTGCCTTGCGATTTTCTGGACATCTGCAAAGCCTCTTGTAGTGACTTCACCGGCGACGACAACCAGACCGGTTGTTGTAAGGCATTCCACAGCAACACGGGAATACGGGTCCTGCTTAAACAATTCATCAAGAATTGCGTCGCTTATCTGGTCACAGATTTTGGACATCCTGAGCATTTCACTCAAAGATTTTGTCCGGGTGACCCTCTGTGACGCTTTCGCTTGTAACATAAGTTTTCATCCAATCACCAAAAATATTTTCGAAGAATGATTTAAAAAGCTAGTTCTTTCTCTTATGCAAAAATGCATAAATATTCATATTTTATTCTTTAGCAGGGATGCGCTTCGTCCTCTGCCCAATCTGCAATGGTATCTGTGTCTGCCAGAGAAATGCGCCTCAGACTTTTCCCTTCCATGGCGCTTGTGTTCCATGCGGGGTAAGTATTGTTAAAGCCGCCTTCCCATGCGACAAAATCTATTACGTCGCCGTTGGTATCATTCAGAAACAACTGGTCACCGTCGTTATTCAGGCTGCGTGTAAGGCCGCTTACATCCGGCGAACAGCTCGTCATGCTTTGGAATGCAGTAAAATTCCTGGCTATTGTCAAATTAGATGCTGAGCGGATTACGACAGCAGGGAATTTCCAGATGCCGGAATTGTCGCTTATAGTCCAGTTAGCCAGATCTATCGGAGTGCCTGTCGGATTGTATAATTTTATCCATTCCTCTTTGGCTTCGTTACCGAGAGGGTCATAAAATACTTCGCTAAGCATCACGTGACCTATGGCTGCCGCAGTGGTTGTAGTTGTTTCTGATATCGTCGTCGAGGTGGCAGTTGTCGATGATGCAGTTGTTGACGTAGATGCGATAGTTGTAGATGCAGTTGATGGTGCTGTAGATTCGGCGGGCGCGGACGTTGTAATTACAGTTGCAGCTGCGTCTGATTTATTGTAGGTATACTTGTCTACGACATTTCCGCCGGCATCGGCAAGCGTAGCCGTATCGCCATCATCGTTCCAGACGGATATTTTGTAGTTCCAGTATGTGTCTGTTGAGTTATCAATACCATGACCTGTATGCAGTTTCATGGATGCGTTTGAATAAAGGACACCGGAAAAAACGTATTTATGATTGGCGCTATCAGAAATAATCCAGTTTGTTATATCCGTGTCCGGGCCGCTGTTCTTTATTTCTGCCCATTCTTCTTTCGGGTTTATGCCAGTGATAGATATGTTTATCGGATTGTTTGGAATGTTTATTGTTGTTGATGTTACATTCGATACCAACGGAACCGCGGTGGTAGTTGTACTATTTACGGCAGTTGTAGCTGGAATATTCATAGAAGAATTATCAACAACCTGGGCTGTAATACAGCCCGATACAAGCATGGCCAAAAGCAGATACTTCTTCTCCAAGAGACCAAAGGTCTCTGGAGACTCAGGAAAGCTTTGCTTTCCTCGAGTTGGTGCACCAGAAAACTTTGTTTTCTGCGTGTAGTCAGCAAGGATGTAATATGCTGTTTGTTTCCTTGCATGACTATAATTTCCTCCATGCCTCTGAAAGTAATCCTGAAAAGACCATCCAAGTTTTATGTGTTACCCTCCGAAGGTATGGTAATACGTTCAAAAATTTATGTCATTCAGTATAATAATGTTTGTCACGGGATATCCGGCAATGAAGCTGGGCAGGCATCTGGTCGTCACGGATTTGCATATAGGCATAGCCAAGGAGCTTTACGAAGCGGGCGTGGCGATACCCAGCCAGATAAAGTCCTTTTCAGAGAGGCTCAACAAGCTCAAGGATATCACGAAAACAACCAATCTGGTTATTCTGGGGGACGTAAAGCACTCCATCGGGACGGGATTTTTAGAAGCGAAAGAAATACCGGAATTTTTTGAATTATTGAAATTCAGGAAGGTTATCATTACAAAGGGCAACCATGACGGCAATATTGAAAAGCTGGCTGGCAAAAACGTTTCTGTCAGAAAATCCTTTATCGTCGGCGATTACCTGCTGACCCACGGTCACAGGAATATAAAGACGGACAAAAAAAGGATAGTCATAGGCCACAATCATCCTCACGTGCGATTCACCGATGAACTGGGCGCTGTTTACATAGCGCCGTGCTGGGTACGCGGGAAAATAGACGGAAAGACGCTTATAATAGTGCCATCGTTCAACGAACTGTCCGGCATGATGGTTGTAAACGACAAGAGATACGAACGCTTCAACGGCCCGATTGCGAAAAAGCTGAACAAAAACTCGGCGCATGCGTACCTGTTGGACGGGACGGACATCGGACGGATTGGTGACCTGAGGGATTAACATTGAATAGGAAGTTTCATGTTGTGAAGACACTGGGTTCAGAAAGTGTCTCGTTTGTCCTAAAAGTTACAAAAGCCGTACTAGAATACTGGAGATGCGTACATGCTATATAGGCGTTGTACGTGCTGTTGGCTTGAACGCTCAAGTCAGCATAATGAAATGTACCTCCCGTAGACGGCATTTGTATTTTGCCGAAATTCTTGACCGAAGAACCGCTCAGTACGTCCATATTATAGCTGCATGTAGAATCCGTGTTAGTGTAGACCGATAATCTTACAGATGTATAGATTGCAACTGTGTTATTTATATGGTCGGCTTTAATCGAAGGCGGTCCAGAATAAAACGGCACTGTGAAAGAACCTGAACGCGTACCAGGGATATTTGCATTTGAAACCGTTATAGTATAATTTCTATTTGCGTTTCCACTGTTAGCGAGTATATTGAATGCTGCTTTCCAGCATCTAGACGTATAGCCTGTATGAATTGCGGTAGCACATGTGTCGGTGGCAGTTTTTGTTTCGTTTACTACTCCGGGCGTAGACAACGTGAATGCAACGCTGCTTATGCTCGGCGAGCCGTTGTCCTGGGTGGCTATCACAGCCTCTATTGCTCCTCCTCCCGAATCCAAGCTCGCTGGCGTGATGCTTACATTGTCTTGCTCCCATTTAGGATAAAGTGATTGTTCTTTTGCCGCATAGAAAATAATCTTACTTTCTTGTTTATTGTCAGAATTGTCCGTGCAACTTATGTAAACCTGGTTGGAGTCGTAGAGATTGTTCAAAGCTTGGGAATGCGATTTGAAGCCTGTGTTGGCCATCTTTCCCAATGCACTTCTGGAATAAGGACTATATGGATAAGGATCCAGTGCATACCAGCATGTGGCATCTTCGTTAGTTTCCAATTTCAGTGCGGTAGAACGTGTTGAAAGCGTCGTTCCATTCTTGGGTTCCACGATTGTTATTGTAGGCGGAGTTTTGTCCGATGCTGCAAAGCAGTCATAATGTTTGCATTGCTGGGCGTTGAAATCGAAATAATCCGATGTATTTGCGTTACCGTCCTCGCATGTTGCAGGGCAGTCGTTATTCTGGCCGCTGTTTATCTTTTCCACATAGTCAAAATATCCTGCCTCAACTGGCCAAGTAGAAGAGCCGCCAGACACTCTTCCTG
Organism: Candidatus Aenigmatarchaeota archaeon; assembly: GCA_016180945.1. GTDB lineage: Archaea > Aenigmatarchaeota > Aenigmatarchaeia > GW2011-AR5 > GW2011-AR5 > JACPAG01. The sequence goes on along the minus strand of JACPAG010000001.1, from coordinate 179,449 downwards.
CAGCACCCCACCCCAAATTTAGGCACGAAGGACCTGATGGTAGGTTTGTTTCTAGCTCTTCACAGTTCCCATCATTATAGCAAGGCTCTACGGCTTTGTGCTTGCATTCGAAGTTTGTGAATTCGTTGCAGTAATCAAAAGTACATTTGTTGCTGTCGTTGCATGAAGGACATGCGCCTATTGGGGTTGGGGTGGGGGTTTCAATTGGCGTGTCTTTTGTAGGAGGATATTCGGGTGTTGATGGCTGCCCTGGCATTGTTGGCAGCGACTTTGACGGGGTTCCCGGGGACATTTTCACGGCACATTCGACAGTCTTGTTATTCCAATCCAGCACTGCGCTTACAACTAAATTGCTTTCTTTGTCTGCAATAGAAATTATATAGAAATCTTTGGCTTCCATGTAAGGATTACCGCAGGTTTCTTTAAGGGATTCGATGATATTCTGCGCTTGCAACTTTGAGAAGAATACTATTTTTACTTCGGCGTTCGGGTATTTTTCCAAGAAATCTTTGACTAGGGGGTTGGATTTGGCTAAGAAGTCCGGTGACTGCACGCAGCCGGCAATAAGAATGACAGCTATCAAGGCCAGCGGCAACCTTGTTTTCATATTCTTTAGTTAAGCATCGTGATTATTTAAATCGCAATTTGTTTTGTGAAAAACCACTGCAATTAATTATTCTATAGCAGTGTTTTTTATGCTCAAACAACATCCGTTGTTTGGCACATCAAAAGACTTTGTCTTTTGCTTGCATCCCGAATTCCACTGTTTTAAAACAGTGAAAAAGTGGAATTCGAAGATTTAAACTCTTCCAATTATTTCTTCTTGATACCGATGGTTTTCGAACTGTTCTCGCCAAAGCTGCAGGAACTCATCAAAAAAAAGGGTTTTGCAGGGCCGACGCTGGCCCAGAAACTGGGCGTGCCGGAAATACTTTCCGGAAAGAACGTGCTGATAATCGCGCCTACAGGCTCCGGCAAAACGGAAAGCGCCATGCTGCCGCTGTTCGACATAGCAAGCGCGAAAAAAGAAAAACCTATTTCTATCCTCTACATAAATCCGCTGAGGTCGCTGTCGAGAGACCTTTTAGACAGACTGGTCTGGTGGGCGGACAAAATGGACCTGGAAATATCAGTACGGCACGGCGACACGACGCAGAAAGAGCGGGCCGTACAGAGGGAGATGCCGAGCCACGCACTTATCACGACGCCGGAGACTCTGGGGGCGATACTTACGGGCAAGATAATGAAAACCCACCTGAAGAACATAAAGCACGTAGTCATTGATGAAATTCACGAGCTTGTTGAAAGCAAGCGCGGCATTCAGCTTTCGCTGCTTCTTGAACGCCTGCGGCAGCTCTGCGGCAACTTCCAGATAATAGGGCTTTCGGCTACGATAGGCTCGCCCGAGCTGGTTGCGAATTTTCTCGGCAAGGACGTAAAAATAATCCATGCGTCATCGGAAAAGAAATATGAAATACGCGTGGAATCGCCTAAACCAACGGCAAAAGACAAGGTTATATCCGACGAACTTATTATCGGCCCGGATACTACGGCCAGACTGCGAAGGCTCTATGAACTTATAAACTCCCACAAAAGCGTCATAGCATTTACAAACACCAGAGAAACGGCCGAAGTGCTGTCGTCAAGATTGAGAAGTTTAGACAGGGAGCTGAAGCAAACGGTTCATCACGGCTCGCTGTCAAAGGAAAAACGCATAAAAAGCGAGCAGGAATTCAAATCGCAGCTTCTGAAGTCTCTGATCGCAACGTCGTCTTTAGAGCTGGGCATAGACATAGGCTCGATAGACATGATTGTCCAATACCTGTCGCCCAGACAAGTAACAAGACTGGTCCAGAGAATAGGAAGGGGCGGCCACAAGGTCGGCGATGTTTCAAAGGGCGTAATACTGACAGGGGACGAGGATGTTTTTGAGTCGGCTGTAATAGCAAGCCGGGCTGTCAAAGGCAGTCTTGAGCCGCTGAAAATGCACAACTCCGCCATGGACGTTCTGGCAACGCAGATTGCCGGCCTTACGATGGACAACTATGAAACGACAGATGAAAATATATTCGGCATCGTGTCACGGGCGTATCCGTACAAGGACCTGAAGAAAAACGACATTGTTGAAATACTGAAATTTCTTGAAACGCTCCAGCTTATCTGGCTGACGGAAACAAAGGACGGCTACATAGTCAGACGCAGAAAACGCGCATGGGAATATTATTTCGAGAACCTTTCAACCATACCGGACACACGGCAATATCGTGTAATCTCTATAATAGAGAACGAGCCGATCGGGAACCTGGACGAGGCGTTTGTAGCGGAGCACGGCGCACCGGGAGAAAAGTTTGTCTGCTCCGGACGGGCGTGGAGGATAATACAAATAGAGAACCGGAAGGTCATAGTCGAGCCGATAGAAGACATAGAGTCATCTATACCGGCATGGGAAGGAGAGCTTATCCCTGTTCCTTATGAAATCGCGCAGGAAGTCGGCAGGCTCAGAAGTTTTATAGACGACAATATCAAAAGCCGCGCTGCAGAAAAGGTGATGAATAACTATAATGTCGACTATAATTCCGCGGCCGAGATGGCAAAAATTATAGAGAAACAAAAATCCCATCTCGTCCCTACGGACAAGGATTTTCTCATAGAGAATTACAAAGACTTTGTAATCATCCATTCCTGTTCCGGCTCGCTGGTCAACGACACGATCGGAAGATATCTGGCGGCTATGCTAACAAGAGAGATGGGGGTTTCTGTAAATATGAAAATGGACCCTTACAGGATAATTCTCCAGACCGTGGCAAAACCCGAGTCCGTTAAAAAACTTCTTCTGGAGGCGGAGAACATAGACGGGCTGCTGCAGAGCGAGATAGAAAGGTCGTCGCTGTTCAAGTGGAGGTTTTTGCACGTTGCGAAGAGGTTTGGCATAATATCAAGAAATGTAAGGTTTGACAAGATAAATCTCAACAAAATCGTGTCGCTGTATGCGGGCTCGCCGGCTTACAAAGAAACATTAAGAGAAATATTTCTGGAAAAGATGGACGTGGAAAACGCAAAACGCGTTTTAGGAATGATAAAAGACGGAAAGATAAAAATCACGGTACAGGACGGGCTAAGCGAGCTGGGAAAACTGGGGCTAACGCATCAGTTCAGCGAGGTCATGAAGCCGCGGATGCCCGAGAAAGAGATATTCAACGCGTTCAGAAAAAGGCTTCTCTCGACACGGATAAGGCTAATGTGCGTGAATTGCGCGGAATACAACGTCGTAAAAAGCGTCCGCGAATGCGACGAAGAGCCGGAGTGCCCTAAATGCCACTCAAGACTGATGGCTGTCGCAAGGCGGGGACAACAGAAGTCGATTGAGATAATAAAGAAAAAGATAAAGAAAAAGGAACTGAACGCTGATGAACAAAAAGAATTCCAGACGTTAAGGCGAAGCGCGGACCTGGTTATAGTCTACGGGAAAAAAGCCGTTGTGACGATGGCCGGCCACGGCATAGGGCCGCAGACGGCGGCACGGATACTGGCTACGCTGCCGGCAAAAGAAAAGCTGTTCAAGGACATTTTAGCGGCGGAAAAGCTGTTCGCAAAGACTAAAGTTTACTGGAAGTGAGGGCAAACATTTAATTGACGGGTTCGCATAACATACCAGAAAGGCATGTTTTCAGGTCAAACATAGCGCATAATCTGTAGTTAAGTGAAATTGCTACGGGCGGGCTTTTCAATAAATTTTTATATAAACTCATTCTTAATACAGATTACTATGATTGAACCATTTGTTGCCGCTTTTATACTAGCCTTAATTTCTGAAATAGCTGATAAAACACAATTGGTCATTCTCGGATTAGCAATAAAATATAAATCTTCTGAAATAGCTGATAAAACACAATTGGTCATTCTCGGATTAGCAATAAAATATAAATCTCCTTTCAGAGTATTTTCTGGAGCATTATTGGCTCATGCAGTTATGGATGGAATTGCTATTGCATTAGGAGCTTTTTCCGGTTTTTCGTTATCATCAAGCCTAATCAAAAACGGGGTAGGCGTTCTATTCGTGCTTTTAGGAATCTGGGCCTTTGTTAAACTCTATTTTAAGAAATCCAAGAAGGCAGACAAAAAAATTTTGAGCAAAACCCCTTTAATAACGTCATTTCTAACAGTTTTACTTAGCGAATTTGGTGATAAAACACAAATAGCTTCTGGTTTATTAGCTGCCAAGTACTTAGTGCCTATACCTATTTTTATTGGATTTGTTTCAGCACTCGCAATAGTAATAGGATTAAATGTTTTTGTTGGCAGCAAAGTCGCAGAGAAGATTCCAAGACAAACAATAAAAATTGTCACTGCTATTCTCTTCATATTATTTGGAATGTTTACTTTATTATTTTAACGCCGCCCTAAGCGACTCTCCCCCACTTCGTTCGGTAGACACCTTGCACTCTCGCTATCACTCGGCTCACTTAACAGCGATTATCCGAGAAATCCCTTGCAGGAATTTCTCCAAATTTGCCTGTGGCGAACTTCTGTTAATCGCATACGTTAACCAGCCTTATTCCCCTTTAATCATCTTCAGCATCTTGCCCAATGGCAAAGCGTTTATGACGTCTTTCTTTTCAGCCCAGCCGCGGCGGGCCTGGGCGATGCCAAACTCAAGAAAGCGGAAATGATTTTTATTGTGCGCGTCGCTGTCTATGCAGAGCTTTGCGCCTGAACTGACGGCAAGCTTCACATGTTCGTCTTTCAAGTCCAGCCTGTCAGGATACGCGTCTATTTCCAAAACCGTGCCCGTATCTTTCGCGGCGTCTATTATCTTCTGGATATCGGCATCGTAGGGTTCACGCTTTTGTATGATGCGGCCTGTCGGATGGAATAAAATATCAACGTGCTCGTTGCTTATTGCGCTTATTATTCTTTTTGTCTGGTCTTCACGTGAAAGATTAAAGTTGCTATGGACTGCTGCACCGACTATATCTAATTGTGAAAGGGCTTTATCAGAGATGTCTAAGTGGCCGTCTTTCATGATATTCACTTCTGCTCCTTTGAGAATTTTTATTCCCTCAAGTTTCTCGTTTACTTTATCTATTTCCTTTCCCTGTTTTGCAATCTTGCTCTCATCCAAACCGCCTGTCATGGCCAGGGCTTTTGTATGGTCAGTTATGGCTATATACTCCAGCCCCGTTTTCTTCGCGGCAAGCGCCATTTCTTCTATCGTGTCCGAACCGTCTGTCCAGCTTGTCTGGGTTTGCAAATCTCCTTTCAGGTCGGAGTAACCTATCAGTTTTGGCAGGGCACCCTTCTTTGAAGCTTCTATCTCTCCCGTATTTTCTCTAATCTCGGGCTCTATGTAACGAAGGCCGAGGATTTTGTAGACCTCTTCCTCCGTCCTGCCTCCAACGAATTTCTGTTTCTTAAATAATCCGTATTCGCTCAGCTTGAGCCCTTTTTCCACGGCTATTCTCCTAAGAGAGATGTTATGGTCCTTGCTGCCGGTGAAATAATTCAGCGCAGCCCCGTAGCTTTTTTCTTCGACAACGCGGACGTCAACGTCAATCCCGTTTTCCAATTTGACGGTAGACTTTGTTTCGCCTTTGCCGTAGACGTTTATCACTTCAGGCATTTTCACAAAATAGTCCATTACCTTTTTGGGTTCGCCAGAAACAACAAGAATATCGATGTCGCCTATAGTTTCTTTTCTGCGCCTGAAAGAGCCGGCGACTATTGCTGTCTTCACGTATTCCAAAGAAGCCAGTCTTTTTTCTATTTCTTTTCCAAGCGGCAGTATATGGCCAAGCACGTACCTGCCGGAGCTGCGCTTCATGAATTCTATGCCCTTCAAAATATTTTCTTCGCTCTTTTGACCGAAGCCTTCCAACGTTCGTATTTTTCCCGATTTGGCCGCTTTTTCCAAATCTTCTATGTTCTTAATCTTCAGCTTCTTGTACAGCGCGAGTATGGTCTTTGGTCCTATGCCTTCTATTCTTCTCAGTCCTTCTACGTCCACCGGTATCTTCTTTTTCAGCGCTTCGTAATATTTTAATTTTCCTGTTTTCAACAATTCTTCTATCTTTTCAGCTATGCTTTTCCCTACGCCAGGTATTTCCTCAAGCGCCTTCATGCCGCCTTTTCCATAAATTTCATTCACATCCTCGCCCAGCGCCTCGACAGATTGCGCCGCCTTCTCATAAGCTCTTACTTTAAAAACCATCTCGCCCTGCATCTCCATGTATATCGCTATGTTGTAAAGAATGCGGGCGACTTCAGGGTTCTTCATAAAAATAGTTACGTATTCAATTATTAAAGTTACAATACGATGCCGTCTTTTGCTGTTATCACTCCATTCCTTATCGTGCATACAACTTTCCCGGGAAACGTCATTCCGTCAAAGGCCGACCAGCCGCACTTTGTATATAGATTCTTGTTTTCTATCTTTGTTTTGCCCTTTTTGTCGAGTATGACGAGGTCGGCGGCGAAATTTTCTTTTATGCGGGCTTTGTTTTTAATCCCGAGGTAGTTGGCTGCGTTCAATGACGTGACTTTAGAAATTGTCTGCGGTTTTATTTTTTGTTTAACCAGCAGCCACAAAACAAAATTTCCGTACGTATCCAAGCCTGGCATGCCGGAAGGCGGGTTGGCAGAGTTTTTTTCTTCCAGCGTGTGCGGGGCATGGTCTGTAGCAATCATACATTTTCCTTTGTTCAATTCTTTGAGCAATGCCTCTGAATCTTTCTTTTCGCGCAGAGGCGGATTCACTTTCATCAACGAATCCTTGACGTCTTTCCTGTTGAAGAATACGTGATGGGGGGCAACCTCACAGGTAAGCTGCATCTGATCGATGTTTTCGTTAACTATTTCGAGAGCTTCTTTGACTGATATGTGGGCGATGTTTACCTTTGTTCCATACTTCTTGCATATCTCAAGCACTTTTTCGACTGCTATGATCTCCGCTTCCCTTGGCCTTGACGGGTCTTTGTCTATTATCGACTGTTCTTCGCAATGGAACGTTACCGGCTTCTCCAGCTTAGAAATAATTTTTACTGCTTCTTCTATTCTTCCCCAGCCATCAAGAAACAGTTCTCCCGTGCTCTTTGCTGTATATATTTTGAATGCAGGGACAAGAGCCGCAAGATTTTTTATGTTAAATAAATCATGACCGACTCCGCCTAAATGCAGAACATCGACTAGAGATTTTCCAGCCACCTTCATTTTTCTGACTAAGCGGTCTCTGGTGGTTATCGGCTCCGGCAGGTTAGGCATATCGGCTACCGTTGTCACGCCGCCATGCAAAGCAGCTTTGCTGCCACTTAGAAAATCTTCCTTGTATTCCCATCCGGGCTCGCGCATATGGACGTGGGCGTCGATGAAGCCCGGAAAAAGCAACTGGGAAGATGTAAGTTGAATAACGTTTTTGCCTTCCAACCCTTTGTCGCTTATTGTTGCTATTTTGCCTCTTCTTATCAATACAGTTGCATCATAAACCCCGTCCAACGGGTCGACTATTCTTCCGGAAATAGAAAGTTCATTCATTCACTACACCAAGCTTTTCCTTTCTGCCGGATTTCAGGCGGTGGTAATTGCCAAATTCCGTAATCTGCTGCGCCAACTTTGCATCTATTACCGGTCCTTCAACGCAAACTCTTATGCCCAGAGGGTCAACGCAGCAATGGCCGCATAATCCAAAGCCGCATTTGTAATACCTTTCTATACTTACTTCACAATCTACGTTTTTCTCTATACAGATATCGGCAACCTTTTTCAGCATCAATTCAGGGCCGCAGGCAAACACCTTGTCTATTTTTTCTTTTTTGAGAATATCTTCCAAGGCGTCGGTTACACGGCCTTTTATGCCGTAGCTTCCGTCGTCCGTTGCGATGATATTTTTTGCATTCAGTTTTTTGATTCTGTCTTCATATATCAGCCTGCTCTTTGTTCGCGCGCCTGTGATAAAGACAACTTCAACGCCTCTTTTCATTGCAACCTCGCCCAAAAGAGCAAGAGAGGCCGAGCCGTAACCGCCTCCAACCATGACTACTTTTTTAGCATTGCCAAGATTGTAGCCTGTGCCATATGGTCCTCTAAAACCGACTTTGTCGCCGGGCTTCATGCTGCAGAATTTGTTCGAGAACGGGCCGACGGCTGCGACTGTTATTCCAAAACCGTCTTTTTCCATATAAGCGATGGCAAAGGGTTTCTCGTCCATGCGCGGTATCCAGACCATCACGAACTGGCCTGGCGACGCGTCTATTTTTTTCTCAAGGAAAATGCTCTTTATGCCTTCGGCTTCATCAATAATTTTTGTTATCTTGACTATTTCTGGTGCTTCCATAATACCCCTCCGCTACTACGTAGCGTAGCCGTATCCCATATTACATTTACTCGTCGTGCGCTATCCCAATTATGTCTTCCAGTTTATCATAACCATGCTCCTGTAAAAATTCTTTTATTTCTTCGGATACCTTTTTGAAAATCTCTATGCCGCGATAATAAATTCCTGTGCCTATCTGCACCGCACATGCGCCGGCCATCGCCAGCTCGACAGCGTCTTTGCCATAAGTTACGCCGCCGATGCCGATTATGGGTATGTCGACTGATTCGTAAATATCATAAACGCATTTCATGGCTATGGGTTTGAGCGCCGGACCGCTGACGCCGCCTTCTTTATTATGCAAAACCGGTTTGGATGTTTTGATGTCAATGACCATGCCTGGCATGGTGTTTATAGCTGATATAGCGTCAGCCCCTGCGTCCGCAACAGCTTTTGCAATTTCTTTTATGCTGGGAACGTTCGGAGCCAGCTTTGCTATAACAGGGATTTTTGTATTGTCTTTGACTATACTGATAACTTCCGCGGCGTCTTTTGAGGACAAAGCAAACGGCATTCCAAAATCGCTGGCTGTGTTAGGGCACGATAAATTGACTTCTATTAGCGGAGGTTTCGCCTCTGATATACGCTCTGCGACGAGACCGAATTCTTCTTTCGTGCCGCCGAAAATGCTGGCAATAACCGGAGAAGCCGAATGCTTAATAGCGAACTTGATTTCATCTATCGTATTTTCAACGCCGGAATTCGGCAGGCCGACGGCGTTAAGAAAGCCGCCCTCGAACTCGACGAGCACCGGATTGTTATGTCCTTCGCGCTCGCGCGGGCCGATGGACTTTGATACGACTGCGCCGGCTCCGTTCTTTGCGGCGAAAACCAAAGCGGCTCCGGACACGCCGACTATGCCTGAAGCAAGAACAGTAGGGTTAACAAGCCGTACGCCGCATATGCTTGTTTCTATGCTGACCATTCAATCACGACCGTTTAATCGCCGGTTAATCATGCAATTTTACAACGCCATACTTGTCGTAATATTCTATCCAGTATTTTTTTATGTCTCCCGGAATAGAATCTTTTACAAGGGAGAAGATATCCTGCATATCGAGTATCGAAAAGCATGGTATACCAAGGGCTTCAATATTTTCAACTGCGCTTTTGCCCTCAACGTTAACTACGTCACCCATTTTTTCCTGCCTGTCCAAGGCGAGGACAAGTCCAATAACTTTGTGGTCACCCAAAACTTTTAGCTTGTCCAATGCATCAAGCTTTGTTCCGCCGGTTGTTATTACGTCGTCTATCAGCAAGATTTTCTGGCCCTGTTTAAAATACCCGGATCCTACAATGAGCTGGTCCATCTGCTTGTCTGCATAGTTCTTCTCCTCTTTTCTGTCGTACATGTATCTTTTGTTTATTCCTATCTCGTAAAGCCCTTCGCAGGCGAGGCATGCCATGTTTATTCCCTTGTATGCAGGACCGAATATAAAATCAAAATCCTGGATTTTCTTTTCTTTCAGCAAATTATAGATAAGAGTTGCATACGCTTTTTTCAGGGCCGACAACGATTCTCCGTCCGTCAGCGCGCCGATATTAATGAAGTTCGGGGACCTGCGGCCGCTCTTGAAAACAAAAAAGTCATCTGTTCCGGACGCTATCCTCAGCGCGCCTTTTTTGACCAGCATATCAAGAAATTCTTTTTTTAGTTTCTCCATCAGGCAAACCTCAATGCTGTTTCGCAGAATTTTTTTGCAGCCTGCTTTACGTCGGAAGACTTGTATATGGCTGCGCCTATTATTGCGTAAGCATCAAATTCGCCGCACGCATTGAAGGCTGTTTCGATGTCGCCTCCCTGGCGGCCGATGCCCGGCATGCAGAATTTCGGGCTGGCTTCGGCCAATAATTCTGCATATTTTTTGACAGAGTCCGGTTTGTTTCCGGGAACTATGAAATACTCCACGCCGAGACTTGCAGCAAGTTTATAGATATCTTCCGGCGCATCGTTTCTTATGTAACCGCCGTCTTTTTCCAGATATTGCGGATGCGTCATTTCCCCGCCGACCATAGGGATTACGCCGGCTTTTTTCAGGGCGTTTACAAAAGCCTCGTGGGTCGCGGGGCCGGCCTGCGGAAATATGATGGCAGAATCCACCTGAACGTCCTTCATGATTGATGCGAAGTTATCGGCCATTTCCGGTATATCAGTCCCGGCTTTCTGATAATCGTAAATGACGGGCAGGTCCGACTCGTCTTTAACCAGCGACACGATGTCCGGAAGGCCGTATCGCAAGCCGAGCATAAATCCTAACTTGTAACCAACGATACCGTCTATGCCTGCCGTAGAAATAACAAGGTTTTTTAACTCATCGACGGATTTTACATCGCACGAGACGATTATTCCGTGGCTTTTTTCGAACACTCAAACCCTCTTTTACTTTCGCCAGAAAGGATTTAAACGCTTTGAAGACGCTATTAATTAACCGCTTAGGCTACGGGTGCTATCATGAAATTCGACCTGGTAATTTTTGACCTGGACGGGGTACTTGTAGACTCAACAGAAGCCATAACCAACACATTCAACCAAGTTCTCATCAAGGCGGCAGGAATTTCTGTAAGCGACAAAAATATCATAAAGATGATTGGTATGCCGCTTGACCAGATGTTTGAAAGATATCTTCCGAATAGTATGAAGGGCGAGGCAAGGAATTGCTCTAGGATGTATAGGCAGATATATGGCAAGACGTGCGTGCAAGGGACAAAGGTATACGACGGCGTTATCGACGTTTTGGAATACCTAAAATCCAGTAAGCTGGCTGTGGCGACAACAAAATACTCCAACGAAGCGGAAATTCTGCTGAAAGGGATGGCGATAAGAAAATATTTCAAATTTGTTCTTGGGGCAGACGATGTCCGAAAACCAAAGCCGAATCCGGAAGTAATCGACAAAATTCTGGATTTGGCGGGCGTTTCCAGAAGCAAGGCGGCAATTGTAGGCGATACGGCATACGATATTTTAGCTGGCAAGTCTGCTGGCATAACAACGATAGCCGCGACGTACGGGTTTCAAAACAAAGACGTTTTGGCGGCTGCAAAGCCAGACTTTTTAATAGATTCCTTGCCAGATCTAAAAAGCATAGTAAGGTAAAAGTGAAAATTTATAATAATATGGCAATCGACTTTGCCGGAGCAAAGGGGATATGGACGACGAGATAAAAGAAAAATACATCAGGGCGGGTAAAATCGCTTCTGAAGTGATGGAAGAAGGACGAAACATCATAAAACCGGGAATAAAGCTTGTTGAGATAGCCGGGAAACTTGAAGGCATGATAAAAGAAAAGGGCGGGCATCCGGCTTTTCCGTTAAACCTTTCGCTGAATGAACTGGCCGCGCACTACACGCCGTACAAAGGGGATGAAACGACGCTAAAAAGAAACGACGTACTAAAGGTTGACTTGGGTGTTCATGTAGACGGGTACGTGGCTGACACTGCTTACACAATATCGTTTAGCGAAGCCCATGAGAAACTTTCAGAAGCGTCTAAAACGGCATTGGAAAATGCTGTTGCCGTTGCAAAGCCGGGCGCGCTTATTTCTGACATCTCTTCGAAAATAGAGGAAACCATACGCGGCTACGGCTTCAATCCGGTTTCAAACCTTACAGGCCACGGGCTTGAAAATTATCATCTGCACGCAGAGCCGCAGATTCCGAATGTAAGATTTAACGGGCTGAAACGTCTATCGGAAGGCCAGGTGATAGCAATAGAGCCTTTTGCCACGGCGGGCGCGGGAAGAATAAAGGAAACGGAACCGATACTGATATTCATGTTTCTAAAATCAAGACCCGTCAGGAACCAGGACGCACGAAAAATCATAGATTTCGTGCAAAGGTTCAACGGACTGCCTTTTGCGGAAAGATGGCTGATGGACAAGGAAGCAGCAAGCTTTGGTTTGCCGGATTCGCTGTTCAAAATACGGATTGCATTAAAAGAATTGCGGGAAAAAGGCGTCATTTACGACTACGCGCCGCTGAAGGAGGTTGCGAACGGACTTGTTTCGCAATATGAACACACGATTATAGTAGAAGAAGAACCTATAGTAACTACAAAATAAATAGAATAATTTGGGGACGCGCCGAAAAAATTATTTTTCAACTTTAAACATTTTTCCATGTCCGGGGATTATGTAATCTGTATTATCTAAAAGCTTCTTCCGGCTTTCAATCAATTTTTCCATGTCCATTCCTTTTGCTTGCGTATGGTCTTTTTGATTTATATCAAATACCTGTTTTTCTCCTTCAATCCACCAAATGACATCACCAGCAATTGCTACTTTCCCTGTGGGGGTATTGACTAAAAGTGAAAGATGTTCAAGCATGTGTCCCGGTGTTTCAATAATTTCAATATCTTTCCCTAATACGTGTTTGTCAAATTCGAGCATCATATCTTTATCGTACATTAAATTAGTATCAAAAGTTACAAATCTTGCTTTTTCAAAAATCCCTGCAAGCAAAATATGGTCGGGATGGCAATGAGATAGAAAAACATAATTGATATCGTCCGTAGTTAGGCCTTCCTTATCCAGTGCTTCTAATAGTTTTTCACGATTACATCCCGGATCTGTAATTATTTTTTTATTTTCTGCGGTAATCAAACAAGTAGTGGAACTTGCCACCCACCCTTTTTTAAGTTGTTTTGCATAGCCTTCAATTAAAACTTTTACTTCAGCCATAGTACAAAATTACACTGGCAAAAGCTTATAAAGTTTCAATGGAAATTCTGATTTGGTTTGTATGCTCCTGATTGTGAACAACGGAAAAGGCGCGGAAGAGATTTCCGGATTCTTGAGGATGCAGAATAAAATCGTAAAACCCAGCGAGGCCGGTTCTGTCAAAGCATCCGCTTATATTCTTTCTGACGGGTCGCTTTCGCACCAAAAAGACAATGAAAAAATAATCAAAAGCTCGGCAAAGCCTGTTTTGGGCATAGGGGCCGGCTCGCTATTCGTCGCGGCTGCCTTCGGCGGGAAAATCAAAAAAACGGCCAAAACAGAAAGACAGGAAAGAGTCATGGTGGAAAAGCCGTCTCCGTTAACATTGGACATGAAAAGGAATTTCACGGTCTTTGAAAGCTACGAGAACGTCATTGAAGAGCTGCCCGAGTCTTTCGAGCCTATGGCACGGTCTGCAAAATACGATTTTGAAATAATCCTGCACGTCGAGAATCCGCTTTTCGGTGTTCAGTTCAATCCGGAAAAGGGCGGGGACGGGAGGATGATTCTTGCGAATTTTGAAAAGTTTATAGGGGTGTGGGAGAAGTACCACAAATAAGCTCCTTTAGGCCCTTTTCGTTGAATGGGCTGACGCACAGCTGTGCGTCTAGTTGTTCCGAAAAGCGCTTGCGGAAAAGAAATAAAATGGCTCTCCTCATTTAAGTCATTCGAATGTTTGCAGCAGCAAAAAGGGGAGTTGCAGTCAAAAGAAACTTTTCACCCGATGTAATCCTGCTCTTCTATTTCAAGAACCTGTATCTCGTTTTCTGTTGCCGGGGAGCCGCCGGGATAAGTGACGTAAGGAAGATACCTTTCTATGCCGCATGCGAATTCGCTTATGACGCCATTGCCGAACAGGCGCTTGCATATAGCGCATGTCAGCTTTCTTACTTCAAATTCGTTCAAATAACCTAAGCTGTGCAGATACTCGTGCAGCAGGGTCGTGAAAACGTAAGGCTTCAGAAATTCCGGTTTTGTTTCCATTACCCTTCTTATCGGCGTCTTGTTCATGACGATTATGTTCGAGCCGACCGGATAAAACGCGAATACGCACTGACTGGAATTGCCGAGCTCGACAAATCCCAGGTTGAGGCCGGCACGGGATTCGGCCAGCGTGCAATCAACGGCCTCTTTTACAAGACTGAAGACTTCGACTATGGAATCCGAGTCTTCCAGTTTCTCAGAGAAATTTTTCATGGAGTATCACCATCAAGCTTTGCACAAAAAGTCCGTGAATATCTTTATGTTCAGGAAGTTTTCCCTGTCTTCCAGCCACTAATTATAGGAGCAGATTTTAGGGATCTGAAACCTTCTTTCAATCAATTCTATCTCTTTTTTCTTCTTCTATTTATTCTTTCCCATTTTTTTCTCCCTTTTTTCTTTGGCATTTTCCTTCACCCTTTTCATCACACTTCTCTTTAATCATTCTTCAACCAATTATGATGTTTTTTTATTGATTGTTTCCGCACATTTTTTACTGTACTGAAACATTGTTTATGATTTCTTAACCATAATATCTACTTTTTCTTCTTAGATAAAAGATGACTGCTTTTTCCTAACAGAACGTACCGCCAGAACTTAACCAGTGTACAGAATCTCTTCTTCCATTTTCTGCGACTTTCTTTTCTTTATCATCGACTCGTAGAACTGGTTCATCTCTTCGCTGACCGACGGCTTTATCTCCTTCAGCGCCTGGCTGAAGTCCCGGGCCGTGACTTCTTTTGCCTCTGTATCCTTTCTCATGGCGTGCATGCCTGCTTCGCGGGCGAGAGATTCCAGATCTGCTCCGGAAAATCCTCCTGTCTCCCTTGCCAGCTTTTCGATATTCACATCATTTGCAAGCGGCATCCCCCTTGTATGGACTTTGAGCACTTCAAGCCTTGCTTTTTCATCAGGCGTCGGGACCAGGACCTGGCGGTCGAATCTACCAGGACGAAGCAATGCGGGGTCTATGATATCCGGCCTGTTTGTGCTGGCTATGACTATTACATCGTGCAAATCTTCCAGCCCGGAAATCTCGCCTAACAGTTGTGAAACAACCCGTTCGGTCACCTGGCTGTCTGTGCCGTATCCGCGGCGCGGTACCAGCGCGTCTATTTCATCGAAAAATATTATTGCCGGTGCGACCTGCTTCGCTCTTCTAAATACGTCCCTGACATGCCGTTCGCTCTCGCCGACCCACATTGACAGCAGCTCGGGTCCCTTGACAGAAATAAAGTTTGCGCCGGATTCGTTGGCGACGGCCTTGGCCAGGAGGGTTTTGCCGCAGCCCGGCGGGCCGTACAATAGAACGCCTGTTGGCGGCCTGATGCCGAGCCGCTTGAACGATTCGCCGTATTTCAGAGGCCATTCGATAACTTCTTTCAAAGACTGTTTAATATTTTCCAAGCCGCCGATATCGTCCCATTTGACGTTCGGGATTTCTATCAAGACCTCTCTCATCGCAGACGGCTCGACCATCTTGAGCGCATGATCAAAGTCTTCTTTGTTGACAACAAGTTTTTTCAAAACCTCCTGGGGAATAGGCTTGTCTTCTTTTATTATTCCCATATCCGGCAAGACGCGCCGCAGGGCGTGCATGGCCGCTTCCTTGCACAATGCGGCTATGTCAGCGCCGACGTAGCCGTAAGTAATCTCGGCTATCTTGTCCAGCTCGACGTCTTTCATCAGCGGCATGCCCCTTGTATGTATCTCTAAAATCTCTTTGCGGCCGATTTTGTTCGGCACTCCCAGTTCTATCTCACGGTCAAATCTTCCCGGTCTTCTTAATGCCGGGTCCAAAGAATTCGGTATGTTTGTAGCTCCGATAACAATAACCTTGCCCCTGTTCTTCAATCCGTCCATCAAGGTAAGCATCTGTGACACTACGCGTTTTTCCACCTCGCCGCGGACTTCTTCACGCTTCGGCGCGATTGAATCGATTTCGTCTATGAAAATTATGCTTGGCGCATTTTTCTCGGCCTGCTCGAAAACTTTCCTTAAATTTTCCTCGCTCTCGCCGTAAAATTTACTCATTACCTCAGGGCCATTTATAACTATAAAGCGCGCGCCGCTTTCGTTGGCAACGGCTTTGGCCAGCAATGTTTTTCCTGTATTATGCGAAAGTATTCCATTGCTGAAAAATGAATGTGTTGTTGGGACTTCAAAATCATAAACCCTTTCCCAGCCGTTGACCTTTCTGACTTCCCTTACAGGCTCGAATTCAGAATTTTCATTGGGCGTTTTCCTTTTATATGTTGAAAGCTGTTCTACGAGTTTTTCCGTTTTTATTTTAGAAATAAACCCTATGTTTTCTTTGTACTTCTTCAGATTGTCCCGTCCTCTGATTTTTAATACGCTAGATTCGCCATACAATTCTTTATACGAGTAAATAGAGGATCTTATCGCCCATCTCAAAAGAAGGACCTGCACTTCTTCAAGAAGTTGCCTTGATTTTGATTTCAGGGTTACTGCCCTATCAAAATGCCTGTTTTTCTTGACGACAGAGCCGTCTCCTTCAAATAGTCCCCTGAGGAAGCCTGAAGCCACTGCATTGGGCGAAAGCAGTATTTCTTGCGGTATTACTTTTTCTTTTGTCCATAAAGGTTTGAAAAAGTCCCATATGCCTCTATTTGCAGCCCTTATTCTTCTAACGGCTTTCGTTATTCCAACTCTTTCGGTTACATCAACAGAGAATATTTCATGCAGCAGAGAAACAATCCGTTCTCTTAACTCGCTTTCGTCTCTATGTATTGTGAATTTTATTCTTCTGGCATCTATACTGCCTTCTGCAACAAATATGCCAATAAGTTCTGCAAGCTTCTCATCCCATATTTTTGGAACCTTTATTTCGTTAACAAGTCTCTTTTCGTTGAGCACAAAGTTTGTTGGAACATAATTCTGTGGATTCGGAAGCCAATTAAATATCTTTACATTATCCCCGATTTTTAGCTTCTCAGCTTCCACCCATCCTTTGTCGGTCATCAAAGGATGGTTAGGAGTCATTTTTAATCTTCTTCCGCTTTTAGTAATGACCTCCACTGTTTCAGGAACGTCGTAAACATGAATAGCTTTTGCATGGGCAGGCGGATAGACTGGTAAATCCGCTACGTATATTCCAGGAACAAGATTTTTACCAAGCTCACCTATTCTTACAAGCCGTCCGTCTTCTATAGCGACAAGCGCTTCGCCTGTCAAACAGCCAGGCGGTCCGTGGAGTAAAATCCCCTTTGGCGGCTCTATACCAAGCCGCTCGAAAAGCTCAGGATGCTTCAGCGGCAGCTCAATCATCTCGCGGACTTTCTGTATCTCGTCGTGCAGGCCGCCCAAATCCTCGTAAGTGACGTCCGGTATATTTTTTTCTTCCAGCGGGGTAGTCGCCTGCGGCAGCAATTCTACGTCCGTTGCCCTAGTAACGCGGACGATGCCCTTAGGGTCGGTGCTGACAACAACGAATTTTTCCTCGCCGAAAGGGGTGAACAAAAAGTCTCCGAAATCCATGCCGAAAAACTGCTCGAACAACGTAGATTGGTTTCTCCTGTCCTGGACAACAGGATTCGGGATAATTATGTCTCCGGTAACCAGAGGCCTCATGAGAAGATTTTGCTTCAGCAGGTTGCCGCCCATATGGATTGCTATGCCTTTGCGGGCAGGCGCGATTGTCACGGCCTTCGCCTCTTTGGCGTCGGCCTTCTTTATTTTTACCGGCTCTCCTATTCCGGCCCCGCAGTTCCTTCGTTCAAGGCCGTCCATCCTTATGATATCAAGACCAACGTCCGCGGGATAAGCACGGACGGCTATAGCGGCCGTCTTGCGCTTGCCCTCCATCTCGACGATGTCGCCTTCAGTTATGCTCAGCCGCTTCATGTCTTTTGCGGATATCCTGATTATGCCGCGGCCAAAGTCGCCCCTTTCGGTAAGTTCGCCGACCTTCAGTTTAAGATCTTCTTCCATATCCCCTTTTTGCTCCGGCAAAAAGTCGATTGCCATTTTATAATGCTTGGTCGCTCCGCTCCCTTGCTATAATAATACTTACTTATCGCCATTCCTTGTATTTAAGCTATTTGCAAGTTTCCTGAACTCCATCATTGCCTCTATGATATCATACTCGACTTTCTCGTCCCACTGGTCGAAAAACTGCTCGACGCGGCGCATGTGCTCTGCGGCTACGGCGAAGACGGAATCCGCTATCTTCACGTGCGGGACCTCGTCCAGAAGTCCGTTACGGTGGTATAGGTACCTTTTGTTCTCCTTGGGCACGGTCTGCTTCCACCCGTGAAGGCTGCGGAAAAACTTGCTGCGCTCGTAATCTGAATCAAAATTATCCTGGTTCGTGTGGAACCTGACTATGATTGTCCGTTCCATACGACGCCTGATTACTATTGTCATTATTTTTCTTGCTACAATAAATTATTTAAAGGTTAGGGTTACGGGCGACACTAACTATATTTAAAGAACGGGGGGGGGGCGTTCT
Source organism: Candidatus Aenigmatarchaeota archaeon (assembly GCA_016180945.1). Classification (GTDB taxonomy): domain Archaea; phylum Aenigmatarchaeota; class Aenigmatarchaeia; order GW2011-AR5; family GW2011-AR5; genus JACPAG01. The sequence goes on along the minus strand of JACPAG010000001.1, from coordinate 160,917 downwards.
GTCTATTTAAAGGTTGAAAATTGCGAGTGTCTAAAATAGGTTGTTTGGATGACTATAATCTTGTAAAGTTAAGCTATTTTTAAACATTGCTTTATTATAATTACTTATGACTACAATATCAGATAAAATTAGTGATGTATCACAGACGCAAGTTATCACAGAAGGTCTAGCTGTAACAGATTTTGTTGACGATGCTGTCTTGAAAGAATTAAAAGATAAATTTATAAAAAAATATCCAGATATACATGATGTCATACCTAGTCTCATCCAATTTAACATAATTAGAAAACTTCCCGAACCTCCCACAATTGATTTAAGCAAAGATAAGAAAGAAGGTACTTTAATTATTCAATTACCAATATTAGAATTTATACGAATAGAACATCCGTCAAAAGAACATGCCGATAGAAAGAAGGCTGTTATTACAACTAACAGAAGTATTTGGTTAGAACATTTTCTGAGTAAATGATTTCTATGGAAGAACTAGAAACTATTGAGCAAATACCACAAGTTGAACTTGAAGGTGTTGCTGAACAAACTAAAGTTGCATATAGAATTAATGTTTCAACCGAAATGGTAGAAAAAGTCTTAGAAAAACATTTGGAAAAGCAGATTAAAAGTATAAAATACCAAAATGATATAATATTAACCTCATTATTTACAAGTACTTCAATAGTGTTGGTGTTGGCTGGCTTATTATTGAATGCACATATTTATTTGTGGTTTGGATTAATTATATTGTTTGCATCATTTATTCATATTAGTGGTTTTAATGAACGATACAAAAACAGAATCAAATCAGAACGAACTTAAGTTTAGAGGCCTTTCTATAAAAGGTAGTGCTAAACTTATTTTAGCTGCGCTTTCCTTTATTTCTATTTTTATTTTTCTTCCAGAATATGGTATTTATGTTACCGTTGGTCTATTTGTTTTTACTGTGTTGATTATTTTAATTTTCATGATATTTCAAGATGAGAATTATCTTAATTATAGACTAAAATTAAAAAAAGGTAGATAGTTCTTACTTATATATTATTGTTATGATAAATTGTAATTCTGAATACACTTGATTATAAAATTCCACAAACTCTTCTGCTTTCTTTCTATCAGTAAAGAATGTCTTGATATTTTTCTTATTTATAGGTTTGCCTTCTTTGTCAAAGACCTTTATCTCATACCCAATAACTTTCTTTATCGGCTTCTTTTCTATCGTACTATCCATAGAAGTCTTGATTAGTCCTAGCCACTTATTTCTGTTCTGTATTTTTATTCCAGAAGCTTCCGAAGGCGTTAAACCGTCAAGTGCCTGATGAGGTCGCACAAAGTTGTAGTAAGCACGATAACCATCAAGAAGTTTCTGTGAATTGTTATTGCCTTTCCAACCACGCATTAACTTATCTTTTTCTCTTGCAGTTCCATGATACCTTTCTATCTTGTTGTTATGCGGATTTTCACGGATGCTTTCGTATTGGGTATGCTTAACAGGTAATGTACCGCCTATTTGTTTTGATGATTTGAACTCTTTTCTTATTGCTTTGCTGTAAGAAGGCAAACCATCAGTTATAATCTCTATCGGTATCGCACTTACGTTTTCTTTCGCCTTCTTGAAAACTTGTCGTGCTTCTTTGATGTTACGCCCATCAGTCACGTTATTGGCTATAAGGAATCTTGTGCTTTCATCAAGCACGTTCCAAACCCAAACTTGCTTACCTTTTGATTTGATAGCCATCTCATCGGCGTGCCAAACTGTTGAAAGATTAGGTTGCAGATTATCTACATATTCGGCTATCTTGCTTGTGAATCTCAGTATCCAATTCCTTATGGTTTCGTGATTTACCTTGAAATCATAGAATTGTAAAAGATGGTTCTGTATCTTTCGCAGACTCAAACCCTTGAAATACAAATCCATGACAAGCGTTATTATCTTTGCATCGCCTTTGAACTTCTTGAAATATTTGTCTTCTATGAAAGTCTTCTTACAATCTTTGCAAAGATGCCTTTGCTTAACCATGTTTTCGCATTTTCTCTTTCCGTGCTTCATTATGCTGAAAGAATGACAAAATGCACAAGTTGGTTTTTCAAAGATGCTTTCTTTTATCTGGAAAGTATCGGAATTCTTTATCTTGTCACGCAAAGCCAACCAGATGCGGACAGCATGAATGTGTTTACAGTCTTGCTTTCTGTTTTTGTAGTCCATGCATTCGCAAGACCACAAACCATTACCATTAACAGTATACTTGTTGTCGCTTGATTGTGAAGGAACGAGATAAAGATTGTTGCCTAATACTATCGGATTATCGCCCTTGCTAATCATGGCAAGACCACGAATTTGCCTTAACTCTGTTTCTTGATTTTGCATTTATGACACCTTATAGACTTCTACCTTTCTATACATATATCTAACTATAAGTATTTAAAGACATATATACATATAGAAAACGGTAAGGATGCCTGACATAAACTATGTTGGTATGTTCATCGCTGGTATTAGTCTTATTCTGGTAGCTGCTTTGCTGGTTGAACTCAGAAAAAGAGGGATTATATGAGCAACAAAATCAAAATTTCTTTGACCGTAGACGAGGACAAATGGACTGCTTTTAGAAAGAAATGCATTGACGAGAATATTTATTATTCTTCGCAAGTCGAAAATCTAATAGAAGAGTGGTTGAAAAGGAAATGAAAAGCAAATATAAAATTCTTTTACTATTATTTTTAATTGTATTTATTTCTGGATGCACATCAATACCCACACCACCTCCAGATAAACCATATATTCAAACTATCAATGTTCAAAATGAATTTGTACGTCTAAATTCCAACGAAAAAGCAACCGTAGGACTAGTAATTTCAAACCCTTTGCAAATTACTTTTTCTGGGAAAGTAGAGTTACAATTCCAAAAACCAAACTGTTTAACATCCTCTTCAGAAAATAGATTTACAGTAGATAGCAAGAATTTGATGCCAATAACTATAGATATTATGCCTCAAGGTACAAACGAAAAGTGTGTTGGGTTCCATTTAGTTACAGCAATTCTGAAGGATGTCAATGGCGTTATATTGGATGCTAAGACTGGTGAAGTATACATCGTCCAGAGATGATGGACGATGAATATATCAGCTTCTTGGGAAAGATTCAAGAAAAATCATCCAAATATGTGGTTAGCAATTAAAATTATCTGGTTGATTCTACCAATTTTCGCATTTTTTATCAGACCATATGTGGATTTTGCAACATATCCCACTTCTCAATTAGAGCATACACTTTCTGGAAACAATATATTAGGTCATATATCATCCTATAATCTTTGGACAACAAACGAAACAATAAATTTAATTAAAGGGCGAACAGACGTTATTGATTTTAAAGTTCAAAATAAATACGAAGTTCCATTACTAACACAATACGATTTGACAGATATTTACGGACTTGAAATAAATCTCAGTTATAATGGGCAATCGAGAGATAATCCCGTATCTATTAACTCTTATGATTGGAATTATTTTTCTGCTATCATTTATGTGAATTCCTCAGCTGAGATTGGATATCACAAATTGTGTCTTAGAGTAAACGAAGCTATAAAAGTGTGGGAAAGAAATTATCAAATACAATGCGTTGATATCTCTATTTCTGATAAACAAGCAGAAAAACAACAAGAATAAGTAGAAATGAAGCAAGAGGTTCTGTTCTGAATATCCAGCCTATTAAAAATAATAAAATAAAAATAGACAAATCTTTGTTAAGCATTTACATCACCAACCGAGAAATAGACGGAGTCGAATTCCAACCGAATTCTCGACAGAACGGGGGGGGGGGGCGTTCTGTCTATTCTACGGTTGGTTTTTTCTACTGTCTATTATCGGTTGGCGCTGTCAACCTTTAATTCTTTCTCTGCAAATTTCTATCATGCGGCTGATGACTAACACGCCATTAGACAAGCTTCTTAGCGGCGGCATTGAGACGGATGCCATAACAAACGTATACGGGCCGGCTGGGTGCGGGAAAACTAATATCGCCCTGTGCGCGACCATCGTGTGCGCCGAGGAGAGGAAGACCGTCTATATAGATACGGAAGGGTCGTTTTCTCTTGACAGGTTCAAGCAGCTGGGCGGAAACGAAAATCATTTAAAAAACATAATCTTCATGGAGCCGCATGCGTGGAAGGAGCAGCATGCGCTGGTGCAGAAGCTGGAAGCCGTCGTGAAAAAAGAGGACGCCGGGCTTATAGTCATTGATTCCCTTGTCGCGCTGTACCGTCTTGAGCTTGACAACGAGAATTTCCAGCTGATAAACAAGCAGCTGGCCACGCAGTACTCGATACTCTCAATGATATGCCGAAAGTACAAAATACCGGTGCTGGTAACGAACCAGGTTTACGGTTTTGGGAAGGACGAGCAGGTAGAGCTAACGTCCCGGGCTATCGCAAAATACTGGTCGAAGGCGCTGATAGAACTGAAAAAGCTGGACAAGCCCGGAAGCAGGGTGGCCATAGTGAGGAAGCACAGGTCGATAGCCGAAGGGAAATCCATAGAATTTGAGATAACGGAAGCGAAGCTTAAGGAAGTAAGGCTGGGATTATTCTAGTAAGGTGAATACATGCTGCTATACACTAGACAGCTTTATGACCATAATTGGATATGCGCTTTAAAAAATGTCTATACACAAATTGCATATCCCTTTGGTAATTCATCTGCTTACTGAAGCAAGCAGCATCCTTTTGACTTAGATGGTGGTCGTATGATAAAAATTCTTGAAAAAACAATAGACATAAGGGCGAATTATGCGCTGGCGCATGTGGTGAGGGCTGTTTTGCTGATAGGCGAAACAAACACGGGAAGGGAAAGGCTGATGGAAAAGCTGGGGATGAACGAGGCGCCGGCACGAACGCTGCTCAACAACCTGGAGAGGAATAAAGTTGTGAAGCCGACGACAAGGGGGCACATACTTACAAAGAGGGGAAGAAAACTGCTTGCTTACCTGAAAAAAAATATTTCAGGCCCGAAAAAAATAGAAACCGGGCTGACGCTGTCCAAATACAATATAGCGTATCTTGCCAGGGGCAAGGCGATAAAGATAAGGCACGGCCTTGAACAGCGGGACCAGGCGATACTCATGGGCGCGGACGGACTGACAACGCTCATCTACAATGAGCGTTTGCGCATGGCCGGCGTTAAATGGAAGGTCCCGAAAGAACTGAACAATGTTTTCGATTACCGGAAAGGGGACGTTCTTCTAATCGGCTCGGCGAAGGACGAACGAACCGCGGAGTTTGCCGCGCTCAACGCTTCCATACAGCTGCTTCGTTAGTTTCTTAAGCATTTTCTGGATAATTTATCCAGGGTTTTGTATGGTCGGATGGCTTATCATAAAATTTCTCGGGGTTATTGACTTAATAGCGGCTTACGTCATACTTACCGGCTCTTACGACCTGCCGTTTATTCTGGAGTCCGTGATTCTTGGCACGCTCCTGATATCGGGCATCATGAATTTCTTTTACAGGGACGCGCTGTCCATAATAGACGGGGTCACGGATTTGGCGTCGGTATTTCTCATAGCTACTGCGCTTGCCGTGCCAGGGGCGCTGAAGCTTATCATAATCCTCATAATGGTGGAGAAAGGGCTGGTAAGCATTCTTTAAATTATTCATGAATAAGTATGTACGGGATTATTAGCCACTTCATCAGCAACAATAGATGAACTTTTCTATGATAGACCAAAACGCGTTCATCGTCTTCAGCTATATAGCCCTTATTTTGTCCGCTGCTGTCTTGATTGGCATTCTGTTTAAATCTTTGCCTTTAATATAATTACATATGGGCGAAGAAGCCGTCCCAAAGCTGACTGTTCTCGGAATTGAACTTATCTTTCTTATTCTCCTGATAAGCATTTTCAACCAGTTTATAGCAGACGTTGTCCTTAGCGTTTCGGCGGGCCTGATTATTCTGTCTCTGGTGACGACAGTGCTGGCGTTCGAAGAGACGATAGGGATAACGCTCATGGTTTTCGTTTTCTCGCTGGTGTTTCTCAGCGTTGTTCTCGGAAGCATAACAATCGGCTTGTTCTTAAGCTCCATCGCTTTGGCGGCTTTTGTTCTGATAAACGTGCTGACGCACTAGAGAAGAAACCTACGGTTTCTCTCTCAAGTTCTCTCATTTCCCTTATGAAAAATATATTATTTTCGTAACAGAAAACCTATTCAAATTCGTGGTCTAACAAGAGACACAATATCGCCATCCTGACAGGAACGCCGTTATCCGCCTGATGAAAATAGATGCTTCGCTCGTCGGCGTCGATTTCCCTGCTCAGCTCTGAAATCCGAGGCAGCGGGTGCATTATGACTGCATTTTTAGGGAGACCGGACAAAACGGCTTTGTCTATGATGTAATCATATGTTCCGGAATTGCCAGAAAACCGCTCTGCCTGAATACGGGTTGCGTAAACCACATCGGGCTTCAATTCGCTTAACGCCCGGCCTATATCGTTCATGTCTATAATCCTTTCCTCGTATCCGGCTGTCCTGAATTCCCCGGGCATTTCCAGTCCCTGCGGACAGATGCCTGTCGCGTGCACGCCGAACTTTTCCAGTCCCTTTACCAGAGAATGGACTGTACGACCGTACTTCAAGTCGCCGACCACCGCAACTTTCAGGCCTTCTATGCGGCCGAATTTCTTGACCATTGTATAAATGTCAAGCAGCGTTTGTGTTGGATGCTGGGCCGAGCCGTTGCCGGCGTTGATGACTGGCACTGAAGACGCTGACGCGACCGTATAGACGTGGTCTGCGTCATGATGCCTGTCCACAATAACGTCAGAGTGGCCGCTCAATATGCGCGTCGTATCCTCAAGGCTTTCGCCTTTTGTCATGGAAGAGGTTGCTTCGTCGAATACCTTGCAGTTGCCGCCGAGGCGCATCATTGCAGCCGGAAAGCTGCCGAAGGTCCGGGTGCTGTTTTCCTTGCCGGGCTCGAACCAGAGCGTCATGATCTGGCCGCTGCACAAACCGAGCGGCTTAAATTTTTTCGACTTGTCAATACCTGAAAACGGCTCGAGCCTTTTGGCAAGTGCTATCAGGTTTTCTATATCCGTACGAGAAAAAGCCTCAATATCCAGCAGATGTTTCCTGTCCCACATCGGAATCTTTAATAATAATAAGGAAAGGTTAATAAGGTTACCTAGGATATAAATTTTGAAGACCAACGGGCATCAGTTGTATCCTGAGGGGCTGAAAGAGGGAAGAAAATGAATAAAAAACAATGGTATTCTTTTTCGGTTCTTTCCTTTGTCTTAGGGGCACTCTTCTGGGGTTATACGACTTTACTGCCCCTTCAAGAAACCATATCTGTTTATAATCCCCTGCGAATAATTTTCATAGGGCTTGGTTTCATGTTCATGTTTGCTGGTCTATACGAGAAATAAGACTTATATGCCAAGTTAATAGAATCCCTAATATTTGAGTATCTTCACTTCTATGCCAGTTCCATTAAGAAGCTCTTTCAGTTTTTCAGGGTCGGCGCTTATGTTCGTTATGCCGAAGGCGTCGGAGTTGTAGTGCATGGGCACGACTATCTTCGGCTTTATTGTTCTAGCGACTGCTGCGGCTTCTTCGACGTCCATCGTGTACAAGCCGCCTATAGGCAGCAGGGCGATGTCTGCTGTTATGTTTTCCATCTCAGGTATGAAGTCCGTGTCGCCGGCGTGGTAGACAGTTACGTTGCCCACAGTTACAAGAAATCCGCGGCCGAAATTCTTCGGATGGTATGAGCTATTCAGGTTATAGGCGCTGACTGACGTGATTGTGATGCCGTCCGGATAGCGCGCCTCTTCTCCGGGGCGCAGCGTATTTATCCTTCCTGTGAACTGCTTTACGCAGTTGAGCGTGCCAAATATTTCCGTATTCTTTCCCTGGAGTTTCCTGACGCTTTCAGGGTCGCAGTGGTCGAAATGCTCGTGGGTCAATAAAATGAAATCTGCCGTGCCGGACTTGTTGATTTTAAAAGGGTCGACATAGATTTTTTCCGGGCCGCTGATTTCAAAGCCGGCGTGACCGAGCCATTTTATGGCGACGTTTTTGTAAGTAAAGGAAGAGTCTGTTTTGGTTGGTTGTGTAGGAGGGGAGACACAGGCTGAAACAAACACCACAAACGTTATTCCTAGTATCAACAGTATGCCTTTCACACGAACACCTACTCTGACGTCTTGTGTGTTTTCTTATGAAGGGTTAATGCCCTTTTAGACTTGAATGATTTTCCGCAGTCGCACTTGAGCTGCTCGGCTAGTTTGGTGGCAGCCCGGCTTTCCTGTTTCGCTTTAGCAAGCTTGCTCTTGTCCAGCCAGTCCTTTTTCGTCGGGCACGTTATGTCCAAACACATACGAAACGGTCTTGCGGCTTGGCGGAAAACCTGGATTATAGGCGTCTTGCATTCCTCGCATATCTTTTCGGTAGACATTATGACGCCTTCCCTCGGAAGCGGAAATCCGACCCGGCAACCTTTCTTGTAGCCGCTGCATCCTACAAATCTTTTTCCTGTCCGCCACATCTTGTGGACCTTGAGCGTGCCGCTGCATTTGATGCAGGTGCCTAATATGGACTGCTTGTCCTGGGTTGCTATGACGGCCTTGGTCAGTTCTTCGCCTATCTTTTTCTCTTTTTTTCTGAACTCGTCGCATGTCTTTACCAGCTGGTCACGCGCTTCTGCCATTACCGTTTCCCTGTCAACCTTTCCCGTTTCTATGCTGTCTGTGAGCTCTTCAAAATGGCTTGTCAAACGTTCGGAGACGACATCGGGAACATTCTTTTCCAGTATATCGACCAATTGAGAACCAAGCTCTGTCACTTCGATGCTTTTGCCTATGATGTAGCCACGGTTGTAAAGTATCTGGAGGATTTGTGACCTAGTACTTTTGGTTCCTAAAGATTTTTGCTCCATTTCCTTTAGCACAGAACCCTGCGAAAATCGTGGCGGGGGCTGGGTCTCTTTTGACAGGGCTTCGGATTTTTTGACATCAAACCTGTCGGCGGCGGATATTTTCGGCAGCAGAATTTCCTCGCGCTGGGCGTATTTGCCGTACAATGCGGTCCAGCCGGCTTCTATGGTTTTGGTGCCGTGAAAAAAGAATATCTCGCCGGCAACATCCAGCTCTATGCGCTGGCTTTCCCGCTTCGCAGGAGCGCCGAAACAGGCGAGGAAACGGCGGACGACAAGGTCGTAAACCTTCTGCTGCTTATCGCCCATCCTTTTGTATTCGCCTGTCGGATAAATAGCCGGGTGGGCGGCGTCTGTCCTGGCACCTTCTTCCGGCTTGAGCATGCCTGAAAGCAAGGACACGGCATCTTTTTCATAACTTTTCTGGTTGCGGAGGGCTGAGATTATTTTCTTGTAATTGATGTCCGGAGGAAGCTTCTCCGAAGATGTTCTTGGATACGAGATTAAGGCGGCCTGATACAACGCTTCGGCTATGGCCATGCCCTGCTGGGGCGAATAACCGAAGTAGCGGTAAATATCGGCCAAAAGCGACGTGGTGTTGTACGGTTTCGGCGGCTTCTGCGTCATGATCTTTTTCTTTACGTTCCTTATGACGGCGTCCTTGTTCTTCACTTTTGACAATACGCTTTCGGCTTCGTCTTTGCTCCAGAACTTGTCTTTTGCGTGCCGGGCTTTCATAACCTGTTTGCCGACCTGGACGTCAAGCTCTATCTCCCAGAACGGCTTGGATTTGAATGCCTTGATCTTCTTCTCGTGCTTTGCTAAGAGGTGTAGTGTTGGCCCTTGAACTCTTCCTGTTGAAAGTATCCTGAAACGCTTATTGGCGACTTTGATGGCATTGGTCAACGCCCGGCTAAGGGAAATGCCCCAGTAATAGTCCAGATAATGGCGCGCAAGTCCTGATTCTATCAGATTCTTGTTAAGGTGCTTCATGGCATGCTCGTAGCTTCCGATAAGCTCTTCCTTTGTCATTGTGGAGAAGCGCATCCGCAAGGCGTCTTTCCGGCCTAAAAGAAAACGGAGGATGTTGAAGGCGATGACCTCGCCCTCGTCGTCGTAGTCTGTCGCAACGATAACGTCTTTCGCGTCCTTTGCAAGATTTTCTATATTCCTGAAATAAGGCTCTGAGAAAGCTGCAAATTTATTGGCCTTGTAAGAAGGAATCCAGTCGACATTGAATGCGGGGTAAGCCCAGCCCTTGTCTGTTTGTTTTAATGTAAACAAATGACCGACGGCAGGGGCGACGACAAACCTTTGCCCGTCTCTGCTAAACTCGTACCATGTTGCGCGGCTGTTCTCCTCGCCTTTCTTTGTTGGCTTTCCGTCTGCCAGGGCTTCGGCAACGGCCTTAGAGGCGGTTGGTTTCTCGCATAGAATTAATGTATAACCCATGTATGTTCACGTCGTTGTTTGACGCAACGAAGACTGACGCACAGTTGTGCGTCTTTTTGGGTTGCGTCGGTTTGTTTCTAGTCGTTCAACTAAATTGTAAATATTCAACAAAACCTGCTTTCAGGTTATAATATAAGAAGAAATATTTAAAGGTTAGTCTTTTTTATCTCTGCAAAACCGCAATACGGCTGCAGTGCTTTCGGGATGGTTATCGAGCCATCCCGTTGCTGGTTGTTTTCCAGTATGGCGACAAGGACACGGTCTGTAACGAGCGTAGAGTTAAGAGTATGGACAAATCCTTTGGGCGCTTCGCCGTCTTTTTCGCGGTATTTTATGTTCAGCCGCCTGGCCTGATAGTCCGTGCAGTTGCTGCAGGAGACGACTTCTCTGAAACGTTTCTGGGCAGGCATCCACGCTTCCAGGTCGTATTTTTTCGAAGCTACAGAGCCGGTCTCGACGGAACACATCAGCATTTTTCTGAAAGGCAACTCCAACGACTGCAAAAATTCTTCGGCGTTTTTTATCAGCTGTTCGTGGAATGACCAGCTTTCTTCAGGGCGGCATATGACTATCTGCTCGACTTTGTTGAACTGGTGGACCCTGAATATGCCTTTCGTGTCTTTGCCGTGCGCGCCGGCTTCTTTTCTGAAATTAGTTGAAAGACCCGCATACTTTATCGGCAATTTTGAAAGCGTCTCGTCCATGTGCTGCGCCGTGAGTGGGTGCTCGCTGGTTGCAATCAGATAAAGGTCCTCGCCTTCTATCTTGTAAAGCACCCCTTCGAAATCATTCAAGTCAACGACCCCTTCGTACGGCTTTCTTCTCATAAGATACGGCGGAATGGAAAATGAAAAATTTCTTTTTACAAGGAAGTCGACGGCGCATCTCATCAAGGCCATGTCAAGCAAGGCCAGCTGGTTTTTCAAAAAATAGAATCGCGCGCCGGATATTTTGGCGGCGCGCTCGACGTCAATGCAATTAAGCGCGACGGCGAGGTCTATATGGTCTTTTGGCTCGAAAGAAAAATCAGGTGTATCTCCGTATTTGGAAATTTCCCTGTTATCGTCCTCAGACTTGCCGGCAGGCACAGAATCATGCAGCAGATTAGGCAGCCGCATCAATGCGTTGCTGCATTCATCGTTAAGCTTTGCCAGCTTTTCGTCCAATGACCTTATCTTTTCCGGGACTTTTTTCACTTCAGCGAGCTTTTTCGCCGCCGGCTTTTTCCCGGCTTTCAGTCCTGCTATTGCTTTTGTAAGGATGTTGCGCTGATGCTTTAGGCTTTCTACCTGTTGTATCAGTTCACGCCTTTCTTTATCTTTGTCTATTAACTCCTTCAACAACTTCAACTTGTCTTCCTGGAAACGCTTTTTCAAATCAGCTTCTATAATCTTCGGATTTTCGCGCACGAGCCTTATGTCCAGCACATTATCACTTCCCTATCTTCACGAGCTTTATTTTGAACGTCAGGTCCTTGCCGGCCAACGGATGGTTGGCATCAAGTTTAACAGTATTGTTAGTAACGCCGACTACCTTAACAGGCTGCCCCTGAGAGTAGAGCGTGTCACCTGCTTTGACGCCGGGTGGCACGTTACTTTTCGGTACATCTATGACGTTTCTCGGGTCTGCTTCACCATAGGCATCTGCCGCTTTTATTTTTACAGTCTTCTCCTCGCCGGTTTTCATGCCGACAACCGCGGCGTCAAATCCTTTTATCATCTGGCCGGCGCCCACGTCGAATTCCAACGGTTCTCTGCCTTCTGAAGAATCAAATTTGGTTCCATTTTCAAGCGTGCCTGTATAGTTCACGAAAACGTGGTCGCCTTTCTTGACAGTCATAGCATCACCGTTAGTTACGCAACCTGCTATCAAAATTGCAAATAAAATGATTAAAACGTATTTCATTCATATTTAGTTTATGGAAGCGGATTTAAATCGCAAGGTCTGCACTCTTAATTGAAAACTCTTAGAACTAGGCCTATTCAGTCTTTAGAGCATCATACGCGTGTTCTACATACGCTCGGCTTAATGCTCCGCCAAGATTCACAGCTGGAGCAACGCGCATTCCCGTCTCGGCTTCCAGCTCTTTTTTAAAATCTAAATGACGCCCCTCTTCTACTTGGTCTGCCCCTATGACTACAACTAACCTATTCCCATTCTGAAGAGCGTAGGGCAGCACTCTTCTTTCAGCGGCTTTTTCTTTTGGTAGACGCTGCAGTGCGCCTTTCTCAGGTTGCCTCTCATCGGGATTGACGACAAATATTTTATTATGATATGCCAGAACTGTAGCTAATGTACCCGGAGTCAAGTCACCTCTCCGAACAAGGTACGTTCCTAAAGGGGTTGATCCACGTTCCCTCATCGCGCGGGCTAAAGCAGCTTCTGAAACAAAATCGCGGAAAATATCTGGCGAATATAAAGCCATTTTAATAAGCTCACAGTAACTTTTAAATATGCATGAGTCCCTGCTTCTTCTGAAGAAGATACCAAGAGGGAAAGTAACCACATACGGCATACTTGCTGGCATGACAAATTCATCGCCGCGTGCTGTAGGAAGAATAATGGCATGCAACAAGGAGCCTGAAAAATATCCGTGCTACAAAGTTGTTTTAAGCTCTGGTGAAGTTGGAAATTATAGCGGAAAAGGTGGAAGAAGGTCCAAAATAAAACTACTGGAAAAAGACGGGGTTATCATAAAGAATGGAAAAATAAACAGGGGGTATTTCTGGTTTTTCAATCAATAAATAGTTTGTTGCTACAGATTTGATACATGCCCAATTTCAGATTATTGCAGCTCGCCGGTGATTTTGTGTTGGCTGGCTATAGCTTAGAAGAACCGGACATTTTCGGTTTTGGAAAAAGTTCTCCGGTTGATTACATAGTTGTCCATAGATCTATGGGTTTGCCTATGGGCAGATTATCCCAAGCAGGGCATTTGGCTCCTATAAACTATGATGCGTTTCCGTATGATGATGTAGAGGGTAATTATTACTCTGAACAGGCGCATGTAATTTTTCGCAGCAGGGCAAGGCTTGTGCATGTCGAGTAGGATATTTTCGCCGTTTTCCCCATATTCTAAATATCTTCAAAATCCTTGTAAGCTTTATCTCGTCACTTCCTGCCTCTTCACAAATTCGTAAAGCTCTTTGGCATTGCCGCGCTCGAAATGTTCCCTTACCGGCTTTATCATCGCATCCAGATTTTCTGCGACAGCGTTCTTCAAATCCAACGGATGGACGCTGCCGTCCCTAAACGCCTTTTCCAGCTCTTCGTAACTGTTGAACTCTATGTCGCCGCCGAATTTTTGCGTCCTTTCTATTTTCATTTTACCGAAGCGTCTGAATATGAGGTGTTTTGAATATTCAAGCATGGGGCTGTTATCTGTTTGTTTCGGCTGGCAGAACGCACCCATTACTTTTTTCTTTATTTCTTCCCTGCTGTCGTGGACAAAGACTGCTGTTTGTGGTCTGCTCTTGCTCATTTTTGACGAGATTTCCACGTCCATCTTCCTGTTTTCCTCGAATCCTTCCGGCTGCTTCACGCCCTCCAACCCCATCAGCATGTGATGTGACACGACAACAGGCTTCCACCAGCCGAGCTTTGGCCCGACTTCCCGGGCGAGCATGTTCGCCCGGCGCTGGTCCAACCCTAATTGACATATATCCGCGCTCAGGGCAAAAATATCCGCTGTCTGCATCATCGGATAGAAGTATTGGGCTGTTTCCTGGAGTTCTCCCTGCGTGCGGCCCATGATGGTAAGCATCCGGTTGGCACGATTGACCGTTGTGTTTTTAGCAATCAGTATGACCTTCTTCCAGTATTCGCGGTCTGACATTATGTCAGACGCCCAGACAAACTCAACATTACGAACGCCGGCGGCTTTCCAGACCTCAATAAAATAGTCGCCGACCTTCTTTATTTTATCCAGGTCGCCGCCCATCTTGTTGTTCAGCCATCCGAACCAGTCGGCTATGTAAAGCTTGAAGTGAATGCCTGCCTTGACTAAGTCTTGCAAAAGCAGCGGGCGGAATACTCCAAACGGCAGATGAGAAAGTCCCGACGGCTCGAAGCCGTCATAGGCGACAGGATGGTCCTTCGTTTCCAGAAGTTCTCTCAATTCCTGTTCTGTTATCACTTCTTCTCCAACTGATTTTATTAATTGGAGCCTTGTTTCTACGTCCATGATATCACTTTGTTTTTACTATATATCACATCTTTCTTATATACCATCGACTTTAGTCGGTGGTTTGTTGGAAGATGGATCCAGAAGACATTTACAATGTCTTCTTAGATAAAAAAGAAAAAATAAAAGATGCTAGTGCTCATAAGGTCTTGGCATTCGATATTCTTTACCTGCTTGTTCTGTTTCTATCAGTTGTGATTTTCTTTGTCCTTCATATAACCTTGGGCACTGAAGGTCGCATGCCTCCTTGTAAGGCCCATGGCAATCGTTGCACGGCACGAACTTCTCCATAGGGCCTATCACTCTTCATATTTATTCACCTTGAGTCTCAGAGCCCGGACTCGAACCGAGATTCACAGTTTTACAGACTGCTGCCTTGCCAGTTAGGCTACTCCGAGAAGTAAGTATGGAAAGAATATTTTGACCTAGTTTTGTTAACTCCGTTAAATGGAAATGGGAATTAGTGCCAAACCTGATTAACCCTAGATTCCTAAGAATTCTGGCATTTAATTTAAGAGTAGAAATTGCTATCTTATTGTCCTTACTTATTCCATTGAGAACGTTGGTTATACTTTCTCCATTACTTTTTGAAATTTCCTTCAGAATAAGAATCTGGTTTTTGTTGAGCGCCCTGAGTAAAAGCAGTCCCAGGCCTTCTGTGGCTTGCTGACTGAACGATATCGGCTGCTCATCACGATCACTTTGTTTATTTTTATTTTATTGGGAGAACAATGTTTATAAGGCTGATGGGCAGGTTTATCTGGCGCCAAACAAATCGTCCATCTGCTTTTGGAAAGGAGACCTTGGATCTTCTTGCTTTGGCGCTTCCTTTTTGGCAAGGAATTCCTGTCTTGCCCTCTCTGTAAGTTGTGTATCGCCGTAAAGCGCAGCGTCAAGAAACCATCTTCCTGTTTCTGTGCCCAATGCCTGCAACTCTTCCGGGCTCATGTCTTCTAAAGCGCTTACTTCTGCCTGAGGGCGCATCTCTTTTAATTTGCCAAGATACAGCTGGAACATGCCTGTATATCTGGTAATTCCCTGCTCAGGTATCGCATACGACGCCAGCTTGGCTGAAAACATCCCTATCAAACGCTCGGTAAGTTTAGGTTTTGCTGGCGCCTGAGGAGGATTCAAAACCCCCTGAAGGAATCTTTCAAATGCAGGCGATAATTCCGGCATATTGTAACGGTTAGCAATATCTGACAACTTTTCTGACACGGCCCTGGCCCATACAGCCAAATATGCCCTCTGAATTGGAGTAAACGGAAGTCGTGCTTCTCCTGCTTCCAGTTGGCCTACTTCGATGAAAACTTGTGTTGCGTCCATTCCGCCTGCATAAGACTTATCTATATAAGGCACTTCAAATATTGACCGGGTAATCAGATTTCTGCACTCTCTTATAAGGTAGTCGTGGAAACTGATTACCTCTTCTTCTGGAACATAAAACGACCTCAATAAACCCAGAGTGTGGTTCATTCTTTCTTGAAATTTTGGAAGAGTCTGGAACTTGCTCGAATAATCCAATGCCTGCTGCTGCTTGTTCCTACCCGCCGGCGTGTAGACCATAGTTTCCTGCTTCCGCAAAAGGTTTTAAACCTTTTTTAACACCCGCCATAAATGTATAAAGAATATGCAAATCTCTATACTCGGGAACGGCCACGAAATCGGAAGAAGCGCATTCCTCGTCAGCGATGGAAAAACGAAAGTGATGCTTGACTACGGCGTCAAGATACAGCCAGAGCCGCCGCAATACCCGATTAAGGCAAAAACGGATGCAATTATACTGAGCCATGCGCATCTGGACCATTCAGGCGGATTGCCGATACTGTTTGAAAAGACAAAGCCCCGTGCATTCATGACAGACGTGACGCTTGATTTGTCGAAGATGCTGCTGGAGGACTCGATAAAGGTGGGAAAGAAGAACGGTTACAATGTGCCTTTTGTTAAAAATGACATCAAAAAAATGGTAAAGGGGACACGTCGCGTTTCTTACAGGGAGAAATTCAAGACCGGAGCATTTTCCTGCATGCTTTACGATGCCGGTCACATACCCGGCTCGGCAAGCGCGCTGGTTAAAAACAAAAAGACGCTTTTCTACACAGGAGACATCCAAACTACAGAAAGCAATCTGCTGGCAGGATGTAAATTGCCTGAGTCAGCTGATGTCCTAATCACAGAGTCTACATACTCCTACAAAAACCATCCGCCACGAGAAAAGGAAGAGGAACGATTAAAACAACACGTAGAAGAGGCGCTCTCCAACGAGGAGAAGGTGCTGCTGCCGGTTTTTGCCGCAGGCAGGGCGCAGGAGGTTTTGCTGATACTGGAGAAGTATGCGAATAAAATCGCCCTAGACGGCATGGCCAAGAAAGCAAGCGACATAGTATCGAAATACTCCTATCACCTCAAAGACAAAAAGAGGCTGAAAAATATACTAAAAAAGATCCACTGGGTTCACGGGCACGAATCGCGGATAAAGGCAGCGCAGCATTATCCGATAATCATCGCAACGGCCGGCATGCTAGGCGGCGGGCCTGCCATCCATTATCTGCGGGAAATGAAGCACAGGGCGGAGAGCAAGGTTTTGTTTACCGGCTTTCTTGTCGAGGAATCGCCCGGGAGAAACCTATTGGAGACAAAGATTTTCCAGACGGCCGAAGAGAAATTCCACGTCCACTGCCATCTCGACCAGTTCCAGCTTAGTGCGCACGCCGGGCGACCGGGGCTGATGCACATAATCAAAAAGCTGAACCCGGAAACGGTCATCTGCATCCACGGCGAAAAGACAAAGGAATTTGCGCGTGATATCGAAAAGGCGTTCCCTTCCGTACAGGCGATAGCGCCAAAGAACGGGGACGAGATTAAGGTTTGACATTTAGATGTTAAGTTTTTCTGGTTCTGTGGAAATGGGATAATGCCCGTCACATTTCCTGCACTGACCCCATAGATACCAAGTATCGCCTTCTACTCTTTTGACAGGTGTTAGAACAACAGAAGTATCGACAGGGCATCGAAATCTATTAAAGTGAAGCGCTTGCACATCGTCTACTATAAAATAACCCCATCTATTAACAGCCACCCTTGCCCTTTCTGGGAGGCTAAGAGGTCTGTAAACAGCATGTGAGGAAGCAGTTGGCATCCAATAGAATTCTCAAAAAACTATTAAAAACTGATTTGGCTTTTAAAGGTTACGCCTGATGTATCTTTCATGCTCTCAATCGACGGCTCTTACGGCGAAGGCGGCGGCTCGATAGTACGGATAGCCGTGGCTTTATCGGCTGTTACAGGAAAGCCATGCAAAATAATTAACATTCGCGCGAAGCGGCGCAATCAGGGACTGCGGGCGCAGCACTCAACCGCGGTGAACGCGGTTGCGAAACTGTGCGATGCACAGGTAAAAGGAAATGAAATAGGTTCGACGGCGATAGAATTTTATCCCAACGAAATAAGAGGCGGGTCGCTATCATTAAACGTAGGCACGGCCGGCTCGGCTGCGCTAGTGCTGCAGGCGCTGATGATACCTGCCATGCATTGCGCTTCGCAACTGGACATAAAAATCATTGGAGGAACATTAAACAAGTGGGCGCCCAGCATATCGTATATCCAGAACGCCACGCTGGACATACTAAAGAAAATGGGGTATAAAGGAGAAGTGACACTGATAAGGCACGGTTTCTACCCAAAGGGCGGGGGCGAAGTCGAAGCGAAAATATTGCCGTCTGTTCTGGCTCCGCTGGAACTGGTCAAGCGCGGCAAGCCTGTGCATGTTTTTGGTTCTTGTGTTGCCAGCAAGGATTTGGAAAAGGCTAAGGTCGCGGAGAGGATGCAGAAGTATTCCAGAGAAAGGCTGTTCAAAGAATTTCAGGTTGTGCCGGAGATAAAAGCGGAGTATGTCGATGCGCATTCTACCGGCGGCGGGATGGATTTGTTTGTACTGTATGAGAACTCTATTATCGGAAGCAATTCAATAGCCGAACCAGGGAAGAGCGCCGAGAAAGTGGCGCAAGAGGCGATTACAAATTTAATAGAAAACCATGCTTCGGATGCGCCGATAGACGAGCATATGAGCGACCAGATTATACCGTACATGGCTTTAGCCAGAGGCGAAAGCAGGGTAAAGGTATCGAAAATAACGGCCCATACGCTGACAAACATATGGGTATGCGAGAAGTTTTTGGACGTTAAATTTGATGTAAACGAAGAAGAAAGAATAATAAAATGTAATAAAAATTAATCAAGTTTAAATCGTTATTTTTATTAATAGTCTACGAAATTATTTTCTATCCTGCAAGCGGACTTAGCTATGTAATTTCACTTTTGGCAGTTCTGATAGCATATGTCGGGTACATTGTAACAAGAATTTTGAAATAACAACCTACTTAATCTCCAGCCGCCTTCTTTTTTTCTGGTCAGGATAAAGTTTTGGGAGAACAACAATGAGGAGCCCTTCTTCCAGCTTTGCTTCGGCCTTTGCAGGGTCGACCTTTGCCGGTAAAGTGAAGGCTCTTTTCACCGCGCCTGCGCTCTTTTCCTGGCTGTAGACGCCTTTTGTTTTTTCTGTTTTTTCCTGCTTCCTGAAGGCTGAAACTTCTATCGTGTTTTCCGTCACATTGATGCTTATCTCGTTCTTTTTGTAGCCGGGCACTTCCGCCTTGATTATTATTTCTGTGCCTGTTTCTGCGACATTGACCGGTATTGTCTTCTCGAACCTGATTTCCGGAAACGTGAATCTCGGGACTGTAAACTTGAACTCGAACGGCTCGCTGAAAAGGTCCTTTATCTCTTTTGCCTGCTCAAGAGGCTGCTCCCAAAAGAACGTGTATTCTTTTTTCTTTTTCTTCATTCTCCCCTAACCTCCGGTTCAAGCAAAGGCTTCTGTAGAAGCCTTTGATGCATCAAAGACCTTTTGGTCTTTGCTTGAGTCGAGTGCCATTTTACTAATTAACTGAAAATATTTTTAAATCTTCAGGTCCCTGTTCATTGCGGACAGCATCTGTTTTATGAGAAAATCCACGCCGCCGACTTTTACATTGCCATGACCCGGAAGAAGATAATTTATATGGTACCTGGAAAGCTTCTCCAAGGAGTTGTAAAGCTTCGCGTTGCTGCCGCCCGGCAGGTCTGCCCGGCCGATGCCGTCCTCGAACAGCGTATCGCCTGAAACAAGTATTTTGTGCTCGTTCTCGTAGAGGCATACGGATCCGGGAGTGTGGCCCGGAGTGGCTATAACTTCAAAAGAGAAATTTGCCGTTTTAAGCCTGGAGCCGTTCTTCAGTTCCTTGTCGACAGTCGATACCAGCGGCTTTTCCTTGAACAGCTCTGCCATCGTATTGATGCCGCTTTCGATAAACGGCTTGTCCTGCCTGTGGGCGGCTATTTCCGCGCCCAGCCACGAACGGAATTTCTTGTTGCCGCCGCAATGGTCAAAGTGGCAGTGCGTATTGACAATTGTTTTTATCTCAGAGGCGTCTGATTTTTCCCCTATTCCTTTTTTCAAAATCGGAAACCTGGTACCGGAACCCGTGTCGACAAGAATTTCCCCGTCCAGCAGGAAAACGTTGGAATCGTAGCCTATGCCGTTAAAAACGGCTATGTGCTTGAAAACGTTCATACTCCCCTTTGCTCCGGCAACTCGAAGAAGGCAAAGCCTTCTTGAGTCGCCAAAATACTCTGTATTTTGCGCGAAGTCGAGCGCCATTTTACATTCGAAGAACTGTCAACAGTTCTTCGATGCACCGAAGACCTTTGGTCTTCGCGTGTAATTTTTGGTCGCTACACTCCGCGAGTCGATTGCCATATTATAATAACAATAAGCAGTCAATTTTTAAATAGAGAGCCCGTTGCCCAGAATCTCACGCCCTATAATCTCATGGGCGTTAATCGAGAAAAATTCGCCGCCTTTCCTGAGAACAAAAATGTTGCCTTTTGCTGCCACGATTTCGCCGGACAGTTCCGTGTTGTCCTTTATCGCCATTGCAGACGGATTCAGGAAAACGTTGTGCAGCCTGTAGTAAGAACGCATATCGTATATTTCCGGCCTGATGAGATACTGGCTGAAATCTTTCCTAAGGGCCGCGATTGCCCTGGAAATATTGGCTGCTGCTGTGTTGGGGTTGCAAAACAGCATCTTGTGTTTTTCAGCCCCCCTTACGCGGTCTACTATGTCCAGATTCTGCATTATTTTCTGTTCTATGTCCCGGACTGCAAGCCCGTCTTTTACGCGTCCTATCTTGGCGCCGAAATCCGCGCCCTGCTCGACAAGCCTCTCTAAAAAGCGGTATTCGTATGAGATGCCTACTTTGAGCAGGGAATCGAATGCCGCCAGGTAGATAAAGTAGTTTTCTTTCTCGCACTCCGCCCGCCTTTTTTCGTTTATGCATTTCTCGCCGGTGCACTGCATACAGAGCGCGAAGAGGTCGCGGATTTTGCATTCGTTGCACTGCTGGCCGTAGTCCAGCTTTCTCTTTCCCGGGCATTCATAACTTTTGCCGCCGGAAAAGAATCCCGTGCATGTCTTCTGGCCCAGCACGAACGAGTGATTGCCGAAAAGACGGATTTTCCTGGTTTCATTGCCCGATTTCAGGACTAAATGCGGCTCCCAGTTGTCCCATTTATATTTTGTTATCTGCATATCCCCTTTTTGCTCCGGCAAAATAAAGAAAGCCCTGCTTTCTTGATTCGTCAGAAGCCTCTTGGCTTCTGCACGAAAGTCGATCGCCATATTATAATTTTTGCTCCTTCCAGTCGTATCCCATTTTAATCTTCCCCCTGTTAACTAGCCTCTATAGAGGAATTGTATTTGCTGACAAGAGAGACATAGGCCTTGGCAACTGCCTGCACGTCTGTTTTTTTCATTTTTCTGACCTTTTCGAAAAAATCCTTTGTCACGGATTCAAACTCTTTTCGATAATTGAAGATTTTTGAAAGGTTAAACAGAAAGGACGAATAGGAATCATCCAGGCCGGCAAAGCTCAGCCACGGGATGCTGATTTCAAGAAATTTTTCAAAGCCGGCGCTTTTTTCGGCGTTCGCAAGAGAGAGATAATAGTAGTAAAACAGCTCGTCTCCGAAGCCGTCTTTTATGAGCTCCCTGTCCGACAATATTTCCTCCAGAAACGGCACGTTTATGGCTAATCTCCTGGTTCCGGCGAGCGCGACCAACTTGAGAACGAGGGCCTTTATTGCTTTTTCGTCTCTCTCCATCAAAAAGTCGTTTGACTTGTCGAGGGAAATAAAAACGGCAGAGTCGGTTATCCTTACGGAATTCTTGCCGCCGAAGCTTATTTCCAGCGTATCGTAAAACGGCTCTATTTTTCTGACAGACATTGCAAGCGTGTCAAGAATAAGACGTGAAACGCCGTCTTTTTCCAGCCTGGAAACGAGTCGCATAATTACTTATTACAGCGGTTAATAAAAGTCATATTTTTCGCATAACACAAGAATCAGCGCGTTAGAAGTCAAACATAACGCATAATATGGAGTTAAGTGACATTGTGCTTCGGGCAAATATTTCATTGGGATTAGTATGGTATCTTATATCTGCCACCCCTAAAAACTTCTTTTACTTCTCCAGCAAAATCTTCCGGGAAAATAGCATCTGCTATTTGTGGTATGTCCAGTGCTAAAACAGCGTACAGCTCTGCCGGGCAACCGACTAATTCGTGTGGTGGTCTCTGGGTTTTTGTACTTCTTCTGTCCCCGGCAGTTTGTAAATCTCCCAACGCTAAGAAGTATGCATGAACAAAATCTTCTGGTGATATGCTAGGCCAAATATAATCTGCTACATGTCTAGCAAGTTGATAGGTTGCTGTACCACGGCCAGGTAATTTTCTTTCAAGTTGTCTCAAGTCTTCTTGGACATGGTTCCCTAGAATTGTATTCATAAACTCACTAGTATTACTATTTAGTAACATTTATAAGCTTTATGGTGTCGCCCGAAACCTAACGCTTCGTCGCTTCGCTCCTCGTTTTTGACAATACTTCAATATAGGCTTCATGGATTTTACGGCTTACTTCGTGCGCTCAAACTGACTGAAACCATCTTCGTAAAATCCGGAACGTTACCATCAATAAACGTCCTTCCATTCTTTCTGGGCTTTGCCATAACCTTCGGGTGTTCCGACATCGAATACCGGCTTGTCGTGGAGAAACCCGCATAATTTATTATTCGTTGCCAGTTTCGGGAATATTACGTCCTCTATCGCGCCTTTTCTTTTGGCTAACTTGAGTACAGCCGGCTCAAAAATGTAAAAGCCGGCATTCACAAGCTTTGATTTTGATTTTGAGGGCTTTTCAACAAAACTCACCACGTGATTGCCACGCATGACTGCTACTCCAGCATTGTCTGTTTTGTCGGCCGTAACAAGCAGCATCGTGACCATGGACTTATTATTCCTGTGGAATTCCAGCATTTCTTTTATATCGGGCTCCATAAGCGTGTCGACGTTCAGGACGGCGAACGTTGATTTAAGAAGCCCTTTTGAAAGGTACAGGGCGCCTGACGTGCCGCATGGCTCTTTCTCAAGGACGTACGTTATGTTTATGCCATACTTCTTTCCGCTTCCAAAATATTCCTTTATGCTGGCACCAGCAGAAACTATGATGTTCCTTATGCCGTTTTTCTTCAGCATATTTATCTGATGTTCCAGCACGGGCTTGCTATGCACCGGTATCATGGGCTTTTGTACTTTCCCGCCGCCAAGAATGAGCGCCGTGTCGATATCGTCCAGCACTTTTGAAATCAGATTCTCTATTGCGTGGGACCTGTTGCGGGCATCGTTATCCTTTACCATCCTGTCTATCTTCTTCAGGACGTCAGAACGTATTGTTATCGTTACCCTTTCTACCATATACCCCACGTGTCGCTTCGCTTAACACGTGTCGTATCCCATATTATCGGATACCACGTGCTGTATTCATATCATTTGTGTTATTTCTAATGCTGCACGAGAACATATTTAAATGTTGGCAGAGTATGAAAAAGTATGAATATAGAAGAAGCTGCGGTGGCTGAGATAAAAAGCGTGAAAAGCGGCGATGCCATAAAGGTCTTTACAAAAGACTATATAGACAAGCTTAAGGGGGCTTTTGACAGCCTGCCGATAGACAAGATCGAGGGGATAGCTGATATTCTTCTGGGAGCTTACGAGAAAGGGAATTATGTGTACATCATGGGGAACGGCGGCTCGGCTGCGACGGCTGCGCACATGGTCTGCGACCTCGCAAAAGGGACCATATGGCCTGTTGCGCCCGGCGAAAAGAGATTCAGAATTGCGTGCTTGTCGGACAATACGCCTTTATTGACGGCATGGACAAACGACATAGACTACAGCCAGGTCTTCAGGGAACAGATACTGAACCTTGTGGGGAAGGGCGACGTTGTCATAGGCATAAGCGGGTCCGGAAACTCAATGAACGTAATAAACGCCGTAGAATACGCCAATTCGTGCGGGGCTATGACTGTCGGGTTGACGGGCTGCGGGGGCGGAAAGCTCAAGGACGTGGTGAAGGAATGCATAGTCGTTGAGAGCAACAACATGGAACGCGTCGAAGACGTTCATCACTCCATTGCCCACATGATAAAGACTTACGTGAACCTGAAGCTGAACATGAAGGGGCTGGTATAATTTCTTAATCCGTGTTGATTCCTATGCAATCTGTCATACTCGCCGGCGGTCTGGGAACGCGGCTAAGGCCGCTGACGCACATAACCGCCAAGCTCATGCTAAAGGTCTACGGGAAACCGTTTCTCGAGTATCACATAGAATCGCTAAAAAAACACGGCATAGACGATATCGTGATCCTTGTCGGCCATCTGGGAAGCCAGATAAAATCGCACTTCGGCAACGGAAAACAGTCTGGCGTAAACATCAGATATTCCGAGGACGACATGCTGGGCAGCGGCGGGGCCATCAAGAATGCGTTTCCGCTGCTGGAAGATGTTTTTCTGGTGCTTAACGGCGACACGTATCTTCCAATAGATTACAATGCCCTGATAGATAAGTTCAGGAGGGACGGGAAAGACGCGCTGATGACTGTCTATGACAACAACGAAAACATAAGGCCGAACAACGTCTGCATCAGAGACGGGGAAATAACAGAATACAATAACGCGGAGCCGAAACCGTATTTTACTCACCTGGACGCCGGCGTCAGCATTTTCAAAAAAAGCGTTTTTTCTATTGGCGTGCAGAGATTTTCACTGGAAAAAGACGTTTACCCGCAACTGATTTCTGCAAGACAGCTCGGGAATGTTGTGTCGGGCCAGAGGTTTTTTGACATACACACCCTTGAGCGGCTGGAAAACATAAGAAAGATAATGCAGAGCAGTTAAGTATGGCAGGAAGAAGTAAGACGAAACGAGTTATCTTCAAAAATTCGCTCAGGTAAACAACATTGGAATTCACCATTTAGAAGCGGCTTATATTCTTACCTCCTTATACCGCTTAAGAAAAAAGTTTGGTAAAATAGAATGATTTGATAACCATGATTTTGCGCAGCCGAGCTCCCACAAGAATATCGTTTGCCGGCGGAGGGACGGATTTGCCGGAAATAGCGAAAGTTATGGGAGGCTGCGTAACAAGCGGGGCCATAACAAAATACGTATACGGGACGATGAAAGAAAGGGGCAACAAGAAACTGGTAATAGCTTCGCAGTCTTCCGGCAAGAGGGAAAAAGAAATAACAGACGCTTCGGCGATAAAATACAACGGAAGACTGGATTTGGTCAAATCCGTTGCCGAGGAGCTGAATAAAGACGGACTGGGGTTTGAAATAACCCTGTCAAGCGACCTGCCACGCCATTCTGGTTTAGGCGTTTCAGCTGCCGCATACGCGGCTGTAATCGCATTATTTGACGGATTCTATAAATTAGGCATGACAAGAAGGGAGATGGCCGAGCTGGCTTTCACATTAGAAACGGAGAAACTTAACAATCGCGTAGGGAAGCAGGACCAGTATGCGGTTGTTTTTGGCGGGCTGAATTTCATGGAATTCGACAGGAGCATGAATGTCAAGATCAGCCCGTTAAAGGCGAGCAAAAAGATCGTCGAGTATTTGGAAAAAAACCTGGCTTTATTCTACATTGCGGAAAGAAAAAAAACCGCAGGTACAACTATAAGCAAGCAGTTAAGATCAGGGTCGCTGGAAGCGTTTCGAAAAACAAAAGAATTAGGTTTGAAGTCCAGGGAGGCACTAGAGAGAGGCGACTTAGAAGAATTCGGTAATGTTATGTCTTTGGTATGGAGATACAAGAAAACATTTGGCGGGGCGACGACAAAATCCATTGATAAAATTTATGGGGCCGCAATAAACGCAGGCGCATACGGCGGCAAGATTTCAGGCGCGGGAGGCGGCGGCTGCGGCTTCTGGCTCTGCAGACCGCATAAAAAACAGGGCGTTATAGATGCGCTTGAAAAGAAAGGGGCGGTTCACATACCGTTTTCCTTTGATTTTGACGGCGTAAAAACATGGGAAGAGTGAATTCTTGATGATGCTTATGAAAAGGGCTGTTTTTCTGGACCGGGACGGCGTAATAAACAAAGATTTGCTGACAACCAAACGCCTTAAGATATTTCCAAATGCGGGCAGGGCGGTGAAGATGCTCAATGGCCTGGGCTTTGTCGTTGTTGTTGTCACAAACCAGCCGCAGATTGCGAAAGGCATTCAGAGGGAAAGCGATATCAGGAAAATCAACAAAGAAATAGCGCAGAGATTAAGAAAGGACGGGGCGCGAATCGATGCTGTTTATTACTGCCCGCACCATCCGGAAAAGAGAACGGATATTCCTGACTGGGCAAGAAAATACCGGATAAAATGCAGATGCAGAAAGCCTGATACGGGCATGCTCTTGAAGGCTAAAAAGAAATTTGACATAGATTTTTCATCCTCTTACCTGATAGGAGACAGGACGGTTGACATAAAATGCGGAAAGAATATCGGATGCACTACGATACTTGTAAAAACCGGCCATGCCGGGGAAGACGGCAAGTATGACGTGAAACCGGATTACATATGCGCCGATATCTTCGAGGCGGCAAAATTCATAACGGCAGAAGAAAAAGCCGATAAAAATATCAAGGCTATAATCCTGGCAGGAGGGCGGGGCGAAAGGCTAAGGCCGCTGACGGACAAACTGCCAAAGCCGCTGATTCCGATAAACGGAAAACCTGTGTTGTGGCACCAGATGATGCTGCTGAAAAAGTATGGAATAAGGGATATAGTTATATGCGGGCATTACCTGTTCGATAAAATCAAGAAATATTTCGGCAATGGAAAGAAGTTTGGCGTGAACATAACATATGTTTTCGAGAAGGAGCCTTTGGGCACGGGCGGGGCGATAAAAAACGCTGAAAGGCTTATAAAAAATACGTCTATAGTTATCTACGGGGACGAAATGATTGAGATGGATATCAGCAGACTGCTGAGATTCCATAAGACAAAAAGCGGACTGGCAACAATAGTGGCGCACAAAACGGACCATCCGGAAGACAGCGACCTCGTAGAAATAAATAAAGGGGGCCTAGTAACCGGTTTTTTTCCAAAGGGGAGTGAAAAAAAGGGTTTAAAAATCTCAAAGAGCTCTGTTTATGCAATCGAGCCTGCTGCATTTAAATTCATTGAAGACAAATGCGATTTCGACAGGACGGTCCTGCCGAAACTGATAAATAAAAAGGCCGCGTTCGGATATTTAACGGACGAATACATAAAGGATATGGGGACATTTGAACGCTATGAGCAGGTCAGAAAAAGATTTGGAAAAACTGGAACAAACGGCAAGACAAATAAGGCGGCACGTCATACAGATGACTTATGACGCCGGCTCTGGCCATCCTGGCGGCTCGCTCTCAGAAACGGATATCCTGACGGCGCTCTATTTTTATAAAATGAGATACGACCCGAAAAATCCAGAATGGCCCGACAGGGACAGGTTTGTTTTGTCGAAAGGCCACGGGGCGCCTGCGTTCTACGCTGTCCTGGCGGAGGCAGGGTTTTTTGGTTTGGATGAACTGAAAAATCTGAGAAAAATAAACCACCTGTTGCAGGGGCACCCGTCCAACGAAACGCCCGGCGTGGAAATCTCGTCGGGCTCGCTGGGCCAGGGGCTGTCCGTCGCCAACGGCATAGCATTGGCAGGAAAGCTGGATAAAAAGACTTATCATGTCTACGTTCTTTTGGGGGATGGAGAGCTGGACGAAGGCCAGGTCTGGGAAGCAGCTATGACTGCGGGTCATTATAAACTGGACAACATCACGGCGATAATAGACAGGAACGGAATTCAGCAGACGGGGAAAACGGAAAAAACAAAAAGCCTGGAGCCGCTGGCTGAAAAATGGAAGGCGTTCGGGTGGGAAGTAAGCGAAATAGACGGCCATGACATAAAAGAAATCATGGATGCGCTTGACGAGAAGACAACAGGGAAGCCCCATGTCATCATAGCCAATACCGTAAAAGGAAAAGGCGTGTCGTTCATGGAAAACGACCACGAGTGGCACGGCAGGGCGCCAAACAAGGAAGAGTACGAGAAGGCGATGAGGGAATTAGCATAATCATCCTATACTGAATGACATAAGTTATCGGACATATTATGTTATGTCATTCGTATATACCAATGACATTTTTTGTCGGAAAAATAATGTCATTGAGTATAGAAGACAGCAACGAATGCCCCCATTGAATAGGCGCAGGAGATAGCGAGTTTTGTATGTCTTTTTATAGATAACTGTTGATAATAGTTATCGGTGATAAGATGCCTAACAGCTACAGTTTGCCTGCTTTGATGGAGGACGAAATAGAAGCCCTGATAGATGCAGGGTATTATTCCAGCAAATCTGATGTTGTAAAAGACGCCATAAGGGAAATGCTGGAAAAAAATAAAAACATGCTCATGGCAGCAGCCATAGAGATGTACAAAGGCGGAAAGGTTTCCATCGGAAGGGCAGCCGAGATAGCCCGTACGAGCCTGCCCGACTTCAAGGAAGCCCTGAAAGAGAGGGGAATAAAAATAGTTCTGGGGCACGACAAGAAGATGATGAAAAGCGCTGACAGAATAATGAAGAAGATGAGATAAATGGATGTGGTTATGGATACGAATATCGCAAGCACTTTCGGAAAAATAGCAAGGTTCGATTTATTGCGAAAGTTGTTTCCAAACTCCACCTTGTTCGTGTCAAGAAGAGTCGAAGAGGAACTCGATAAAGCAGAAAGTGGCAAGGAATTTATAAAGAAAATAAAGAAGAATGTGAAAGTGATAAGTCCGAATAAAACAGAAGAAAATTACACAGAAGACCTGCTGTCAGAAAGAAGCATAGGGAAAGCTGAGGCAGAATGCATAGCAATAGCAAAATACAGGAATATGCTGCTGCTGACAAACGACAAAATTGCTGTCAAAGAGGCTCGCACGGCAGGCGCAGATGTGATGGATCTCCGTGCTGTTATCAGAGAGTTATGGAAAGAAAACGTTCTCCAAAAAGAAGATGCCGAAGCGCTAATAACAGAGATAGAAGAAAAAGACAATATAATTTTTTCCGGCAAAGAAAACATATTCAGACGATAGCAGTTTCATCTAACCAGTATCCGAGAGCATGAAAAACAACGTCGAATGGCACGGCAAAGCCTCCAACAAGGAAGAGTACGAGAAGGCGATGAGGGAGCTACAGTAAGAACTACCAATGTATTTCTTTTAGTTTAATCTTGATATTCTTCTACACTTAATTCCAACCCTTTTAAAACATTTCACCCTAACTTTACAATAGTGCAACAATATGACTAAAATCATCCTCGGCGCCGACCACGGCGGGTATAAACTAAAGGAAGTGGTAAAGCAGTTTCTAAAGAAAAACGGCTATGCTTTCGAGGATTTAGGCGCTGCTGCTTACGACAAGGATGACGATTATGTTGATTATGCGGAAAAAGTAGCGAGAAAGGTTGTGAAAGAACATGTCCTTGGAATACTTGTTTGCCGCTCTGCGGCAGGCATGGTGATGGCCGCGAACAAGATAAAGGGGGTAAGGGCGGCGGCTGCGTTTGATAAAAAATCCGCGATGCATTCCCGCCAGCATAACGACGCGAACATTCTGGCACTGTCCGGCGACTGGCTCCCGACGAAAAAGGCCATCGACATACTTAAAGCGTGGCTTTCCGCAGCATTTAGCAACGAAGGGAGGCATAAAAGAAGGGTGGAGAAGATAAAGAGGCTGGAGTATGACTAAGGTTGGGGTATCCTTATTGGGCGGGGACTATTCTGCTCTCGGAAACCAGATTAAAAAACTGGAAAAGGCAGGGGCGGATATCATATCCTTTGACGTCATGGACGGCCATTTCGTGAAGAACATAACTGTAGGGCCCGATGTCATAAAATCCTGCCGGCACGTTACAAAGCTGCCTTTCGAGTGCCATCTTATGATAGCGGAACCGGAAAGGTATGTTGGACAATTTATAGATGCCGGCTGTGATATAGTTACGGTTCACGTAGAATCGACAAAAAAACTGGATGGGATAATAAAAACAGTAAAAGGCAAAAGCAGGAAGATGTCTGTCGCCTTAAAACCGGATACGCATGCAAAAGCTGTCTTTCCATACCTAAAAGATATCGACATGGTACTTGTCATGACGGTCGATCCCGGATTTGCCAGCCAGCGTTTCATGGACATGAGCGAAAAGATAAAAGCCCTGAAATCAGAAATAAAAGGGCGCGGATTAAGTACAAAGATTATGGTAGACGGTGGAATCAATAATGAGACGTCCAGGGTCGCCAAAGCAGCCGGGGCTGATATCTTGATTTCTGCGTCCTATATACTCAACAACGATTACAAGACGGCTATAAAAAACCTGAGGCGGGCTTAATGAAAAATAATATGCAAGAAAAGACTACGCGGGACGGTTTCGGGAACGGGCTTGTTAAAATCGGGGCGAACAAGGACGTTGTGGTTCTGGACGGCGACATGTCGGATTCTACGAGAAGCGAGAAGTTTGCGAAACTTTACCCGGACAGGTTTTTTTCCCTAGGCATAAGCGAAGCGGATTTGGTATGCACTGCAGCAGGAATGTCAAGTTGCGGAAAAATACCGTTTGTTTCGACGTTTGCCGAATTTTTGATCGGACGCGCCTATGACCAGATACTTGTTTCAGTCTGCTATTCAAAAATGAACGTAAAGCTTGTCGGCAGCCATGCAGGAATCGCCACAGCCGAGGACGGGCCTACGGCACAATCCATAACGGACATTTCTACAACGCGCGTAATGCCGGGCATGGCTGTTATAGTCCCGGCTGATGCAACAGAGGCGGAAAAGGCGACAGAGTTTCTGGCGGGCCACAAAGGGCCGGCTTATCTCAGGCTTTCACGCCCCAGAAGCCGTGTCATATTCGACGATTCGTACAAGTTCAGCTTTGGAAAAGCTGCTACCATGGCAGATGGCAGCGACGTATCCATTATATCCACCGGCATCGTGCTGCCTGAAGCTCTAGAAGCGGCGACGCTGCTGAAGAAAAGCGGCATAAGCGCAGAAGTGATAAACATGGCAACGGTGAAGCCGATAGATAAGGCTGCTGTCATAAAGGCTGCAAAAAAAGGCATGATAGTGACGTGCGAAGACGGCTTAGTAAACGGACTGGGCGGCGCAGTAGCAGAGGTGCTTGGCGAAAATTGTCCTGCGAAGTTACTTCGCATCGGATTAGACGGCTTTGCCGAATCCGGTTCTTATAAAGATTTGTACAAAAAATATGGCTTGGATGCGGGCGGCATAGCAAGAAGGGTAGAAGAATTTTGTGCTAAGGCAAAATAGGTGATAAAAATTAAGATTTTTTTGGACACGGCTAATCTATCCGAATTGCGCCAGGCTATGGAGGCCGGAGTTCTTGACGGCTGCACGACTAATCCGTCCCTCATAAAGGCCGAGGTTGACAAGGGGATGAAGGATTTGGAAGGGCATATAGAAGAAATATGCAGAATCCTTGGAAAAGGAAAACCTGTCAGCTTAGAGGTCGTAAGCACCGATTATGAAAATATGGCCAGGGAGGGGGAATTCCTCTATAAAAGATTTAATCCTGTTGCCGGGAACGCGGTTATAAAAATTCCGATAAACCCCTCGACGGACGGCAAAGATAATTCGCGCGGGCTGAGGGCGATAAGATACCTTTCGTCCAAAGGCATTCCTGTAAACACGACACTTGTGATGACACCGGAGCAGGCGCTGCTGGCTGCGAAAGCAGGCGCGAAGATTGTGAGCCCTTTTGCGGGCCGCATAGACGACTACATAAGAAGCAGGTCCGGGGCAAAGTTTGGAAAAGAAGATTATTTTCCTGCCGGAGGCACAGGCAAGGACGACAACGGCATAGCAAGCGGCGTTGATCTGGTAAAAAAGATTGTTGACATATTCAAGACCTACAACATAAAGACAGAGGTTCTTGCAGCGAGCATAAGGAACGAACGGCAGGCAAGGGAAGTAGCGTTAGCCGGCGCCGATATAGCCACAATCCCGTTTTCAGTCCTGATGAAAATGCTTCAACACGAAAAAACACTAGAGGGGACGATAAAATTTTCCCAGGATACAGTTCAGGAATACAAGAACGTTTTCGGGATAAAAAAATAATTCTTTTGATTGTTATGAAAATTCTTGTGACAGGCGGGGCTGGATTTATCGGGTCTAATTTGGTAGAAGAGCTCGTCAGGCTAGGCCATGATGTCGTTGTCCTAGACAATTTTTTTCTGGGGACGGAAAAAAATCTGTCAGGCCTTGGTGCAGAAATTGTTAACGGCGATATAAGGGATGAAAAGGCTGTCGGCAAGGCGTGCAATGGCGCTGATTACATATTCAATCAGGCAGCTGCGTCTTCGTCTCCAATGTTTTCAAAGAATTTGCGCGATGCTGTTTCTGTAAACGTTGACGGCTTCATAAATATTCTTAATGCGGCCAGGGAAAACGGCACAAAAAGGGTCATGTATGCTTCAACGTCCTCGCTATACGGAAATCTTCCGGGGCCGCTGAGAGAAGACATGAAAGTTACGCCGCCAAACTTCTATTCTGTGACGAAGCTGGTTAACGAGCAACTGGCATCGGTTTATACAACCGAATACGGCGTCGAGACGACAGGCTTCAGATATATGAGCGTTTACGGCCCCAGGGAGGAAGGAAAGGGCGTTTTCGCCAACTTAGTCAGCCAGTTTTTGTGGGCTTTGCGAAAGGATGAGCAACCGGTGATTTACGGCGACGGGACGCAAACAAGGGATTTCGTTTACGTAAAGGATGTCGTCCAGGCAAATATCCTTGCCATGAAAAAACAAAACACGGGCGGCGAGGTTTTTAACGTAGGGACAGGAATCGCGACAAGCCTGAACGACATGGTGGCCCTGCTGAATCGCCTGCTTGGAAAAACCATAAAGCAAAAATACATAGAAACGCCCGTAAAAAATTACATTGATGCCCAGTTGTCTGATATTTCTAAAATCAAACGCATCCTCGGATTCGAGCCACGATACAGCCTGGAAGAAGGAATTAAGGATATGCTAGGAATGGACTGAATTTTAAATTCTTATCTAGCCAATAATAGTTTGAGGACAATGATATTTCCTGAAATCATTATAGCAGAACGGGCAGAAAAATTAGGTATATCTGTAAGAGAGTATTGGTCTCGGATGGAAAGTAGTATATTCAGAGAATTGTCAGATCAGCAATTACAAGACTATTTGGATGCTTTAGAAACTGTCAAAAGATTTATACCACTTGACGGAATTAGATGGCGAATAAGAGAAAATGGCGTGGAAAATTATCGTGATAGGGAATTTGATGAGCTATTAGGAAGAGGACTTCATACCTATGATAGGAAAACAGCAGCACAGGTAGTGTTACATGCTTTAGAAAGTAGACCGTGCTGGTATCAGATGGAAGGAATGCCGACTGGACTTTCGAATCAAGAGACACAAGAGTATTTAGGTGCTGTAGAAACTGCAAAGAAATATTCTAATTTTGGAAAACGCTTAGAAACTATATGGGCTTTCGATACAGCAAAAGCATTAAAAGATGAGTTAGGGAGAAGAACACAGAATCCTAGTAACCTTATTACTTGTTAAATCATCATTTCCGTCCGCGCGCCCCCCCCCCCCCCCCCCCCCATATTTCCAAATTCCATTCATTTTCTTGTTTCACTAATAACGTTCTTTATCCTCTTTACAAAGGTGCTGATGTCGTAGTTCTTTGCGTTTTTTCTTATCACGTTCCTGTTCCATTGGATTGATTTGAATTTTCTGATTGCAGCTATCAGAGAATCTTTGTCGGGCTGGAAAAACAGGCCGGTCTTATTCTCTACAGTCGTCTCGACAAAACCGCCTTCTCTTACTGTTATAGCCGGCTTCCCGGCTGCCTGGCATTCAATAGCCGATAATCCCAGGTCCTCGTCTATGTTTGCGGATATCACGGCTTTGCATCTGGCGTATAAATCGAGCAGCTTCTCCTCGCTTACAGGGCCGAGAAATTTTATGTTGCCATGCCCTTCTGCCATTTTTTTTAAATGTGCTTCCTCAGGGCCGCTGCTTGTTATATATAATGTTTCGCCCGGCATCTCTTTGAAGGCGTTTATCATTACATCTATCCTCTTAAGGGGGTCCAGGCGCGATACGGACAGAAAGAATTCGCCGCTTTTGCAGTAAAATTTTTTTGTTTCTATGCCGGTATAAACGACTTTGCATTTTTTGTAAAGCCGCCTGCCGTAGAATTTTTTCACACGCAGCGCAACGTTTTCCGAATTCGGGCATATGACATCGAACTGCCGCATGTAATTCTGGTCTCTGGGGTACAGATAAGCATGCAGCAATTTCAGCCCTGCTCTGCCGATAATGCCTGAATTTTTTGCAAACCATTCTTTCAAATCGTACATGTGCCTCGGTGGGGTGTGCAGATACAGAAGATTGGGCCTGTTGCGGGCGGCGCTTATGCAGAGGGTGCCGGAAAAAATGAAGAAGTCGTATTTCCCCGTCAGGTCCAACCGTTTGAATTTCTCCATCAGGTAGACTGTCCTTACCAGAGGATTGCTTATCCTGCGCCCTATTTCTATGACATTTAAGTCGCTCATGTCGAACGTATTTTTCCTGTCCGCAAAGCCCGTGTATATGTCGGCTTTCAGGGCTCTGGCTAAGTTTATAATGAGTCTTTCTCCGCCGCCACGCTTATCGAAAGTAATCATGAAGAACAGCTATCTTCACAGAGAATCACCTCGAATAAAAGTTTTTAGCTTCTTTAGTTTTTTCTCATGTCTTACATCCAGGAGTCTAGATATATCTTTGAACTGCTTACCAAATACATAGAAATAATAAAAGTTATTCTTTCTGAATTTCGTATCAATACATAAAATACTAGCCTTTATTCCATTTCTAATCAACCAGTTCCGCATATCGTTAACAATTCTTTCATTGTTCATTCCAACAAAAATTTGTGCATATCTGTTTCTTATTGTAACCGATCCCTCGTCATCAAAGATTGCAGAATAAAATCCTCTATTAAATTGCGACGATAGTATTTTATTATCCATTTTTCCAATAACCCTGTTAACTAACCAGACGTAATTTTTATTTCTAGTAGAACACGAATACATTTTTTTACTTTTTATTATTATTGGCATTGAGAAGTCAAAAACTTTCTTAAACTCTTCTTGAAAAAATTTTACAAGTCGCTTATTAGTATTAGAATAATTAACCAAGTTTCCAGATATACAGCCATCGCCGTGTAAATGGCCTATTATTCTACCCAGTGTGTAATCAAATTTAAAACTAGCTGGTAATCTGAGCATTTTTGATTTATGCGTTCTGAATTCGCCTATAGATTCTATATGTGGTGTTATTTCTTCCAAATCCAGTTTATTAATTCTGAGTATCTGTTGAAGTAATGTTATAGGAATTGGTTTACCTTTGTATATTTTGTGTATCTGTGAGCATCGTTTACCCTTAGGCCCTCTATCATCGACTTTTAATCCTAATTCATACCATAAATTATATTTTTTTTTGTAATTATAGTACGCCTTTGAAAAAAGATTTGATAAAAAATTTTTATTAAATGTAACCACGGAATTTTTGTTATCTTCTAAAAAATCTTCAGAATTGATTTTTATTGTGCTCATTCCGCCACCGTTTTTATCATTGTTATTGAAATATAAACTTTTAAGGGATGTCTGCTTCAAACATTGTTCTAGAATACCTTTTTAATTCTTACCCGATAGAGTGAAGAAGCAGATGATTTCATGAATATACTGATAACCGGAGGCGCAGGCTTCATAGGCAGCCACTTGTCACGATACCTTATCGGCAAAGGCCATAAGATCACCATACTTGACGATTTCTCGAACAGCAGCCCGGCAAACATCCGGGATATGCTGCTCAACAGGCAAATAAGGCTGGTCAAAGGGGATGTCAGGGATGCGAAGCTGATAAACGAAATCACGGACGGCATAGACATCATATTTCACCTGGCAGCGCAAATCCATATCGACAAGTCCATACTGGAGCCGAAATACACGTTTGACGTCAACGTACTGGGCACGCTTAACATACTGGAAGCAGCGAGAAAAAGGGATTTCGAGAAGATTGTCTTCGCCTCGACAAGCGAGGTTTACGGGACGGCGCTGAAAGACAGGATTGATGAAGACCATCCCCTGAATCCGCAATCGCCTTATGCGGCCAGCAAGGCGGCAGCCGACAGGCTTTGCCACGCCTACTCAAAAACATACGGCATGAATGTTTCCATCATAAGGAACTTCAACACGTTCGGGCCTTTTCAAAAAGACACGGGCTACGGGTCGGTTATCCCTATTTTCATACGCCGCGTTTTAGAGAACAAGCCGCCGATAATCTACGGTTCGGGAGAGCAGACGCGCGACTTCATGTACATAGACGATGCGGTGCACGCTTACGACATAATAATGAACAAGAACGCCGACGGCGCGCTGAATTTCGGTTCAGGAAGGGACATAACAATAAATGACCTCGCGAACCTGATAATACGGCTGTGCGGAAAAGACCTCACGCCTGTTCATGTAGAATCAAGACCAGGCGAGGTAATGAAGCTTTGCGCCGATACTTCCAAATCAAGGGCGCTGGGCTTCGAGCCGAAATACACGCTGGAAAGCGGCATACAAATGCTGATAGACTGGACAAAAAAATACAAGTTTGACGAGTGGAAGATATGAAGATAGGAATCTCTGCCACGGCTTTTTTCCCTTATGAACATAACCTCGGCATATCCAACACGCTTTACCTGACGACTAAAGTACTGAGGGATAAATTTGACCTGGACGTTTCCGTCTATGTTCCCGGAACAAAAGAAATGAAAAAGGAGGAAGAGTTTAACGGAATAAGGATAAGGCGTTTTCCTTTTTTCCGCGTCTTAACGGATTGGACTGTATCGGCTGGTCTACTAAACGCTTTGAAATCAGATGGCTTTGACCTTATTCATTCTTATCATTACGGTTACTTCCCGGCAACAGCCGGTTTCCTGGCTGCGAGATCGACCAAGGTGCCGCACGTTCTGACGACATCCTATCATCCGGGGCAATCGACGTTGCTAAAATCTGTCATGATGAGACTCTACAATACTGTTCATGGAAAATTCCTTCTGAAAGAGTCTTCGAGGGTTCTGCCGCAGAACGTGGATGAATTGAATCATTTGAGAAAGATAGCCGATTTTAATTACGACATTATTCCGTGCCCGATCAATGACGACGTTTTTTATCCATCGCAACATAAAAACGACAGAATAACTATTCTTTTCATGGGCACGCTGGTGCCGTGGAAAGGTGCGGATGTCGCGTTTAACATATGCAAGGAACTGGAGAAAGAGCATGACGTTCGTTTCGTGTTTATAGGAGTTGGCATCCTAGAAAAGGAGATGAAAAAACACGCCGGCAGAAACTTCACCTTTTTAAAGAATCTGCCGCAGAATGTTTTAGGCAGATACGTCAGGAGCGCTGATATTTTTCTGTACCCGACGAAATACGAGTCTTTCGGGCGCGTTATAGCCGAAGCAGAAATGAGCGGCCTGCCTGTGATATCCACAAAAGTCGGCGCAGTGCCGGAAACCGCCGGGGACGGGGGCCTTCTTGTAGATTACGGGAACTGGAATAAAATGAAAGAACTCGTTTCTCTGCTTGTAGAGGATTCGCGCCTGAGGAAAAGGATTTCAAAAAAGGCCGTAAAACATGCCGGACAATACAAGGATGATGCTGTCGCAACAAGGGTGTACGATATTTACAGGGAGGTTTTGAAATGAAAATGAAGGCGGTTGTAAC
This sequence comes from Candidatus Aenigmatarchaeota archaeon, assembly GCA_016180945.1. Classification (GTDB taxonomy): domain Archaea; phylum Aenigmatarchaeota; class Aenigmatarchaeia; order GW2011-AR5; family GW2011-AR5; genus JACPAG01. The sequence continues at coordinate 123,092 of JACPAG010000001.1, read as the reverse complement.
AGGGGCAGGAGGCTTTCTTGGCTCGCACCTTGCTGATTTGCTTGTGGAAAAAGGCCTGGACGTTTATGCCGTCATAAACGAGGATACAAAAAATCTCGGGCATCTGGGCGAGAGGATAAAAATAATCCGGTGCGACATAGCCGACAAAGATGCGGTTGAAAATCTTATTTCCGGCGTGAAACCGGACTACGTATTCCATATGGCTGCGCAAAGCTTTGTCATCCCTTCGTGGCAGGACCCGGAAAGGACATTCAAAACAAACATACTGGGCACGCTATATCTCCTGGATGCGGTGAAAAAAGAAAATATAAATCCTGTTATTGCAGTTGCATGTTCTTCCGCCGAGTACGGCATGAATTTCCCGGATGAGATACCTATAAAGGAAACCAAGATCTTCCGTCCATCATCGCCTTATGCAGTAAGCAAGGTTGCGACTGACATGATCTCGGAACTGTACGCAAAGACGCACAAAATGAAGATTATACGAATCCGTTTCTTCAACATCTCGGGCCCGCGCAAGACGATGGACGCCTGTTCCGACTTTGCCAAAGGGGTTGCGGAAGCAGAACGAGGGAAACCTTTCATGACTGTCGGTAATCTTGACGGCATCCGCGACATAACGGATGCACGCGACGCCGTGCGTGCCGTCTGGCTGCTTACTGAAAAAGGTGTTTATGGCGACGTGTACAACGTCTGCTCCGGCCAGGGCTACAAGGTTCGCGACCTGCTGGACAAGCTTCTTGCCATGTCAACAAAGAAAATAACCGTCAAGGAAAAAGACCCGGAAAAGCTCCGACCCATAGACGACCCGCTTTTCATAGGCGACAACTCGAAGATAAGAAAGCTGGGCTGGGAGCCGAAGATAAAGATAGAACAGACGCTCAGAGACACGTTAGAATATTGGAGAGAAAACCTGTAATTATATTCATTGCCTTCTTAATGCTTCTTCCAATACTTCCAGATTCCTCTTATACACGTCCTCTTCCGCGTACTTCTCAAAGTTGGCTTTCGCCGCGGCTTTCATGGCTGCCAAGTCGTTCCTCAATACGTAAATAATCGCGTCTTCCAAACCTTTTCTGTCTCCGGCTTTTATTATTATGCCGCCTTTTCCGACGGTTTTCTTTATCTCGCCTATGTCTGTGGATATAACGGCGTTGCCGAGCATCATTGCCTCGAGTATGGATAAAGGTAACACATCAGAATAAGTAGGGTGGATAAGCACATCGGTGGTTTTTAACAGTTCAATAACCTTATCGTGTTCGAGCCTGCCAAGATATTTTATCCTGTTGTCCTTGCTGTTCCTTACCTCATCTTCCAGATGTCCGGTACCTATGAACAGCATCTCGAAATCGTCTTTTATGCTGCCGAGAACGAATAAAATATCCTCAATTCCCTTTTGTTTAGATATTTCGCCGATGAATGCTAATTTTCTGATTTTATTTTTTACCTCCTGCTCCTTGCGTGACTTAATTATAGGCAAGTGTATGTCCTCTATCCTTTCTTCTCCGATTCCTATTCTCCTGAATTTGTTCGCGATGACCTGGCCGCAGCATATATATTTCTCTGCGACCGGATGGCGCAACAGGAATGGCGGCGTTCCCATGTCTATGACGTGTTTTACAAGTTTTTTCCTGAAAATTTTGGCAAAAAACTGTGAAAAAATGCATAGTTCGCCCACTGTATGCGTTTCGACTACGTCGAATTTCCTGGAATTGAGCAGGAAAAAGGAGAGTGTAAGCAAGAAGGTAAGCGGAGAGAGGATTAGTTTTGTGTATAATTTTTCGAAATACGGGAACAGGCGGACTACTTTTACGCCGTTCCTTTTTTCCGCTTCTATAAATCCCTTTTCGGAACTTGTCAGAACCGATACATCCGTCTTTTCTTTCAAATGTTCAGCTATCAGGCTGAAAACGTAAGCGGCTCCGCCAAACTGGGGGGGATATTTGGGCGTTACTATAAGCAAACGCATAGAAGCAACTCTTGGCAAGAATTTTTTTAAATGCAATGGCTAGACGCAAAAATAACTGGAAGCACTGCTGTGCTTCAATCTGTTGTGCGTCAGTTTGGTTACTTCAACAAATGTACTAAAAATGCTTTTAAGACTTGCCTCTAGTGTAGTATTGGTTGAAAATGCTTGATGACAAAAAAGTCCTTATCACCGGCGGAGCAGGCACAATAGGCAGCGCGCTCGCCAGGGAAGTTCTCAGACGCAATGCCGCTGTAGTCAGAATACTGGATAATGACGAAACGAAGCTTTTCGAGATGGAGCAGGAGTTCTCTGACAGCAGAGTGCGGTATCTGCTCGGCGACATGAGGGACAAAGAGCGGCTGTATTCGGCGGTCCGCGACATAGATATAGTTTTTCATGCGGCTGCGCTGAAGCATGTGCGCTCAAGCGAATACAATCCTTTCGAGGCCGTAAAGACAAACGTTCTGGGGCTGCAAAATCTTATCGAGGCCTGCATCGATGAAGACGCGAAGAAGGTTATATTTACAAGCAGCGACAAGGCGGCTAACCCTACAAACGTCATGGGGACCACGAAGCTGCTGGGCGAGAAGCTTATTACCGCGGCAAATTATTACAAGGGCGCGCATAACGTTAAGTTCTCGTCCGTCAGGTTTGGCAACGTTCTTGGTTCACGCGGCTCGCTGCTGCCGCTTGTCAAGAAACAGGTAAGCAAAGGGGGACCGGTAACTATAACGGACCCGGAAATGACAAGATTTTACATGTCTGAGCACCAAGCCATAGCTATGATACTCGATGCGCTGGAAATAATGCACGGCGGCGAGGTTTTCATCCTAAAGATGCCGGTCTTCCGTGTCGGCGATATCGTGGGCGTTATGATGGAAGAACTGGCGGGCGGAAACGCAACAACAAAGACAATAGGGCCAAGGGCCGGAGAAAAGCCTTACGAAGAACTCATGACTATGGAGGAATCCAGGCGGGCGATAGAGCTGGATGAAATGTTTGTCATACTGCCGGAAATCAAGGAACTCCTGCAGCAGAACGGGTTTGCTTTTGATAATTCCAGAAAAGCCAGAATAGGCGAATACGCGTCGAATAAAGAAAGGGCTTCGACAAAAGAAGAGCTGCGACTTGCAATAAAAGAGCTGATTTAAATGAGGAAAACGTTTCTTCCGTATACGATGCACGACATAAGCGACGCGGACGCAGAAGAGATAATGCACGTCCTGAAGCAGGGCTGGCTGACAACAGGACCGAAAATAGAAGAATTTGAAAACGCCATAAAGGATTTCATAGGGTGCAAGTTTGCCGTTGCCGTCAGCTCGGCTACGGCCGGCCTGGATATAGCAGTACAGGTCCTGGATTTGCCTGCGGGTTCCGAGATCATAACCACCCCGTTCACGTTTGTGGCCTCCTCGAACTGCGCACTTTACAACAACTGCACGCCTGTTTTTGCTGATATAGACGGGAAGACGTATAACATCGACCCTGATAAAATAGAGGAGAAAATAACGGACAAGACAAAGGCCATCCTTCCTGTTCATTATGCCGGGCAGCCGTGCGATATGGAAGCTATAAAAAAAATAGCCAGGGAGCATAATTTGGCTGTGATAGAGGATGCGGCGCATGCTATAGGCGCAGAATACAAAGGCAGGAAGATAGGGACTATAGGCGACCTGACAGTATTCTCGTTTCATGCAGCAAAAAATATCGTTACAGGAGAGGGCGGCATCGTCACGACGGACAGCGAAGAACTCTATAAAAAACTGCTTCTTCTGAGGAGCCATGGAATAGACAAATCTACTTTACAAAGGTATGGCGCTGCTGCGGGCTATGAATACGACATGAAGATCCTGGCGAGGAACTACAGAATAACGGATATACAGTGCGCGATAGGGCTGACACAATTAAGAAGATTTGATGAATTTCTTGCAAGAAGGAATGAAATCGTAAAGATATACAACAGGGAATTATCGCAGATGAAAGAGATTGCAATACCGTTCGTTTCTGATAATGTAAAACACGCATGGCATATCTATACCATGCTTCTTAACGGGATTAACCGCGATTCATTCTTCAAAGAAATGAAACGCCAGAACATCGGCGTCAACGTTCACTACATTCCTGTATACAGGCATTCCTACTATAGAGAGAGATTTGGAATAAAGCCAGAAGAATTCCCTGTTACGGAAGGTGTTTTCAAAAGGATTGTAACGCTGCCGCTGTTCCCGAAGATGACTGACGAGGATGTAAATGACGTTATTGACGCAGCAAAAGAGACGGTAGAGAAATTGCGTGATTAAAAATGAAGAAGATAAAGATTGGCAAGAGGCTTATTGGAGACGGAGAGCCGTGTTTTATTGTGGCTGAAGTGTCTGCCAACCACCAGCAGAAATTTGATCAGGCAGTAGCTATAATCAAGGCTGCTGCAGAAGCGGGGGCCGATGCTGTAAAGCTGCAGACGTTTACTCCTGATACTATAACCATCGATTCGGACAAGAAATGGTTCTGGGTCGGCGGAAAAGACAATCCGGATATCTGGAAAGGCAAAACTTTCTATGACCTCTATAAGGATGCTTATACCCCATGGGAATGGCATGCAGAGCTCAAGGACCTTGCAGAGAGCCGCGGGATGGCGTTTTTCTCGACACCTCTTGATCACACAGCTGTGGATTTTCTTGAAAGGTTAAAGGTGCCGTGTTATAAAATTGCTTCGTACGAAGCAACGGACATTCCGCTTCTAAAAAAAGTTGCATCAACTAAAAAGCCTGTTATCATATCAGTCGGATTTGCTACGCTGGAAGAAATTGAACTTTCAATATCAACTTTAAAAAAATACGGCGCAGGGGATATCGTCGTTCTTCAGTGCACAACATCCTACAGCGACAGACCGAAGGCCGAGGCCACAAACCTCCGAACCATGGCGGACATTAGAGAACGCTTTAACGTTCTTAGCGGCTTTTCCGATAACATGGGCGGCATTGAAGTTCCTGCGCTTGCCGCAGCCATGGGTGCAGTTGTTATAGAAAAGCATATTGTCGTGGAGCATGACAGCAAAATACTTGACGACAGATTTTCGCTCGACAAAGCCTCTTTCAAGAAAATGATTGAACGAATACGCTGGCAAGAGGCCGTCTTGGGCAAAGTCAAATACGGCCCTCAAACAGAAGCCGAAAAGTACAACCGGCAATTCCGCCGCTCCCTTTTTGCCGTAAAGGACATAAAGAAAGGGGAGAAATTCACGGAAGAGAATGTTCGTTCTATCCGTCCTGCCTATGGTCTGGAAACGAAGTTTTTTGATGCCGTGCTGGGCAAAAAGGCCTCAAAAGACATAGAACGCGGCACTCCGTTAAGCTGGAATCTGATAGAAGGAAAAGAACCGAGGTCATGATTTTTATGAAGGTAGTTGCAATTATACCCGCACGCGGCGGCTCTAAATGCATTCCGCGGAAAAACATAAAACAACTAGCAGGCAAGCCGCTGATTTCCTATCCAATCATGGCGGCGAAATCCTGCAAATCTGTCGGTCGCGTGGTCGTGAGTACTGAAGACGAAGAGATAGCCGATGTTGCAAGAACCTACAATGCCGAAATTATATCGAGACCTGCCGAACTTGCCGAAGACGAGACGCCTACGCTTCCAGTCCTCGTTCACGCAGTCAAGGAGCTGAAAAAAAGCGGATATAAACCGGATATCATAGTTCTTCTCTACGCCACCGCGCCTTTGGTGGAATCGCATTATATAGAAGAGGGCATCAAGAAGGTTGTTGCCGGCGCCGATTCTGCTGTAAGCGTTTGCGAGGACACGCGGAATTATAAACTGTGGAAAAATGGCAAGCCTCTTTTCAAAAAAAGACTTAACAGGCAGTCAGTTAAAAAGGTTTACAGGGAGAACGGCGCATTTTACATTATGACTTACGATACATTGATGAAAAAGAGATCTATAACAGGCAAAAAAACCGGGCTGATTGTAATGAAACCAGAAGAGTCTGTGGACATTGATACGCCCTTGGATCTCGAACTTGCAAAGGTTTTAATCAGTAAAGGGATCTGAAGCTTTGCACGGAAAGAGACGGTAGAGAAACTCGTGTGATATACATGAAAGTTGCTTTTGTAACACGCGGTGGAAGATTTCACGGACTTGGACACGTTACGAGATGCGTAACTTTAGCCAGACATCTAAAGGCAAGTGGCATAGAGCCCTTCTTTATCCTCGAGGATTACCCTGAGGGGATTAAGTACACGAAATTAACGGGATTCAAATTCTCCACAATTAAAAAAACAGCAACCATAAAAGAAAAGGCAGAAAAAATAAAATCGATATGCTCCAAGTCTGGCATAAGCCTGATTTATGCAGATTTCTACAGGATGCCTACAGAGTACATACGACTTCTGAAAAAATTTTCAGATATAATAGCCTTTACGCAGCTCGATTTCATAAACATGCCGGCCAGTGCTGTTGTAAATCACTGCATAGCGTTTGATAACATAACAAAGAAAAATAATTATGGCGTTAAGTGCTATCTGGGTCCAAAATATCTTCCCATGGATCCTATATACGCAAAACTCCATAAAAAAAGGAGAAAAATAAATGATGTATCAAAGATATTAATTACAATGGGCGGTGAAGATAGGGAAGGTCTTGCCATTAAGGCTCTTGGAGCCCTTCGGTCTATTGAAGGTGTTGAAATAGCAGTAGTCATAGGTCACGCCTTTCGGCGCACAGAGAGCCTCAATGGATTTCTAAAAGCAACAGACCGCTTCAGAATCCTTTCCGACTTGCCGCAAGATGAAATGGCAAAAACCATATGGGAGGCAGATTTATGCTTGACTGCGGCTGGAAATACGCTCTACGAGGCTTCGTGTCTTGGCGTTCCGACTCTGGTATTAAGCGAAGCTTATCACCAGTTCAAAATAGCCGAAATATTTTCCTCAAAGTCGCTTTCTGTGCATCTTGGTTACGGGAAACATGTGAGTGAAAAAACTATCTTATCTGGAGTTTTAAGTTTGATGAAAAACAACAGTTTAAGGAAGTCTATGTGTGTAAAGGGTAGAAAAGCCAACGACGGCGGCGGAGCCGGAAGGATTGTAAAAATAATAGAAGGGGTATTGTCATGAACCTTGAAGGGAAAAACGTCATGGTCGCAGGCGGGGCTGGCTTTATAGGTTCCCATATAAGCGAAAGACTAGTTAAGGAAGGCGCCCGTGTAGTTGTATTTGACAGCTTCGTAACAGGAAAGGAAAGTAACCTTGCCTGGGTAAAAGACAAGATAAGAATTATAAGAGGCGACATATTAGATTACGAATCCTTGCTGAAAGCCATGAACAAAATGGATTTTGTTATACACCAAGCATTCCCTTATGGAGATCTTACGCAATCCGTGGATACGCAGTTTGTCGATAGCGGAACGGTTGGCACTTTCAACGTACTAAGGGCCGCCACGAAATCTGGCGTAAAAAAAGTTGTCTACGCTTCTTCTGTAGCCGTCTACGGCCAGCATAAGTATCTCCCTATAGATGAGGAACATCCCAAAGATCCTTTCTATCCTTATGACGTGACAAAGATATCTTCCGAGATGTTGTGCCAAGTCTTTACCAAATCTTACGGGCTGGACACCGTAAGCCTCAGATACTTCAACGTTTACGGTCCGCGGTATGCTGTTTACGACCATAGTGCATTAGTGTATTTTCTTGAGAGGTCTATCAAAGGCCTCCCTCCAATTATATACGGCACGGGGAAACAGATCAGGGACTACACATATATAGACGATGTTGTAGACGGTACTATGCTTGCATTGAAAAAGCATTGCCCAGGAGAGATATTTAACATAGGATTCGGTACGGGCACAAGAATAATAGATTTGGCAAAAAAAATTATAGCCGTATCTGGGAAAAATATAAAGCCAGAGATGGCTTCCACAGGCGATTATAGATACATACCGGGTACCATGCCTTACGGCATCACAAAGAAGGTTGGAAGGAGGTATATCGACACGAGAAATTTTGTTGCCGATATAACAAAGGCGAAGAAGATTTTACGATATTCGCCAAAGGTCAGCATAGATGCCGGCATAAAGAAGACATATGGTTGGTTGTTTTCGGAGATGAAGAAAAATAGAAATCTGTAAAAAGGTCATAATGAAAAGAACGTGATTTCATGAAGCTCAGGCGCGTCAGAAAAGGCGACATAAAAGACATTTTTATGTGGAGGAATAGCCCGGAAATAAGAAGTGCGATGTTTGTATCCGAACTCATTACGTGGGAGTCTCATGTATCCTTCTGGAATAAGAGATTTTCAGATAAAAAAAACCTTTCTTTTATTATAGAATTCAAGGATGAAGCCGTAGGTGTAGTTAGGCTCGATAAGAGGGGCAATTTTCATGAAATAGATATTTTTGTAAAGCCCGAAGCCCATGGCAAAGGTGTCGGGACCGAGGCGATTAAATACGTTATTGACAAAGCAAAAACGTACAGAATCAAAAAGCTTGTTGCAAAGGTAAGGCCGGAGAACATTGCATCGAAGAAAATGTTCGAAAAAAATAACTTCAAGGCAAAATATTTGTATTATGAGCGTGAGTTATAATGGAAAAAATACTTGTTGTGGCTGCACATCCGGATGACGAAACGATAGGAGCAGGCGGTACTATAATTAACCACATTAATAAAGGTGATGAAGTACACATACTAATCTTAGGGGAGGGTGTTACATCCCGATACGAAAAAAGGGAACTTGCCAATCCCGGCGAATTGGTAAAGCTGAAAAACGACTTCAAAGACTGCATGAAAATCCTTAACGTGAAGAATTTCTACTTTTGTGATATGCCTGACAACAGATTTGACCAGATTGACATGTTAGATGTAACAAAAATTGTAGAAAAGTATATAGAGAAAATACGTCCCGCTGTGATTTATACCCATCATTTTGGAGATCTGAATATAGATCACAGGATCACCCACGACGCTGTTGTAGTAGCTGCGCGGCCTGTTAGATTCGATGTCAAAAAGATCCTGTGCTTCGAGACAGTTTCGTCTACTGATTTTGCGTCGTATACACGCCAGAACATATTCGTTCCGAATTATTTTGTCGACATAACAAAAACGTTGAATAAAAAATTGCTTGCGCTTGAGAAATTCCGCGGCGAAATTAAAGAACCGCCGCATCCAAGGTCTATAAAGAATATCAAAATGCTTGCGCATCTCAGAGGAAGTTTTATAAACAGAAAATATGCCGAAGCGTTCAGCGTAGTCAGGGTAGTTGAGTGAAATGAAAAATGAAATAAGGATAATACTTACTTCTGTCGGCGGACTGGTTTCTCCTGGAATCATGTCTGGCTTGAGGTCTAACGAAAAGTGCAAATTCCGCATAATAGGCACGGATATGGAAAAGTGTGCTGTCGGCTTTCTCATGGCAGATAGCCATTATGTTGTCCCTCCGGGGAGCGAAGAAACGCTGTTTGTAGAAAAAATGCTGGAAATAGCAAAGAAAGAACGCGCGGACATTATAATTCCCATGTCTGACGAGGAGGTATTGACAGTCTCGAAGAATAAGAAAATCTTCGAAGAGAATGGAGTAAAATGCCTTTGCAACAATTACGAAACGACAAGAAAATGCATAGATAAAGGGCTTCTGATGGATTTCCTGAAATCCAATGGAGTTGAAACCCCACGATTCTTCCTGCCAAAGAGCGTCTCAGAATTATCGGATGCCGCGCATCAGCTTGGGTATCCAGATGAGTCGGTAATATTGAAGCCGCGCATAGGCCGGGGAACTAGGGGTGTGTGGCTGCTCAAAGAGAATTTTTCTGATGAAATTTTCAAATATAGGGGAGAGCTGAAATTGATAACGCTGGATGGTATGATAAAACAGTTAGAAAATCTTAGACATATTGGCAATTTCATGTTAATGGAGTATCTGCCTGGAGAAGAATTTAGTGTGGACACCTTATCGGAAAAGGGTAACCCTTTGTATATTCTCCCGAGAAAACGCATAAAAACCGTCACGGGGGTTTCTCAGTCAGCATTAATAGAAAACAATGAAATCGTATCCAGATACGTAACTGAAATATCAAGAGTGCTCTCATTTGATTCAAATTTTAATGTTCAGTTAAAATACTCGAGGTCGCAAAAGCTTCTTGTATATGAAATAAATCCGCGGGTTTCAGGAACCATTGTAGCCAATAAAGCCGCCGGAATTGATTTATTACTGCTAGGGATATTAAAAGAATTGAACGAGGATGTTCCGAGAAATCTTAACTTCAAGTCCGTAAGGATGTTAAGATACTGGGCGGAGAGCTTTATCGACGATGTGTGAACTTATGATACGCTATGTTGTCTTTGATTTTGATGACACCTTATACGATACAAACTTATATTTTATTTCCGCCTTTGAGGCGATTTCTAGTTACTTGGCGGATAAGTTCAAAATAGATAAAGGTATGATAAGGTCTCGGTTGCTAAAGACTTTAAAGGAAAAAGGCCCGTCTTACACGAAACTCTTTGACGACACATTAAGGCATTTTAACATCCATTCTGGCAGTACCGTCAAGAAGTTGGTTGAAATCTTTTATGCGGCTCCAACAAGTTCTATCAAGCTCTACAACGATGCCAAGATATTTATCGACATGTTAAAATCAAAGGGGTGTGTCCTGATTCTCATGACTGACGGCAGCTTCGTAAAGCAGGGGAGAAGGATAGGCGCTTTAAGGTTGGATCAGACGATGGATTACATACTATACTGCAACGATCTCGGATATAAAAAACCCTCATATAGGCTTTACGAGCATCTTCTGAAATTTTTGAAATGTCTTCCACAAGATATCCTAGTCGTTGGCGACAGACCTACGGACTACATTGGCGCCAAAGGTTTTGGTATCGCGTCTGCCAGAATCCTGCGGGGAGAATACAAAAAAATCAAGCTAGGGAAGTACGAGGCTGATTTTACAGTAGACTCGCTTGTAGATTTATTTTCTATAAAAGAATTGCGTTTTGGTTAATAGCACTCTATACTGAAGGACATAAGTTATTGAACATATTATAAATGTCCTTCAGGATACACCAAAGACATTTTTTGTTCAAAAATTAATGTCTTTGAGTATAGAATGCACGGACAAATCAAATAACTTCTAAGTCACAGACTTCTGATTCTGTCTTGTACATTTCCGTCAATTATCGCAGACACTACGCGCCGATAACCGCGCAAAATGCCTTTTATGGCCATGTGCCTGCCCTCCCGAACGAAAATAAACGCACGCATTATCATCACCGCCTGTGAAAACATATAACCTAACACATCGAATACGTTCTTGTCTGGCAACTTCCACAGTGTGTAAAATTGGTTGAACACTAGAGTGTTGTAGTTGGTGTAATGGTCTATGCGCGCTCCACCATATTGCGTCTGGTAATGAATTAATCGTGCAGAAGGCACAAAAAACAATTTGTATTTTTTTGAAACGCGACCGCAGAATTCGTCATCGTCGTTGTAATAGCCGATAAGATTTTCGTCGAACATGAAATCTTTGAAAACTTCTTTTCTGAAGCTCATATTGCAGCCGTGCAAGCTGCGCAGGCACATTACATCGTTTCTTCTAGGAAAGCGCGGGAAATTTAATAGTCTTGCAAGAATCTTGGATCCTTTTTCATTAACAATGTTGCCTTCTGCACCGCCTGCTTCCGGGTGTGTGTCGTAAAATTTCAGAATGTTCTCTATGTAATGTTTTTCTATAAATGAGTCATCGTCTAAAAACAGGATTATATTGCCGGCAGCATGTCCAATGCCGATGTTTCTGGCTTCGACCATAGAGCTTTTTTTGTTTTTGTAAACGATTTTCATCTTTTTTGACAATGTTTTGATACCTGCGAATGGCTTTGAAGAGCCGTCTATAATTACGATTTCGTGGGGCTTTTTTGTCTGTACGCTAACCTTATCGAGGCATTTTTTTAATCTCTCTGGCCTGTCTTTTGTGGCTATGATTATTGAAAGTTCTACCATGGGTTAAGAATAATGCAGAAGTTTTTAAATAGAAATAGGTAATAAACGATAATTTTTCATAGTTCAAATAACGTTCTAGGTCAGTCTTAAATGTTATTTGTCTAATGTATAAACGTGAGAGGATGAAGATACTTTTTGTATATCCTAACATAGGGTCTGGGTACAGCTTTCACCCATCCATCCAATTACTGTCAGCTCTTGCTAAACAGAAAGGGTACAAAACAAAGCTGCTCCACCTCCATGAAAAATATGGAATGCCTAATGACCCTAACATATTGATATCCATAGCAAAGAACTACAACCCTAAAATTATTGCATTCACTTCTACGGACTTTGAGTATTCGTGGGTAGAAGAGCTTGTACGGAAAATGAAAGAATCTATGCCTAACGTGTTTTTTCTGCTGGGCGGCAAATCTGCTATCGAAGGAAAGGATTTGGAGAAATCGAACTTTGACGCGTTTTGCGTCGGCGAGGCCGAAATACCGTTTATGGAGCTTCTTGACCGTCTGGAACAAGGCAAAGACTATTCTGATATAAAATCCATGTGGTTCAAGATAGGCGACGGGATTGTCAAAAATCCGCTGGGGGAATTGGTTACTGACCTGGACTCGCTGCCATTTATGGACTATGAAATCTTTGACGTAGCGAAACTGCTGGAAGTGAGAAATCACTGGCTGTCTGTCCAGTTTACAAGGGGATGCGCTTTTAACTGCACCTACTGTTACGTCACGGCCGACAAAAAGAAGATGTTCAAAACCGGTTATGGGCTGGAGAAGTACCTGAGGAAGAACTCTGTTGAATATTCAATACGTTTTCTGGAGCACCTCTGCAAAAGCTATCCAAACCTGATAAAAGTCTTTAACATGGATGACGAACTGCCTGTCATGTACAAACAATGGTGGACGGAATTTTGCCAGAAATTCAAGGAAAGAATATATAAAAAATACGGCATTGAGTTTACGTGCAATGCAAGAATAGATTTGATGTCTGAGGAAATAATCAGGCTTATGAGCGAATCCGGATGCAGAGAAGTACGGATGGGGTTTGAATCGGGCAGCTTCAGGATAAGAAAAGAGATTCTAGACAAACCTATAAAAGAGGAAAAAATGATCCAGGTCTATAGGTGGTGTGATAAATACGGCCTCAGGGCGAGTTCGTTTACCATGATAGGCATACCGACAGAAGATGAAGAAAGCCTGAATGAAACAATAAGAATGACGGCGATCTTAAAGCCGTATTTAATAAGATTGACGTTCTGCTATCCATTCGAGAACACCATTTTGTGGGATTACGTGACGGAGCACAATTTAATAGACACAGCCAAGTACATGAAGCAAACCGGCTATTTCGAAGAGAGCCCATTGAAATGGGAGAAGGGGTTTGACCAGACACTTATGATATACCGGTATTTGTTTCCGTGGATAGTGAATACTGTACTATTGCCGGAGGAAAAGGCCGCCAGATATCGCGAGGCGATTGAGTTATTCAAGAACGCCAACTTCAGAGACAAAGAAATTCTCGATGTGATAATTTCTTTGGACGGGGACATGAGCGCGCTAACTGGCGATTTAGAACACTACTGCTACTTTGAGAGAAATACGGCTTACTATCACTGCAAGAACAAAAAAACGGCCATTAAAGTCAACGACCAGCCTCTAAAGAGGCTGGCGTGACATAGGCAGAACCTAAATGTTCTGCCTTGCAGGAGAAGCTCCGCTTCTCCTTGCATCGGATAGAACGCTATATCATCCCAGACTTCTAAGGTCTGGGCGTTCTATCCGAATGTAACTGCGTAAATATCGTGGTCATCTGCGCCGGTAAATTCTGACTGCCGCGGCGTTGAAGGCCTTGCGGGCGGATAAATCAAAATCCGTCCTGTTTTCCATCAGCCTCACATAATTTATCTCCCATTGGCCGTAATTTGCGTTGGGGGCAGTGTAATATTTTGATGTAGTATTCAGCTCGATTGCAACAACATATTTAATCCGGGAATTTTCGAGAAGATTATCCAGATATGCGGCGTAAGCAGGCACGTATTCGGCGGAGACGCCGTAACTAAAGCTTGTTCCCAGAAATTTCGGACGACAGAAATCCGGGAATGGTCTGGGCTTTTTGTCCGATTGGACGTTATGATGCCAATAAATCAGATGAAAGCCGAGCTCGTTAAAGCCGCCAAAAACGCAGCCTTCGTCCGTGTTGAAATCCCTAGTTTCCGAGTAAATGAAATCAAGCGCCCCGTTTATAGACTCGTCCTTCTCCATCACGGCCCAGCCTATTGGAGCGTCCCGTGAATTTATAAATTGTATAGTGTTTGCTATGGTAGGCATGGAAATTGCTGTTATTACAACAAACGCAAACAGAATTGGCTTATAATTTTTTCCCAAGGCTTTATTCATTCTGCTGAAATTTTTTGAAATGGAATAAATTACAAGAACGAACATTATCGGCGCAACTGTTATCAGAAGCCTTACAATCTTATTGTTATGCAGCGTGAGAAGAACAAGCATCATGGAACAGAAAATAAGCATGTGCTTTATTTTTTCGTCGCGGATATGCCTGTAAGCGTACAGTGTTCCCATAATGATGATAACGTAGAGCAGGGGCGAGAACGTATAGAAGCCGAGCGAGGTCATGTAAAATGTGACCTGCTGTCTCGTGTCATAGCCGCGATTCAGGATGGCATTGCCGAATTCGAGCAATTTTACAATAGATGAAAGCCATATGGCGCATATGACAGCCATCGTCAGGAACATTATAAGGTTGTTTTTTGTGAAGACATTCTTTGCAAAATTTTTAGGGTTCAGCTCGCTGACTTTCATCTTTGCAAAGCCTTCTGCCAACAGGAGGGCGGCCATAGGTGTGATGCCATAATTATACTTTACCATGAATGCCGTAGCACCTGCGAGCCCTGTTAGGAAATAGAGTCTCGCATTGCCTGTCTCGAGTGCTTTGCTATACAAATAGAATATCAGTATAGTGAAAAACATTCCGGCAGTTTCGAGCATAGACAGAGCTGCAAAAAGAAGGATAAAAGGAGAAGTTGCAAGGAGCACCGAGGGTACTAGATTCAGCGGCGTGTCCTTTTTCGTCACGGTTTTTGTCAGCATATAGATTAGAACAACCGATGCTCCATAGAAAACAAGTCCCATCAACCGTGCCGCAATAGCCGATTCGCCAAAAATTATGAAGAGTAAGCCAATAATCCACGAGCTGCCAGGAGGATAGAACATCTGCCTGTTCGAGTCTTCGATGAACGCACCGATGTCGCCGCGAAGGATATCACGCTCTATTGCTAGAGACGGGTTTGCCCTGTAGGCTTCGTCCCATCCGAACGGGTTAAGGGTTGATATCAAATTATTATAAATTAAAATTGAAGAAATAATCGCTATCAAAATAGTTACTACTAAGTACCTGGCGTTTAAAACATACTCAAAATAGCTGTCCACAGGGCAATAGATTAGTCTTAATTTTTAAATAGATTTATCGTAGAGGATTATTGGTCATATGAGTAAAGTAGCATTGATAACAGGTGTTACGGGCCAAGACGGTTCATACTTAGCCGAACTTCTTTTACAAAAGGGTTATATAGTATATGGTATAATCCGCAGAGGAAGCAGCTTTAATACAGGTAGAATAGACCATATCTTCCAAGACCCCTACACCCCCAATAGAAAGTTCAATCTAGTTTATGGAGACCTTTGCGATGCAAGTGTCTTGAACAAAATAATAAGAACTATAAAACCAGACGAAATATACAACCTAGGAGCTCAAAGTCATGTACGTGTGAGCTTCGACATGCCGGAGTATACCACTGAAACAATAGTAATGGGGACCCTTAGATTACTTGAAGCTATAAGAGAAGCGAGTCTTGAAACAAAATTTTATCAGGCGTCATCAAGCGAAATGTTCGGCAATGTCGACATAGTACCGCAGAATGAGAAAACGCCTTTTAGACCAAGAAGCCCTTATGGTTGTGCAAAAACTTTTTCACATAATATTACTGTAAATTATCGTGAAGCCCATAAGATCTTCGCGTGCAGTGGAATACTTTTCAATCACGAATCTCCTCGACGTGGGATGACATTTGTTACACGAAAGATAACAAGAGCAATAGCTAACATAAAAGTCGATAGACAGGAAAAACTTTATTTGGGCAATCTGGACGCTAAACGTGACTGGGGATATGCACCTGATTACGTAAAAGCTATGTGGCTTATACTACAACAGGATGAACCTGACGATTTCGTAATTGCTACAGGTGAGGCGCATAGTGTGCGCGAATTTTTGGAAGAAGCATTTAGATACGCAGGGCTTAATTGGGAGGACTATGTTAAAATAGACTCTCGGTACTTTAGACCTACGGATATCGATCTTCTGGTGGGGGATGCAAGTAAAGCAAGAGAAAAATTAGGATGGAAGCCTACTGTGACTTTTAAACAGCTTGTGAGAATAATGGTTGATGCGGACATAGAAGATGTACGCAGAGAAGTGGAATTTAAACATGATAGGAATGAATAATTTACATATCAGGATTAGTATGGATTTTTGGGAAGACAAGAATGTCCTTGTGACGGGTGGGGCAGGATTTATTGGTAGCCACGTAGTTGAGAGACTATTAAATCTTGGAGCAAACGTTTCTGTAACCGTTAGAAGTAATATGGATTTTATTAAACATGTCAAAGACAAACTGGATATAAGATACGGAGATCTTACAGATATAGAAAATTGCTTGAAAGCTGTAAAAGGAAATGAAATTATTCTAAATCTCGCTGCAAAAGTTGGCGGAATAGAATACAATATTAAACATCCCGGATCTATATTTGTGAACAATATACAAATTTTTATGAATATGCTTGAATCCTCAAGAAAATTGGATGTTGAAAGGTTTTTAACAGTTAGTTCAGCATGCGTCTATCCCAGACACTGTACGATACCGACGCCGGAAGAGGAAGGGTTTTTAAGCGTACCAGAGCCAACTAACGAGGGTTATGGATGGGCCAAGAGGATGGAAGAGTTTCTTTCTATGACTTATAAAACTGAATACGGAATGAAAATTGCAATCGCAAGACCTTACAACGCATACGGTCCAAGAGATAATTTTGATCCAAAATCTTCGCATGTAATACCATCATTAATAAAAAGAGTTTTGGATGGAGAAAATCCTTTGGATGTGTGGGGTTCTGGCAACCAGACAAGATCATTTTTATATGTGGAAGATTTCGTAGAAGGTATTTTACTAACATGCGAAAAGTATGCTGTTGCCGACCCTGTGAACATAGGTTCTGACGATGAGACTACAATAAGAGACCTTGTAAACTTGATTCTAAATATTTGTAAATGTGATTCTAAGGTAATTTTTGATAGATCTAAACCAGAAGGCCAGCCACGCAGAAAATGCGATACAACAAAAGCAAAAAAAGTTCTAGGATTCGAAGCTAGAACACCTCTTAAAGAGGGACTTAAAAACACCATAGATTGGTATAAACAACAAAAAAGTTGGGATAAATGAAAAAATATAATGCAAGTCTTGTTATTCTTA
The DNA here is from genome assembly GCA_016180945.1 of Candidatus Aenigmatarchaeota archaeon. Taxonomy (GTDB): domain Archaea; phylum Aenigmatarchaeota; class Aenigmatarchaeia; order GW2011-AR5; family GW2011-AR5; genus JACPAG01. The sequence goes on along the minus strand of JACPAG010000001.1, from coordinate 105,600 downwards.
CAAAAAATGAAATAAAAGGTCTGAAAACAATTCTTGATAAAATACCCATCAATACTGTGAAAGACGTCTTTGCTGTCGATGCTAAAAGCACAGACGGTACCATAGAATTTCTGCGCTCAAAAAATGTACCTGTAGTGATACAGAGAAAAATGGGGAGAGGAGAAGCTTTCAGAATTGCGTGTAAAGTAGCTAAATATGAAAATGTCGTGTTTTTTAGTCCTGATGGAAACGAATCCCAAAAAGATATTCCAATCCTGCTTTATTGGCTTGAAAAGGGCTACGACATGGTTATAGCATCGCGTTTCATGAAAGGTTCCAGAAGCGATGATTCAAATAGCTTAATACCTTACAGAAGCTTCGGGAATAAATTTTTTACGCATTTGGTAAATCTTTTTTTTCATGGAAACCTGACAGACTCTCTAAATGGCTTTAGGGCGCTTAAAAAGAAGGCTTTTTTTGAGATAAACCCAGATGCAGAAGGGTTTGGTATAGAGTTTCAAATGTCAATAAGAGCGCTAAAGAAAAAACTAAAAATAAAAGAAATACCAACGTATGAAGGTGATAGAATAGGTGGCAAGAGCACCGCACATGCAGTTCCTACAGGCATTTATTTTTTAAAACTTTTTTGGCGTGAATTGAAAAATAGATAATTCTGATATTTAAACAGCTTTCTTAAATCTAAGGAACTCTTCAATACACCGAATCATGTATTCCCTTTCTTCTTCGCGTATCATGTGGTGATTGCCCAGAAACAGCGAATTCCTCATCACGAATTCGGCGTTTGGCAGGCTGTCCTTCCTGTGAACGACGTGTTCCATGCTTGGCTGCTCAGCCATGTTGCCGGCCATCACGGGCCTTGTTTCTATGTTTCGCGATTCCAGGAACTGTATCAGATCGCGCCTTGTGAATTTATCATTCGGCCTTATGGTAACGGGATAGCCATACCATACATGCCTTGTATTCGGCTTTTCCTTGTGGACTATGAAAATATCGCCGTAGTCCTGCAGCTGCTTGCTCCAGTAATCTGCGTTCTTCCTTCTTATCGAAATAAACTCTTCGAGCCTGCCGAGCTGATGGATGCCAAAGGCGCCCTGGATTTCTGTAGGACGAAAATTGTAGCCTGTTGTTACAAATAAGAACCGCTCATCAATATCATACCTGCCTGCTATTTCATTCCTGTTCCTGAGGTCCCTTATCCAGCCGAAGGTTCGCATCGCGCGGGCGAGCTCTGCCAGCCTTTCGTTGCTGGTGAGAATCATGCCGCCTTCTATCGTGGAGATGTGGTGCGCGAAATAGAAGCTGAAAGTTGAAAAATCACCGAAGCTGCCGGTCTTCTTTCCCCAGTATTCAGAGCCGTGCGCCTCGCATGAATCCTCTATGAGAAACAAATTATTCCCGTCTGCTATGCGACCGAGTTCTTTCATGTCGCACGGATTTCCAAGCAGATGAACAGGCATTAATGCGCGTGTTTTGTCACTCAGCGCTTTCTCCGTTTCCCCGGCGCTCATGTCCAGCGTCTCGAGGTCTATATCAACAAGAACAGGGACGCAGCCGACATTAGCTATCGGATAAATAGTAGTGGGCCACGTAACTGCGGGCGTGATGATTTCTCCGCCCTGTTTTATGCGGCCGTCGAGCATGGGGTTTGTAAGCACAGATAAAGCCAGCAGGTTCGCCGATGAGCCGGAGTTTACCATCACGGCGTGTTCAACACCAATGTATTCGGCGTACATCTTCTCGAATCTCCTCACCTTCTCGCCCATCGTTACCTTGATGTTGAGCAGCGAATCCAGGGCCTCGCAAACCTCCGGAGCCCCGTACTGCGGGGCAGAAAGAGGAATTTTGGTCTTTCCAGGAACGAATTCGTAACTCTGTTTGTCGAACCACTCTTTGACAAGCCTGTTTATCTGTTCCTGCATATTTCCACCAATTCAAATTACTTCTTAAGTGAAAGTTTATATAGTAAACCAATTAAATAAAAATGTATTAATTCATAAGCCCCCTGATTAGTTTGCATATCCTTTCAGATGCCTTGCCGTCATTTTTGTAGGCATATTTCTTCATGAAGCTCTTTGTATTGAGGCCTTTCGTGCCGTCCGCCAGCGCACGCCGGATAGCTGGCTCAAGGTCCTCTGCCCTGTAAACGCCTATGGCTGCTTTCTCCTTCACGTAAGGCACGACGTCATCTCTTCCGGTTAAGTTTACAACTATCAGCGGCTTCCCAAGAAGTATCGCTTCCATTCCGGCTGTTGACAGATATGTTATTGCCGCGTCGCAGGAGCGGATAACGTCGTACAGGTCTATATCCCTCACAATAATTGCGCCGCTCTTTGCATACCCTTCTGCTTTTTTGTAAACTGAACTGCTTTCATTGGGGTGTATCTTTACCACGAGCTGGACGTTGCCGAATTTTTTGACTGCGCCGAATACGGCTTTCGTCAACATCGCGTTTTCGCCTCTTGAAACAGGCGATGTAATCAGGGCTATGATTTTCTTGTTGGACGCGATTCCGAGGGTTTTCCTGATATTCTGACCTCTATCGGTAATCCTGTCAAATCTCTGCGACCCCGTTATAACAACGCTGTCATCCGGGTAATTGCATTTATCAACCAGCATGTCTCTGAACGCAGGGCCGTATACAGCCGTTTTTGCCGGCAACGGGCATCTGTATTTGCCGCGCAGTTCATTTTTAGTGTGATAAACATTAAGCCAGTTGCCAAAAACGCCGTGCTGTATAGCGAGGCACTTTGCACCAGCGGACTCGCAGAGATAAAACAGCTCTCTGCCGAATTCGCTCATCTCTGCTGGATATACGACAGCCCCGGGCTTTTCCGTTTTAAGCAGCGATTCCAGCAGCATAAAATCCCGCAGATGACTTTTCCATCTCGCAGCGAAATACGCATCGAACTGTTTTTCAACAATATTCCATATGTTAACCCCGCAGAACCGGAAGGACTTTCTGAAATTCCCGCTGCTGCTTAGCTGTTTCCACATGTCTTTCAGTTTCAATGCCTGTTTGAATTCGTCTCTGGCATAACCGTAGTTTTCAATTACATTAAACTTCATCCCTGACAGAAGCTTGTCTTTAATATTGCGCAGCCCGAGAAATCTGCCAACTGGTATGCCTATTATCTTGATGTTCTGCTTGTCAAGACACTTGACCAATGGAGCAATGTACGTATCTTGTCTGACTATCTTTCCACCTTTTCTAAGTATCTCCCAGTCGTAAACAGAAAAGAGCACGATGCCGGCACTGCCGCTTTCAGGCCTGTAAATCCCTGAAAGCACTTTCCATGCGGTTTTTCTCAGGAGGTAGCTGAGATCGAAAAATATTCTCATGGCCGTAATTTTAAGATTCAGGTTAGGTTTTTTCCCTGCTACCGGCCTTGCTCTTTTTCCTGCAACAAGATTTATTGCCTCTGCTATCGGGGAGCCATCGACGAAAACTACTTCATCTTTTGTTCTTCTGATAATCGGCTCAATGGCAGCTATAGTCTCAAGGGCATGGCGAATGGGGTAAATGGGGCTATAATATAGCCAGTTCTCCATCAGCCACCATACGGAGAGCCCTTTATACTGGAATAGCTCTTTGAAGCTCCTGCCGTTCACTTTCTTGTCAGGCCATGATTTCATCCATTCCAGCGCCTTTTTGGAGGCGGCGCGGAAATCGGGAACGATGCATTTTGCTTTAATCTTCCCTGCAAGCTGCGGCTGCAGAACTATTACGGAGTCGGTTTCCATTACCGGAATCCTGTTCAAATCCTCCTCGTTTCGGATGATAACCAAAGCCATAGCATCACGGATTAGAATTTACTTGATATTAAATTTAAAGAGTGATTGGTACGAACGACAAAGTAAAACGGTACGTGGAAAAATCAGAAGACCCGTGGGGGCTTAAGAGGGCAGGCATGGATAAAAGGAGAGCCAGCCTGATAAAGAGGTGCATAGGAAAATCCGGCTTGGTGATGGATATAGGTTGCGCATTCGGCATTTACTCTGATTTTCTTAAAAAAATTGGAAATTTCGTTATAAGCACTGATGCATCCAAGAGGATGGTTGTGGAAGGCAGAAAGAATTTCGGGGGACTGCACTTTGTCGCGGGGCACGGAGAGTCGCTGCCTTACAAAAGCGGTATGTTTGATGCAGTGCTTTGCATGGGCACGCTTATCTATTCAAGCGACAGACGCGCATTCTTATCAGAACTGCATCGGGTTTTGAGAAAGGGCGGCAAATTGTGCGTCATTGAGCGCAATAAAAATTCGCCGCTGCACTTAATTGTCAGAAAGGCAAAGCGGAATGAGCAATCTGTGGACAACCCCGAAACGTACTTTACGAAAAAAGACCTAAAGTCCCTTCTAGCCGGTGCGGGCTTCAGGATTAAGAGAATAAGAGGGGACAGGATATCATTGCCTTTTATAACGAATCTCACAAGCCCGCTTGCCGAACGGCTGCCGTCGCTGGCGTATTTCCTTGTTTTTGAATGCGAGAAGGAGTAGCACTTTATTCAAAGATAGGAAATCTCCTAGTAAACCATAAAATAAATCTTACTGTTACAGATGTAATTATTAGTCTTTCCTCTTTAGTTTCCATTACTTTCTACACCAATAGAACATGCGGTATTTTCTAATGCACCGTCCTTACCTTTATCATTTCATGCTCCCGCGGCAGGATTCTGTTCCTGATATATACGGGTATTCTGTAAGGGTGCTTCAGGGCGTTTCTCAGCATGTGCATTGCCTTTCTTTTCTTACGCTCGGCCACAAATTTGTTGTAGAGCTCGAACATCTCTTCTTTCGCCAGGTTTTCCGTCAGCACTATTTTCTCCATGAAATCATACTCATTCCTATGAGCGATGCGCGACCATTCCATGTCTTCGCTTACAAAACCCTTCTGCACAGCGTAATCCCATATTGGCGTTCCTGGCATCGGAGCCAGAATATAGGCCTCGAAACTGTCGAGCTTGCTCTGCTTTATGAAGTCAAGCGTTTCTAAAACGGTCTCTCTTGTATCCATAGGAAATCCTATGATGAATGTGCCGTGCGTCATAACGCCGTGCTTTTTAAGTATGTTTATTGCGCGCATATTGTCCTCGACTGTTATGTTTGGCCCTTTGGCGAATTTTAGAATTGTCGGCGACCCGGATTCGAGACCCATGGACACGAGCTCCGTGTTCATTTTTTTCAATGCGGCTGCGACCTCGTCGGTGACCAGATTTGCACGGCAAGACATGTTAAAAGTGACTTTGTCGTTCAGCCCTTCTTTTTCAATAAGGTCTGCAATTTGGATGGCCCTCTTGGGGTTTGCTATAAACAGGTCGTCATTGAACGTGATATGCCTTGTATTATACTTTTCGACCAAGTGACGGATTTCGCCTACAACATATTCCGGAGAATGGTAACGGACTTTTTCCCAGATTCTTGTAGACGAACAGAAAACGCAGTTGAACGGGCAGCCGCGGGACGTGAACATGGTTGCTATTACCCAATCATAATCGATTAAGTCCCGCGCGGGATAAGGGAGCGTATCGACATCTGGAACGAGTTCGCCGTTCTGCGTGAATTTCAGTTGCCCGTTATCCCAGTAGACTATGCCTTTTACCTCTGCGAGCTTCTCCTTGTCGAGGCCGTATCTTTCAATGGTCTGTAGTATCGTTAGAAACGCCACCTCGCCTTCGCTGATAACGGCGATGTCCATGCTTTTGCCCAACGAAAGCGGCATCAGCGTCACATGAACGCCGCCTACGATTGTTACGGCTCCCAGTTCCTTAGCACGTTTGGCGATGACTTTTGCGATGTCAAAATTCTGCGAAACGGAAGTGATGCCCACGACATCTGGCTTGTAGTCTTCCAGCGTCTGGAATATCCTGCTTTCAACTATTTTTATGTCCGTATAGCCGCCGTGTTCGCGGGCGTAAGCAGCGATGTAGCCCAAACCGAGATGAGGCGCGTCTATGACGTCTCTCTCGTCGATGGCATTGACAAGCAATATTTTCATGTCTATCACTATCCGACTAAGGTATTTAACAGCGGGCGGTTTAAATTACTTATGGTTCTATACTCAAAGGCATTATATTTTAGGAATGACTGAGCATCCATGCCCTAAGTTTTTTTATTCCGTCTTCCAAGGACGTTTTTGGCTGCCAGCCGAGAAGGCTTCTGGCTTTTGAATAATCGCAAACAAGGCGCGTTATTTCGCTTTCCGGATGCGGATGATTTACATGCTTTACCGGGCCGTTTGCTATCATTTCTGCAAGCTGGTTTATCGAGACTTCCCTTCCAGTACCGGCATTTATTACCTCGCCAACTGCATCGCCGGATAACGCGGCTTCCAGTATGAATGACGCACAGTCTTCAACATAGAGCAGATCGCGGGTCTGCTCTCCGGAGCCGAATATGTTTATCGGTTCATTTCTGATAGAATTCTTCACGAATATTGACACAACACCACCTTCCGCATCGCTGCGCTGGAAAGGCCCGTATGTGTTGAAAGGCCTGAGTATGGTTACAGGAAGCTGGTATTTCTTCCAATACCCCAGGGCCAGTTTCTCGGCATGCAGCTTAGACTCGGCGTATGGTGACCTGGGATTCAAACGGCTTGTTTCGGTCATAGCTGTACCTGTATCGTAAACCATGCATGTGCTCACGACTGCAACCTTTGTCCCGTTTTTTCTCGCTGCTTCCAGTATGTTTCTGGTGCCTTCGACGTTCACGGAAAACGATTTTTCCGGGTTATTGATGCTTTCCTGCACATTAATCTGGGCCGCCAGATGTATGCATACGTCAGGATTGTTATCAAAGAGCTTTCCGACGGCTTCTTTGCTGCATACATCACCAACGACAAAATTCTTCAGGCATTCCGTCCCTTCGAACTCAGCTAGATTGGCCCTGGAGCTGTTGGACAGGTTGTCTATGACGTCTACGTGATGACCTTCCTCAATAAGGCGCTTGACGACCCAGCGCCCTATAAAGCCGGCACCGCCTGTTATAAGAAATCTCATAAGTATCACCTTAGTGGATTGTTTTAATCAGACATACGTATAAAAAACTATTTGCAATAGTTGATGCATGATAATCCTTTCGGAAGAGGCAAAGAAAAAGTATGCCGAAATGAACTCAATGGCGGCTAAAGAAATCGCCAATGGTGCGAAGGATACGGTCCTATTAGACGTGATGAATGCACTTCACGACAAATACAAGGTTGTTCAGCTTTATCCGAATCTCGGCAAACCTGTTTCAGGAAAAGAGGAACTTAGAAAGCTGCCATTGATGGCCGGCTGGTTTATGCTGTACATACCGATGCCGAATTATATTCATGTCATAGATTTTGTGAAGGAAGGTACTTGAACAACGGACTAAATCCTGAACAGCTCTTTCAATCCACGGACAGACATCCGGATTGCTTCTTCAGAATTGTATTTAGGCTTCCAGCCGAGGCTTAGTATCTTTTTCGTATCCAGCTGCATTTTTGACACGTCGCCTTTCCATCCGATAGACCCCCCAGTAAAATTAAATTTTGGATTTATGCCGAGCGCCTCCACAACTATCCGTGCTATTTTCTTCACCTTTATCTGGTCGTCGGAACCGATGTTAAAAACACTTATCCTTTCGTTTGCCCGTTCGGTAACGTAAAGCATGGCGTCTATGCAGTCTTCGTCATAAAGATAAGATTTTTCCTGTTCCCCATCTCCAAGAATCTCCAATTCTTCTGGGTTCTTTTTCAATTTCTGCAAAAAATCGTAAAGTATGCCATGCGTCACCCGCTGGCCGATAACATTTGCAAAACGGAAAATCCACGACTGTATGCCATACAGGTTAGAGTACGCTGAAACAAATGCCTCGCAAGACAGCTTGCTAGCACCGTATAAGGAAGCTGGCAGGGCTGGGCCATAATCTTCAGGCGTTGGTATAACAGACGGTGCCCCGAAGACTGCTGATGTAGAAGAGAACACTAATTTTTTAATGCTGTTTTGGCGCATTGCCTCAAGAACGTTGTGCGTGACTAGAAGGTTTTGTTCAAGGTCGTGCCGCGGATGTTCTGTGCCATAGCGTATATCTGCGTTGGCGGCTAAGTGGAAAACTATGTCGTGGCCTTTCATCGACTTGCTCAGGGTATGAAAATCCAAAAGGTCGCTCTTGATAAAGGTGAAGTTTTTACTGGTTTTGTGATTTTCAATAAACTCTATTTTGCCTGAGCTAAGGTTATCGTATACTGTTACCATGTCTCCTCTTTCTATAAGCTTATCCACAAGCTTCGAGCCTATGAAACCTGTGCCGCCTGTTACAAATGCTTTCATGAAGATACACTCATTTCAGCGTTTTTTCCAGCCTTTTACTAAGAGACACCGGCAATCTGATACCTATTGCCGACAAGATTTTTAAATCGCCTTTATTTATGATAAATCTTAGTGCAAAGGTCGTGTACATTACTACGCTTGCTATTCCTGCTATAAAGATCTCTGATAGTGGGTCTAAATCCAAGGATGCCTTAACAGCCGAGATCAAGATGAGCACTATAATCCCGCCCAGCAGGGCTTTCACCATTCCGGAGAGTGGAAACTTTATCGCAACAAATTTTTTCGCATAAACAATTGCCAGAATCAGACCAACAGTATAGGAAATACTTGTCGATAGTGCGGCACCTGTGATTCCAAATATAGGCGTCAGAATAATATTCAAAATCATTCCTATGCCACCTACACTAAACAACAATTTTGTATAGGTAGTTGACTTTCCTATGGCTATCAAAATCAAACCGAACATAAAGTAGAATGTGTAAAATATTGAACCTATGGCCAGTATTTGCAAACTCTGGCTGGCGGCTACAAATGTTTCTCCAAACAGTATGCGCAGTATAATCTCTGGAAACGCAACAAAAAGAATTGCGAGCGGTACTATAATCATGAAAAGAATTTTTGTGAGTATTAGTATGCCGTTGCTTACATCTTCTTTTCTGCCGTCACTCCATAAGCCGGAGACCGTGGGTAACAGAACAGAGCCTATGCCACCTATGAAAAACCACAGCAATTGTGAAGTCGGCAGCGCTGCTTGGTACAAGCCTACTTCATCCAGAGACCTGAAAAGTGTCAATATTATTGTATCCATGTAGCTTATCAGTACCGATCCTAATCCGCCAATAAACAGCGGCAGACCGAAGAAGAATAATTTTCTGATAAGGGCTTTGTCTATTTCTGCCTTCGCCCTCAGTAGCGGTGATGCCCTCAGAAGTACAGCAAACAAAATAACAGAAACAATTATCGGGGCTATCAAATAGCCGTATGCAGGTCCTGCGAGGCCGGTGCTAATAAGCAAAAACGAAATAATAAAGACAATAGAAAGCCGTAAAGGCTCGACAGCAGCAAAATAAAACATCTTTTCAAGCCCTTGAAAGATTGTTTGCAGCAATGACATCACGATACTAATAAGGAACGATAGTGAAATAAGTTTGATGGGAAGCGCAGCCGTTGCCGTTCCGAAATAGTTTATTGCTATCCAGTCAGAAAACAAAAATATCGGCACAACAATTATAAGACCCAAGAGTATCTGGACAATCGAAACAAAAAATATTGATGCCTTAACGCGTCCTAGCTGTTTTTTAACCATGAATTCGGGTATGAATTTGGCCAAGGCCGTGCCAAGACCTGGATCACGGAACGTTGCAAAGAATCCAACAAACACGAGCACGGCGTAGAAAAGACCGTACTCACTCAAGGATAGATTTCTTGCAAGGAAGAGCCTAAGAAGATAACCGATAACAGTGGCCGTAAAGGAAAGCAGAAGAACCGTGCCGCTGTTTTTGGCTATATTGTTTAATGACATCAGTAAAACCTGCGAATTTTAAATTGCTGCCGCATAAATAGTTAACCGTTTGTTTGTTTCTCCACTATAACTATACCAATATTTGTTCTCCCACTAACTATTGGGTGTATTTCGTATTTAGATCTTTGTTAACAACCAAGTACGCTCTTATTTCGCCTATAAGATGGGTCCACAAGCCATGCCAAACCTTCAGAGGGATCAGTGAATGTAGCCAGCCCCAAATAGCGCTTTTGCCAAGCTCTATTTTCTCAACATGAAAACTGAACTCGAATGGGAATGTATCGCTATTTTTAACATTAGTTTGGTAGCAAGGCCTGCACCAATTGTTGAATGTATCTTCGCTGAATCTGACGTAGTGATTCAGCACGGGCTGAGCGTCCATATACGGCACTACAATTTTTACTTTTGCCCCCTTTTTGCATACGCGCCAGATTTCGGGCAGCGTTACATTGACGAGGATCTCTTGGGGAATATGCTCTAATGTGTGGGAGGTGAAAACTTCGTCAACAGAATTTGTTTTGAAAGGAAGTCTTTTTGACAAATCCACGATCTTGTCAGGCTTCACTTGCGGGTCTATGTCGCAGTTTATGTAGCCTTCCAGTTTATTCCAACCGCAACCGAGGTTAATTCTAACGTGTTTCTTTTTTTCATTATAGCTTGAAACCATAATCTCACTCAGAAATTAATTTTATTCATTTCCCGGTTATCAATCCTTTTATTATCATCTTTGCGGCGCGCGGAATGTCACGTTTCTTTATCGTCGACATATTAGCTTTGTAATAGGCGCGCACGCGCTCTTCGGCTGTGTAATCCGGCGTATCGAATACCGGCTTTGGTCTTGCGCCGATGTGAAACCCTTCTTTCCAGTCGCGCAATAATCTTGCGTTCTTGTCCGCCTTAATCTGTTCCCATACTTCTGTTCCCGGATAAGGAACAAGAATGCCCCATGAAGCGCTTATGCCGAGCCGCTTTGCAAATTCTATGCTTCTCATGTCCGCTTCGTATGTAGAACCTATAAGTCCTATGATAAAGAAGCCGTGGACTTTTATGCCGGCGGCTTGCGCTAAACGAATTCCATGCTCCACGTCTGCCAGCTTTTCCCCTTTCTTGATTTTGTCAAAAACTTCCTGGTCTCCAGACTCGACGCCGATGGACATGGAATAACAGCCGGCTTCCTTCATGAGCCTGCAAAGCTCTTCGTCCAAGCGGTCGGCACGGATTCCGTTTGGGCATGTCCATTCCATATCAATTTTCTCATCTATAAACAGCTTGCATATGTCTTTTGCCCTGTCCATGAGAAGCGTGAAATTGTCGTCAAGGACTTTAAACTCTTTGCTTTTGTATTTCTCTTTGGCGTAGAATAATTCTTCAACTATATTTTTGCCGCTGCGTGTCCGGAACTTCCGGCCGATGACAACAGGGACATTGCAGTTCGAAACTGCAATACCATTTACAGTATAAGTATGATCATCTTCAACTTCTACATTATAAACATTTCCTGAAAAATCTACTTCTTCTAGTGTCTCTATCTTTAACAAAACTTCATTTGATTTATGCCTTATAATTAATTTTTGCTCACCATGGTCTAAAACAGACATGGCTGCTGGTACAATCTCTATTACAATATCTCCTACCACTAGCTCGTCTGCGCGAACCATTTTGTAATTCGTTCTAAAGACCTTAACCTTATGATTTGGTGTGGCTACTATTGGTTCTTTGCCTTCTACAAAAATTTTGAGCATTTTACCGTAATAAGCATGTACATATGTTCTTACAACCCTTTTCCAGTTTCCTTTATCAGTAATGACTTTTTCTCCTATTGCAACGTCTTTTATTTTGGTCATTCCGGTTTCGGTACGTACTAGCATATCGCCATCAAAACAGTATGTGCAAGTATAGGGACATCCTCGTGACGTAACCAGCGGCCAGTTTTCTATGGGTTTTATTTTCCCGTTTATATTGACGGAATCGAAATCGTCGTATATCGGGAACGGAATGCTGTCCAAGTCGGTCATCCAGCCTCTCGCTGGATTTTGCTTCAATCCTCCGTCGCGATAAATAAGGCCCGCTATCTGCCTGCAATCTTTGCCAGAAACAATTTCTTTGAATGTCGTTTCCGCTTCTCCAATCACTCCCATATCAAAGACGGGATTATCTTTTAGAAAATTAAAACCGTCTACGATGACGTGGGGGCCGCCGGCTATGATATTTGCGTCCGGATTTATTTCCCTAACTTTGTTTGCGACCATTATGGATTCCAGCATGGTAAACGACTTGACAGAAATGCCTACAAAATCCGCTTCTTTAACGGCCTGCAGCCTTTCATCAATGCTTCCTGGCTGGTTAACAAAGTCTATAACCCTGATGCTATTGTCATTTCTGACGCTGGACGCTATATACGCAAGTCCGTTGTTAAGCCCTTCCCAGACGCCTTTTGGATCAATCAAAACTAACCTGATAGAATCACCTTTCTTAATACAGATAACATTAGTAAGATTTCAGGATTTAAAGTTTCCCGAGATTTTTAAATTTGTCCTATTTCAAGAGTTTTAATCCTTGTTAAATCTAGTGTAAGCATGAAAATAGCGCTGTGCACAGAAGTCCTCTACCCTCTTTATGGCGTGGAACGACGCGTATACGAGATGGCCAGAAGGCTGCCCAAGTACGGCTTTGACGTTACCGTTTACACGTCCTCTTCTCCGGTTTATACGCCGGAGTTAGATGTAGTGCAGGTAAGCCACCCAACCATTATCAGACCACCAAAAAGGAATTATGCCGCCTGTCTTAGTTATTGGGTCTCTCTCTACAGAAAACTTTTGAAGAATAATTATGACGTAATCGACGCCAACGGTCATATGTCTCTGGTTCCGTGTTCTCTGGCTTCCAAAAGGACCGGAAAGCCCGTTATTGCAACTATCCACGATTTATATTTCGGCGACTGGCGGCAGATGCAGAACGGCCTGGGCGGCTTTTTAGGGCTCCCTTTTGAGCTTATGTCTGCCAAAATGCCTTTTGACAAGGTTATAACGCTAAATACAACCGTCAAGGATAAAATGAAGGACATCCTGAAAATGCGGAACGCAGACGTTATACCAAGCGGCATCGACACAAAAGAGATAGACGGCGTCAGGGGTGTGGAAAAGCGAGACAACAAGATTTTATATGCCGGCAGACTGGTGCCACAAAAAAACGTGGATCTTCTGATAAGGGCATTCGGCACGCTTGAAGGTGCAGAATTGGAAATAATTGGCGAAGGATCGGAAAAGAAGAGGCTGGAAAGGCTTGCAGATTCTCTGGGCGCCGGAAAGAAAATAAAATTTTTACATCCGTACAAAAGCCACGGGGACCTCATAAAATCCATCAAGTCCGCAACGATGCTCGTGCTTCCTTCGAAGAGGGAGAACTTTGGAATAGTGCCTCTGGAGTCTATGCGGTGTGGAACAGCAGTCATATCCACCAAAACGGACGGGCCGAAAGACTACATACAAAACGGCGTTAACGGCTTCCTTACGGAAACAGGGGATGAAACAGAACTGGCAAACAAAATCCAGCTTCTCCTGAACGACGAAAAATTAAGGAAAAAATTCGAGAGGAACGGACGGAGAACGTCCGAATCCTATGACTGGGACACGATAGTAAGGAGAATCGGCAAAGAGTACAAAATGCTAGTGTAAAGAACATAAAAATTTATATATACTCAAAGACATTAATTTTCGTACAAATAATGTCTTTGGTATATCTGAAGGGCATTATAAAATGTCCGATTAATTATGTCCTTCATGATAGGTGCCATGGCGATAGATAGGCTATGAGATGCCATTTGGCATCTCGGAGAACTTCGTTCTCCGCAGAAAACAGAAATATAGAAGGTGTTTTGAAAATGTCATCCGCAGATGACTTTTCAAAACTACAATATACGAAGTATATTGGGTGTTTTGAAAATGACAAACAAACACATCAAGGTCATAAACGGCAGGCGCTACTATTACGAGTCTATCAGAAGGGGAAAGAAAGTCACAAGCAGGTACCTGGGGCCGGTAGACGGCAGGCTGAAGAAAAAGACAAAGGAGAAAATAACACAGGACGATATTTCTCTGCCGGACGACAGCTACATAGGATGAGCATTTCTATAAAACGACGCGTTCAATTATTTTAGCCACTATCAGACGTGCCTGGATTTTACTGTTCCTTTCTTGTCTTCCTTGGCACGCTCTGCGGCGCGGTCCAGAAGGCGCGCGACTTCCTTGTTCAATACGGCTACTGCGTCACCGCCCATGCGGAGCTTTTTCTTTGCGACATAATCCTTGACCTTGCTTTTTACAACCAGCGTTTCTGCCATGTTTATACCACCAAAACCTTATTCTTGTAAAACCTTTAAATACTGTCAACTTACGACAGGTAAAATAAAATTGTGGGAAGGATAAGAACGCCCATCATTATGCCTCTTTTTATGCCGGCCAGATTTGCGAAAATTCCCAGGCACGCCGAAACAAAGAGAAGAAAAGCTCCGTAAAATCCTGTAAAAATTACTACAAGAGCCACTATAAAGGCTATGACAAAAAGACTCAGAAGCGTGTAGTTGACCTTGTTTATTGTGTTTATAAAAATTCTTGCCAAAAACAAGGTCGCTGCCGATGCGATGCCCGTTGCTACCAATGCTACAATCAGCACGAAAATGATTTCGCTAAAACCCACCGGCGTCACCTGTTCGATTAATATCGAAATACCGCTTCTAGATTTTCCTATAAGCCACAGCGCCATTACAGAGAGTACTATATTGGCTGTCGTTAACGCGGACAGCTTTATAAGAAAAGAATGGCTGTTTTTATCGGCGCTTACAAGAGATGCTATTTCGCTTGAACCGACTCCGGGGAGAAGACCGGAAAAAATTCCTGAAACAGAACCGGAAACTATAGAAGAGTTCACGAGCTTTTTTGACAAGAAGAGCTCCTTGCCGGTTTGTTCTGGAATCCTTGTTTTCTGCCGTATCTGAAGAACAAGTGTTGGCATTCCAAACAAACCAGAGATCACCGGAAACAACACCAGAGTATTATCAACGGGTATGCTTCCAATTGCCAGACCGACAATGCCGGAAAGAAGAAACACAAAGAGAGAAACGGCTTTTTTGTTTCCCTCTTCCGTCAATACCATAAATCCCACGATGGACAGGAGTATTGCGTAAATGAAAGGCGTGAAGGCGAGAAATAAAAAAGGGACGATAAAAATCACCAGCGGAAAAATAATTGCACAGAATACCATACCCCCAAGAGAGCCGAGGACTGTTAGTCTTATAACATTGTATCCGTCGCCTTCGAGAAGCATTCTGTGGCCTGGCATTACCGAAAGCTCGTTTCCGCTGTCCGGCGCTCCTAAAAGGGATGACGGTATGAAATTAACTATATTGTTGGTTACTGCCAGCGCGACAACAAAGGACAAAAATAGAAATGGTTCCAGATTGAGTGAAATAAAAAACGGTATCAGAAGAACAAGCATATTCGGGTGTATGCCCGGCAAAAGGCCGAAAACAATTCCAAAAAGGGCGCCGATGAAAAGAAGCACCAAGATTTCAAAGAACATGTGAAAAACCTTTGTCTCGACAAAGTTTTTTACACCACGAACCACCAGTCCGAGACCGGTGGTATCGCTTGTGTGAAAAACCATTGCAATTCGAAGATTTAAATTAGACGACCGAAATATATATCTATGCTGGGAAAGATGGACCCGAAAAAGATCCAACAAATGATGAAGAAGCTCAACCTGAACGTGCAACAGGTTGAGGCGGAAGAAGTAATCATAAAGACAAAGTCGAAAACCATAATTATCTCCGGCCCTGAAGTAATGATAGCGAACATGATGGGCAAGGACGTATACCAGATTTCAGGCGAGGTCAGCGAGGCCGAATTAATAGACGAAAAGGACGTACAGATGGTGATGGAAAAAACCGGTAAAGACAGGGATGCGGTTGTTAAAAAGCTGGAAGAGCTGAATAACGACCTCGCCAGGGCAATAATAGAACTGAAAAAAAAGTGATCTGATGGGAAAAAATGACAATAACATAAAAATCCTAGGATTCGGGCTTTTCATTATCGGGCTCGTTCTGGTTATAGAATCGCTTCTTATTTTACTGCTGATTTCCAACATACGGCTCGCTTTGTCGCAAGCGACTTTTCTTGCCGGCATCGGCTACGTGATTTTCAAAATTGCGGCTGGCTTCATCGCGATGTTCATAGGCATCAAGCCGGTTTCTCCAAAAAAGAGAAAACGGAAATGATTCTTATTCTTTGAGGCTTTGCCCAAAAAGTCGTGAGCATCATTATTGATGCTCACATACGGGTGACCCATTGGCGTCAAAAGACAGCCAATGGGTCTCTTTTTGGGCAAAGCTATTCCTTGACAATTCTTTCTATTATAATGCCGAATGCGGGCCTTGCTATCAGTATGCCTACCAGCACGCCTATTATTGTCGTGATTGCAAAACCCCTCAGAACGCCGAGCCCCAAAAACAGCAGAGGTATCATGGCTGCGATGATCGTGCCGCCTGAACCGAATATTATGAAGAACGCGCGCTTCAGTTTTTCCCGCAACGTGTATTCCTGAACCTCTTTCCGCAATGCCTGGTCAAGCATAACAATCTGGCTGTCTACGCCGGTTCCTATTGCCGCTATAATGCCTGCTATGGCCGGCAGGTCTATTGTAGAGCCGATCAACACGCTCATGCCGAGAATCATGATAACTTCGCTGAAGGAGACTGCCAGCATGGGCAGAACGAACCTGATGCTTCTGTACCTGATTAGTATAACGGATGCTACGCCAAGCAACGCTGCCAAGCCTGCCACGAGCGTGTTTTGCAGGAAACCGAGGCCGAGGTTAGGCGATATCGTATCTATCTGGACGATTTCTATAGATGCGGGCAGTGAGCCGGAGCGGAGGATTGATTGCAAGCGGGCTTTTTCCTTCACGGCTTCCTGCTGATTCGCGGCGCCGCCCGTAATTGATATTTCTGTCTGCTCGCTGCCCTTGAGGTTAGAAGCAATATTCAGGGCGTCTATAACATTGCTGTCAAGATAAAGGTATATTTTTGATTCCAGGTAGTCTACAACGACCGGTATATTTTTCGTGACCTGGGCGAATTTCCGCGCGCCCATATTTGATATCTGAATTACGAAAAACCAGTTGTAACCGTCTGCTTTTTTCTCTATTCTGGATTTTTCCGGGCTGAAAAACACGAATTTTATGTCGTCGCTTGTGAATACAGTTGATGTCAAATTAAGCCTGTTTTCGTATACGCCATGGAATTCAAAGGGTATGCTTGCCAGGATAAACGACTCGCCTTTCTGGTATGTTGCCTGGCCTATTTCAACGGACGAGGACGAATTTTTCACGGAGATACTATACTTTTTGTCCAGATCCAGTGATGCAACGCCGTTTTTTACAGGCAAAGAAAACGGTATCTTCGCCTCGAATTTTCCCTGCCTCTCCAGAAGCTCTTTCAGCTCTTCCTTGTTGCCGCCAGCTATGGAAATCTCAATGAAACGTTTCTCAACCGGCCTGAAGGCGGATTCCTTCAGACCGAAAACATTTATTCTTGTCTGCAAGGTTGAAAGAATCTGGTCTGTATATTCCTGCGTTATGTTCGGCCCGGTGTCTATAACTGCGCGTATTCCGCCTACCAAATCCAGACCGAAGTTGAGGCGGGTCGGCGGCACATCTTTTGTTTCGACAGGCAGCGTGCCGTTTACCTTTATGAATCTTGTTCCTTTATTTGTTTCTATTTTTATGGTCCCTGAAAACTTTTCAGCTAGCGCGTCCTTGGCTTCTTTCCCGTTTATGGCATAAATGATATCCCCTGCCGACAGGTCGGAAGAAATGTTTTTCCCGACAGAGGTGATTATGACGCCACGCGGGCTGGGATTCGGGGAAATCAGCAACAGAGAGAGCGCTACAAAAACTATCCATAAAATTATTCTAGGATGCCTGACTGCTTCTTTGAGCCCCATATCATGAACCGCCCGAGTGTTTCTCAAGCCACAATCTCAGCCAGCCTGCATTTCCCATCCAGGTAGCAGGCATGTCTATGAGTATGCCTATGATAAGGACTATTGCTATCTGATTGAGCACAAACGAGCCTGATATCAGGAACAGCGCTGCCAGCGCGACTAGCGTGGTGAGAGACATCAGAAGCCCTGTCTTCATCGCTGATTTCAGACTTTCCGCTATTTCTTCCCTTCGTTTTTTGAGCAAGGACGATGTCAGCAAAATGTCCGTGTCGACAGAATAACCAATTATCATCAAAAGCGCGGCCAATACGGGCAGCGACAGCTTCATTCCAATCAAGCTCAATATCGCTATGGTTGCCATTATGTCCGTCGCAGCAGCCAGTATAACTATCGAGCTTGGGACCGGCGTGCGGAACAGAATAAAAACGAACAAGGACATGAAAACAAATGCCGTTATCAGGGCCGTGTACGTCTGCCTCCAGAAAATGTCTCCGAGCGCGGGGCCGACGCTCTTCACGCCCGGCTCGCCAATTACCGGCACAACCTCTTTCAGCCGGCTTATAACCGCATTCTCGTCCGCTTCGAAAGGCATCTGTAAAAGCACGTTTGTTGTCGCGCCTGTCGTTACATGAACTGTATACTGGGGGAATTTCTGGTTGAGTTCCGCTATGTCAACGGACGAAACTTCGGCCGTGATAACCTTTCCTCCCTGCAGCTCGACATCACGGGCCATGAAAAATCCGGTGGCCAGTATGTTCGAGGCTATAACAACCAACGAAAAAACGAGTATCGCAGAAGGAATGAGAATCCATACCTTCCAGTGCCTGTCAAATTTCTCAAAAATCATTTGGCCAACCTTCAGGGTACTGTCAACTTAAAGGGGGATTGACGTGCTTTGCAGTCAACCCCCCAACGTTGACCGATAGCATAAAAATGCTATCGGTCGTTAAGTTGACAGTATCAACCTTCAGAAAAACTCTAATTGCTTATAACCTTATTAACCTTTCTGGCATAGTTTAAAATCGTCTATGTACGACGTCATAATATCGGGCTGCGGCGTGGCCGGCGGCTATCTGGCCGGGCTTCTGGACGGATTGGATGTTCTTGTCCTGGAAAAAAACAGGCACGTAACGCTTAAGGATTCCGGCCTTGTATCCGCGGCTTTCAGCAGGTTTGCAACTTCGAAACTTATCCAGAGCAAAGTTTATTCAATGAAGGCTGTTTCACCGTCTGGACTCACTTTCATGTTAAACTCGAAGAAGCCGTTTGCGTACATTTTAAAGCGGAAGGCGTTTTCCGGATTCCTGAGGCGCCGGGCAAAAACCGGCGCACGACTAAGATATGAGATGGCAAGAAAAATATCGTATTCGAAAAACGGCGTTCATGTCGAAACGGAAAACGGAACCTATGAAGGAAAGATGATAATCGGCGCTGACGGGACGTTATCAACGGTGAGAAGAAATCTGGGCATAAAACTCCCTGCCGTGCTTGGCATATTCGCAAGGGCGGAAAAGAAATTAAGCGCCGACACGATAGAGGTTTATCTAAACAAGTTCTTTTCGCCGGATTTCTTTTCGTGGATAATACCCCAGACGAAAGAATACGGGATTATCACAAGGATAAGACCGAGGAACAATTTTGAATATTTCAAAAACACGCTTAATCTGCCTGACGGCCGCATGTATTCTTCCTACATTCCCATAGGCTACTGCAAATCGTATGCACAAAGAACACTGCTCGTGGGCGACGCGTGCGGGCAGGTAAAGCCGCTAACCGGCGGCGGCATCATGTTTTCAATGCGGGCTGCCAAACACGCCGCCAGAATAATAAGGCTGGCTGCGGAAAAGGACAGGTTCGACGCTAATTTTCTCAGCCGATACGAGATTTTATGGAAAAGAGAACTGGCGTGGGAAATAAAAAGACAGCTGCTGCTGAGAAGGGTTTACAGAAGACTGACAAACAGGGATATAGACAAGATATTCATAACATTCGGCCACAGCATATCAAAAATCAACGAGTTTGATTACGATAAGCTGACGGACATGTGGAAAAAACTGCCAAAGATGGAACTGCTAAAATTTGCGGTAACTAAACTGCCGCTGGTTTTTTAAGTAATGATTATGAAACGACTTTTAATCCTCTTATTCGTTATTTCTGCTATTTCTGATGAATTGGTAAGATATTGTTCAAAGTTTACTTATTACAGTTGCCCTCAAGACAAATGTAAAGTTAAAGGACAGGAAAATCCAAGATGTGAAGCAAAATTCATTTCCCTCTTCAGCTTACTTCTTACCACAATTTATTCAGATTTAATTTTCTGGTTAAATAAAGGAACGAAAGACCGCCCAGGAACGCGGCATACCAGAAAGACAAGAATCTGTAAAGAAGAACGCCCGCGACTCCAGTGCTGCCTGTTATGCCAAAAGGCGCAATCATCAACAGCATCACGGCCTCGAAAGAACCCAAACCGCCTGGCAGCGTACTAACAACGCCTACTAATGCCGATAACGCTATCATGCCTGCCAAAATAGCCACATCAGGGGGGTTTACGCCAAGAGAAACGAAGGAGAGGTATAGAATGAGCCCTTCCAGCGTCCATGCTATTAACGTCAGACCAGTACCGAGAAAAATTTTCCTTTTCCGTATACGGCTTTTATAAAAAGTACCGGCGAACGTGCCTGGTAATTTATTGCCTACAGGCAGCCGTCTCAAAAAGCGGAAGAACATAAACCCGGCATGTTTGTTTTTTAAAATCACCAAGAACATGATCACGGCCGCGGAAAAAATAAGCATGCTCATCCAGCCGACAATAAGAAAGTTCTGGCTGAGAGGAAGGAACCGGATTACTACGAAAGAGAAAAGGAGCAGGACGACAACGTCGTTTATTCTTTCCCATATAACCGAGGGAAGGCTTTGCGACACGTTTATGCCGCTTTTCATTTTCAAGAGAAGCGTTTTCGCGGGCTCGGCGACCTTGCCCGGCGTGAAATTGCTGACTGTCATACCGAGCATCTGGATTGGCGCGAGGTCCAGAAATTTCACATTAACAAGTACACTCCATTTAAGGACACGGAAAACGTTTGCGGCTGTCGAGACGGCCAGCCCCAGGACTATGTAAAATGGATTGCTTAGCGATAATTTTCTTGCGAGTTCCGCGGGATTTGATATAAGAATTATCAGCCCTAGGATAATCAAACTCAAAAGAAATAAGGCAACTCTATATCGGCGCACGCTTACTTAATGGTTCCATGCTTTATAAACTTTTTACGGCAGGAAAACCGTATGCTGGATTACGAATTCAGGGGCGTTGCAAAACTGTTTTTAGTCAACAGATTCTTTTTGCTTGCCGTTTCTTTGATAGCATTATCGGTTCTGCCGTTGGGCGCGGGCTTTAAAATCAACACTGCTTCTTCTATCAATCCGTGGACGCAGTGGGACGGGGAAGCGTATCTGACAATAGCCGAAAAGGGGTACGTAACACTGGCCGACGGGAGGAGCCTTTACAATTTCCTGCCACTCTACCCGGTTCTTATCAGGGCAGCCGGGCTTCTTATAAACAATTTTGGCCTGGCCGCATTCTTAATTTCAAATGCATTTGCATTGATTGCATCTTACTTTTTATTCCTGCTCACAAAACATGAATTCGGGGAGGCGGCGGCCAAAAAAACTATTGTGTTGCTGCTATTCTTTCCTACGGCGTTTTTCTTTTCTGCGGTTTATACGGAATCCATGTTTTTGGCTCTGGCTGTCGCTTCTTTTTACTATGCAAGGAAAGGGGACTGGGCTAAAGCGAGTGTTTTGACGTGGTTCCTGCCTTTTATAAGAATAGTAGGGTTGTTCATGTGGATTGTTTTGGTAGCCGAATACCTATCACAAAATCATATCGTTGGTAATAAACCCACAGCTAAAGCTGTGAGTTTGTCAACGATAGGATCCAAAAGACATTGGTATTTCACAAGAAAGACTCTAGGAGTCTTTCTGTGCAGCAGAAGCGAAGCTTCTGCTTGCATCACACGACTGAAGTCGTGTGTTTTCAATGTCTTTGAGGATAACAAAATTAAATTAACACGATTAACCATGAGGGAATTAGCTTTATCTTCAACAATAATAGGTGTTGTGCTGTTCTTCGTATACTCCTACTTCACTACGGGAACGCTGTTCGGCTATGCCAACCAGCAGAACCTGTGGTCGAGAACGGTGAGCTCGCCGCATGTGGCTCTGATGAACGCAATGGAATTGATTTTGTTCCGGGGCCCTGTGCTGGCTGCATACAGCCTTTGGAACTTGTCCGTATTGGCGTTTTTCATATCAACGCTGTACTACGCATTCGTGCACATGCGTAAGAGCTACGGCGTTTACATGTTCCTGATGATGATTCTCCCGTTGCTGTCGTCTACACTGGAGGGATTTTCCCGCTTTATTCTTATCTGCTTCCCCTCGTTCATGATAGCCGCCAAAGTTCTGAAAGAAAAATCCCATTTTTATACGGTGCTCGTGGTTTCTGCTTTTCTGCTAATCGTTTTAACGGCCAGATTCGTCACAGGGTCTGTAGAAACGCTATTCGGCTGATCAAACATGATGTCTATTGTAATTCCGACGTATAACGAGAAGGACAACATCGAAAAGCTCGTAAAAGATATACGGAGGCGCATGGAAGCAGAAATTATAATCGTAGACGACGATTCTCCTGATGGGACAGGAGAGCTGGCTGACAGGCTGGCTAAAAGGTACAAAAATATCCGTGTTCTTCACAGGACCGAAAAAAAAGGGCTGGGCTCTGCTATTATTGAGGGGTTCAAGATGTCAAGCGGCAACGTCATAGGAGTCATGGACGCGGATTTCAGCCACCCGCCGGCGCTTATTAAAAAAATGTCCGAGGAATTCGAAAATGGGGCGGATATAGTGCTCGGCAGCCGCTATACAAAGGGCGGCCGCATCGAGAATTGGCCTCTTAGGAGAAAGATTGCGTCGCGTTTTGCCGTACTGCTCGCCCGGCCATTAACAACTGCCAAAGACCCCGTGACGGGGTTCTTTTTTGTAAGAAAAAAAATCTTTGACAAAATAAAAATAAAAAGCGGCGAAACGAAAAGCTGGAAGGTGTCATTAGAAATTATTGCCCGCGGCGACTACAAAAAGCTGGTTGAAGTACCGTATACGTTCGTCAACAGAAGAGCCGGAAAAAGCAAGATATCCGTGAAAGAGTACAAGAACTATCTTGGCCAGGTATTCAGCTTGATGGCGTTCAAGCTAAAGAAGAAATTAAAAAGGAAATAAATCATGACGTGTACCTGCCTGCAATCTTTATCAGGCGCAGCGTGCTTTTTGGATAGCGGATAAATGTTTTGACGTTGTTCGCAATTATCCTCGGGCTTCTTATCATTTTCATAAGGTAGAGCTTTCTGACTTTTTTATAAAAGTCTGTCGACATCCGCCTGAGATCTTCGGGGGAGAACTCTTCTGTTTTGATGCGCCCCGTCCCGAAGATGAAACCCTTTGTATAATCTTCATCGATTAAATAGCCTTTTTCCTTGGCTGTTTCGTAAAGCTCTGTTCCGACGAGGGGATGCGCTATGTTGACGTGCGGCGTGACATTGTACCCGTGCATCAGCGTATAAGCCAGTTCCAGAGTGGTTTCTATGTCTTTTTTCGTTTCGCCCGGCATGCCAATGACGTAAAAGGCGCTAAGCTTGATGCCGAGCTCGCAGCAATCTTTTGCCGCCTGTATGGCTTTATTTATATCGAGACTTTTTTTCACAACCTTGTCCAGGACTTCCTGGACGCCGGACTCGATAGCGATGCGGAGTTCGCTGACATGCGCTTTTTTCATCTTTTCGAGCAGCGGGCGGGTTAGCGTGTCGGCGCGGACGCCGTTGGGCGTATCCCACTCCACATGAATGTTTCTTGCTTCGAGACCGTCCAATATCTCCTCGAACCTCTTCGGGTTCAGCGTGAGATTGTCATCCTCGAAATGTATCAGCTCGACGTTGTATGTCCTGGCGACGTGCTCGATATGATTCAAAACATACTCTGCTGATTGCATCCGGAACTTGTAGCCCATTGTCGGATGTATAGAGCAGAAGGTGCAGATATAAGGGCAGCCGCGGCTTGTTATCATTGTCATTTCCCTGCGCGGCCTGTAGAACGGATCTTGCGGTCTGGACGAAAAACCGTTGAAGACGAGCGTGAAATACATTTCCATGTCTACGAGATGATACGCCGGGAACGGCAGCTTGTCCAAATCCTTTATGTATTCCGGCGGGTGGATTTTCAGCCCGTTATCCATATACGCTATTCCTTTTATTTCTTCTAGTTTTTTCCGCCCTGCGTAATAATCAACTATATCGGGGCCTGTTTCTTCGCCTTCGGCCAGGATGACAAAATCAAATTCTCCATTGAGGAAATCCTGGGGGCGAACGGTTGCATGAGGACCGCCGACTATCAGTTTTATTTCTGGATTCGCCCCCCTGATCAGTTTTGGCAGAATGAGGGCTTTGCCTATCTGCGTAGAAAAAAGATTTGCTATGCCGATGACGCCGGGATTGAATTTCTTTATTTCTCCCAGGATTCTTTCCCACGAGGCGCCGAAATGGTTTTTGTCGCCGGTCTTGTCCATGTATGTCAATGCATCGAAAACTTTTACTTCGTGCCCGCGCTGTTCCATTGCCGCGGCTATACTGAGCGCGCCTAAAGGGATGCCTATACGCGGCGGTTCGGTGCCCTCAAAATCCGTATGCGGCGGCCTTATTAGCATTACTTTCATACTCCCCTTTGCTCCGGCAAAGTCGAGTGCCATATTACACTTACACTCGAAGAACTGTGAACGTTCTTCGATGCATCGAAGGACTTTTAGTCCTTCGAATGTAATTTTTACTCCTTCCAGTCGTTATAAATTATTCAATGCTTATATACTTTTTATCAAACATAAATAAGATGGCTGACTTCAGGACCGCAGGGAAGAATATAATCAAAAACCACTGGGCGCTTATCGCCGTTCTCCTTATAATTGTCCTGAGCATGCATATAAGACTGCTGGACTACAGATGGCCCTACCTGAGGAATATAGATTCGTACATGTTCCTGCGGGAGATGGACGAGATAGTACAAAATAACGGCGTCTACCCCGCATACGACATATATGTCCGGGCGCCGGAGGGCGAGGAAAGAACTGCCCCAGGAGCGGTGCCGCAGATATACCCATACCAGCATTTGGGCGCGTATTCTTTCATGTTTTTCAGGGCGTTCTTCCCAAATCTTCAGTTATGGCAGTATCTAATTTATCTGCCCGCCTTTCTTGCGGCGCTGATGGCGATACCGGCGTATTTGGTAGGCCGGCTGCTCTATGATAAAAGGGCTGGCGTGCTGGCGGCATTCTTCACTGTTTTTGACATTTCTATCGTTTCGAGAACGCTTGGAGGCGACCCTGATTCGGACGCGCTGCAATTGCTGGTGCCGCTGATTGTGATGGGAGTCTTCCTTTACACGTACAAATACATAGACACGAAAAAGGTTCTTGATAAACGCGCCATTTTCTATTCTATCCTCACCGGCATCTCGCTTGGCGTATGGGCTAATACGTGGATCGGATACTGGTATATTGTGTGGATAATGCTCGGGGCACTTATTCTGAAGATTGTTATTGAAACTGCCATAAAAAGAAAGCCCGCTTTTAAAGAGAATGCGCACCTTATCCTAAGCTACGCAATTTTCCTTTCTGTATTTCTTTTCCTGTTTATACTGCCTGTTTTCGGCATGGGCAGGGTAATCTATACGTTTACAGGCCCTATAGAATTCCAGGATATAAAGGGCGAGGGCGGCAGGCAATTCCCAAATGTCGGCGTGTCTGTGGCAGAACTGCAGGGCTCCGGAGGGCTGCGGGAAATAATCCAGAGGGCGAGTGCCATAGACTTTTCGCAAAATCCGATAGCGCTGCTGTTCTCTCCTTTTGTAATCATGATTTATACGATGATTTACCTCGGCTATTCTTTTGTGAAGACAAAAAAGCATTTCGACGCCTTTCTGGTGCTTTTCATATGGTTCGTCGGGCCGATTTTGGCTACGGTAGTTGCTGTAAGATTTTCAATACTATTTTCACAACCGATAGCTATAGGGCTCGGCATATTCTTTTCAAAAATATCGAGAATGACTTTTGGCGAGAGGCTGGACGAATGATTTTCCTGATACCTGTTATCGCGGGTGTGGCGATGCTGATATTCTTAGGGATTAATATATTTTCGGCAGAGTGGTTTGGCGTTTTGATTTTTACTGCGGCTGTTGCTGGCGGTCTTTTGCACGGGAAAAAAATAATGAAGCGCGAACTCGCCATTGCATTGATTCTTTTTTTCCTCGTTTCATTTTCGTTTTCTTTTTACTACAGGCCGGCCGAAGCTGTTGCCCGCGGCCAGGGAACTATCCTTGATGACAACTGGTTTAGCGCGCTGAACTGGCTGCACGACAACACGGCTAACTGTACGGTCATAGCAACGTATTGGGACCCCGGTCATTTCATCACAGGCATAGCGAGAAGGCCGGTTGTTTTTGACGGCGCATCGCAAGGCGCTACAAGGACGTTTATGATAAACGGAACAGAGGTAGTGGCATCAAGGATACAAGACATTGCCACTACGTTACTGACGTCAGATGAGGACAAGGCACTGGACATACTTAGAAAATACCGGAACCCGAACTGCAACGAGATGTACTATATCGCTTCGCAGGATTTGCTCGGCAAAAGCGTCTGGTGGAGCTATTTTTCGACCTGGGATGCGACGAGAACGGGAGAAAAAGGCGACAAGTACTCTTATGCAATCGTGCAGCGTTCCCAGAGCCGGCCGGTCCTGGACCAGAACGCCATAGCGCATATTTACCCCCTTGGGCCGCAGCAGGCGTTTGTGATTTACGAAACGAACAACACTTACCAAGCATTCCTGCAGCAGGGCTCGACGCTCGCCACCGTAGGCAAGATATTTTATTTTGACCGGGCCGGGCAGGGGAATTTAAGAACGCGGGAGGAGGCGGATATAAGCGGCCTGATATGGCTGACACCCGACAAAAACGCCATGATTTTCGCGCCGCCGCAGCTTGAAAACTCGCTGTTTACGAGAATGTACCTGTTCAACGGGCTGGGACTGAATAATTTCGAGCTCGTTGGCAATTACGGCGGCGAGGTCAAGCTGTTCAAAGTAAAATTCAAGGACCCGCCGCCGACGGACAAGGTACACGTTTAGAAGTGCGTTTAATAGTTGTTAGGTGAAATAAATGAGTCGCGCCAGAAATTTTAGTATTTATCATCCAGAACTAAAAGCACTCATTATATTTGGTTCGTTTTCGTATATTTCATGTTCGCCTTTTTTAAACTCACCATAGTACATTCTGTAACCGTTATCAGTTTTTATCACATCTGGATCAGTAACTAATCCGCCAGGGGCACTTGGCCCGATTAATTTTCTTTCATCTATTGTGAAATTAACTCCATCTGCAGAATTAGCACTCATTATCCATTGTTCACCTACCCCGAATTCATCAGCAAAGGACGTGAAAAAAAGCTTATAGGTACCATCGTCTAACAACACAATATCTGGATCTATCGCAACTTTTCTGAGTTTTAGGTTAGTTTCTTTGATCCAAGTCAAACCATCATCATTTGATAAAGCAGTGGCAGAAGTTCCACCTCTCGTGTAATACAGCCTCAACCTTCCGTCATCCAATCTCATTATGTCTGGTACTGACGTGAACAGTTCTCCTGGTTTCCCATCACCGGCATCTTGAAACCTCACCCCTTCTTCGACTATCCAAATTAAACCATCTAAAGATATCGCACTGTAGAGTTTTCTATCGTTTTTGTCGCGAAACATCTTGCTACCTTCAAATATCATCCTGTATTTCCCATAATTTGTCTCGAAAACGGCTGGGTTAGTAACCATATCTACCCCATTAACGTCTTTTATATCAATTATTGTTCCTAAATGGACGAAGTTTAAGCCGTCAGAAGATTGCGCCATCTCTATACCATTTCCTGTATAATACATCAAATACTCGTTGCTTTTAATTATAGTGGAAGAACTAACACCCTTAATTCTTATTCCGTTTTCTTTAGCCCATTTTATAAGTCTGCCGGCGTTTTGCCCGGACGCATTTGCCGTGGCTATTTCTTTATTGTCTTCTGGGGGGCTTTGAGCCGCTGACTTAGATTCGTTTGATGGCGGTTCTTTCTCCGGTTCAATTCGGTTTTCAACACAGCCACTAATAAGAATAATTAAAATTAGCAAAGTAATTGTAAAGACAGGCTTCATAATAAACGTATAATTAAGACGGTTTAATAATCTTCCAAGCCTTGTTAAACCACATACGTTAAGCAGCCAGTTTTCCTTCGTTCACCCTTTCCTCACCATCCTGTTGCTTACCGAGCCCTGGTATGCGATTAAAAGTTCTCCGCCGCAGGCGCAGCTGCCCTGCAACGGCATCCGCCTGTACGACTTGCTGCATTTCTGGCAGACAAAATTTTCCCAGTCGTCAAGGGCTTTTTTATCATCTTCCTTGGAAAAATCTATATTTATTTCGTGCTTCGTTCTTCTCTTGGTTCCGTTCATTATGTCCATGATGCTTGACTGGTGGCCGGAGCCGAGAAGCTCTCCTTTGGTGACGCCTATGGAAACCAGTATGCGCTCTATCGGCGGAAACAGCTGGCTGTGAATGTAATAGTCCGAATCTATCTGCAGGTTGTGCTTTTTTACATATCCCGGGTCTTCCGCGCGCTTTGACAATATCTGGTTGCCTTTTATGATAACAAACCCCAGCCGGTCGCCTATGCGCGGCTTGTCGTGAGGATTACGCTCTGCCAGCTTCTTTGCCAGCTCGATGTGCGGCAGCATCCCCTCGTAATTTTCAGGGCTTTTTGTTATGCCTTTTATCACGGTCAACATTTCCAGCGGGATTTCGTTCCGCTTAAGCTTTTCCAGCACGTTTCTCATGGTTGCAATTGCCTTTTGCATGTCGCCTTCTTTCAGGATGATGTCTAGTATTTCTTTCATCGTTTGCGAAACCAGGGGGCACCAGTCACGGCGGATTGTTTCAATGCCTTTCATCTCTATTTCGTCTTTCCATTCCCCGTCAAAGGTGAATTTCCAGCCGGCATAACGCTTTTTTGTCAGTATCAGAAATGTCCGGTAGATTTTCTGGAATTCCAGCTGGAGGTTTCCGAGTTCGCTACTCACGGCCTTGGAAATTTTCTCTCCCAGTTCTTTTGCTTCATCGAGGTTTGTTAGACTTGTTTTCAAGAGCAGGGAATCTGTGTCTCCGTAGACTACCTCAACAGGAAATTTTTCTTCGATGGTTTTTTTTGTTTTCTCCAGATTTTCACGGCCGTATGCGGTTATCGCACCCGCCACATCTATCATGTAGAGCCTCGCACGGACATAACCGGTGTAACCGTATATAGAATTGGAAATATCTTTCAGCGCAAGCTGCCTGGCGTTCAAAATCCTTTTCTCTTCGCCCCTCGCCGTCTTCATTAATTTTTTAATCGATTCCCTTGATTCCAGCAATTGCGTTAAAACCAAAGGGAAAATGCCTTCATGAATTTCTTTGTCTATAAACTTAGCCCCGTTTGGAGCGATGTTACATTTAAAGCTACCGCCGGTCAGCAGCGAATCAGGCGATATGTTATACGCCCTCATCAGGTTTGGATAGAGGCTCTTAAAATCCAGAACCAGGGTGCAGCCTTCCGTGTGGAGGCCTTTTTTTGGTTCCAGCACCGTTGCGCCTTTCAGGCCGAGCTTGTCCTTTTCCTTTTCGCGCCTCGAGACGGTTGTTCTGGATGTTTTTGACGGCATAACAAAACGGCGTTTCCGAAACTCGTGGAGCAGCATGACTTCTATGCGCATCGTCTGGCCGCCGAAAACGTCCTGCATCAGCAGGCCGGATATTTTTGAGATTTCAAAGAACTTATCAAGCATCCGCCTTTCTATTACAAGCCGCAGCGAAATGGCCGCGTCTTTCCTCGCATATTCTACGAACCTGTTCAGGTCTTCCCTGGAACCTTTCCAGAGATCCGGCATTTCGCTGTACTCAACGTCCAGTTTCTCTTCGCCCAGCAGGGCTTTGGCTATGGTATTCAGATTGTACCTGTAGAACTTGACCCACGGGTCGCGCTTTATTATCTGGTACGGGTCGACGACAACGCGGCCGTGAATGACGGTTTCCTGGCTTATTCCAAAGGTTTTTGTGAAGACGGGCTTGTCGTTACACCGCCCGAAAAATTTTGGAAGCTTGTTTTGCCCAAGCCGCTCGAGAAGATACGGCAGGTCGAACGAGTTTATGTTGTAGCCTGTTATGATGTCCGGGTCATAAGCAGAAATAATTTTCAGAAATTCTTCCAGCATGGCCTTTTCGTTCTGGAAGCCCTGGGTGCCCTGGCCGGAGGCGGGCTTGGCAACCAAGACGAGCGTATCGTGATTTTTGTATCGCGGCGTGAACGACATTGCAATGATGACGATCGGGTCCTTTTTTGAATTCAGCGGCTTTGTAATATCGGACGGTATGCATTCTATGTCGAACGCCATGTAACGAAGCCCGGCGTTTTCTTTTTTGTTCACTGCACTGATGGATGATGCGCCGTAAGCCGGGCACGTGACGGTTTTCGTGAACGTTTTCTGGCCTTTTACGTCTACCCACTCCATGCCGCGCAGAGAGTGGTCGACCATGAAACGGTACTTGAACAAAATATCGTTTTCGAATATGTCGTCGACCGCTTTTTGGTCTAATAGCATGGCCGAGATTCGGGGGACGTCCTGCGGGTTTGTAATAGTGAGTTTAAGCAGTTTTGCCGGCTCCGCCTGGTAACCGGACGGCGTGAATTTCTCTATCTCTTCTGACGATACGATTTCCCGGATATTTTTTACCGCCTCGGCTGTCTTGCTGTTTGGCCTGACATAAAAATAAGGGAGAAATTTGTCGTAGAACGCGCACACGGAATTGCCGTTCTCTGTTTTTCCGTACAGGCGGACGACGGGCTTGTTTGCGTTCAGAAAATAATCCGCGTCCAGCAGCTGCATCAGCATACGACTTTCTATGACAAAAAATGCTTTTATGCTTTCTCCCCTCTGCTTTCGCAGAGTCGAGCGCCATATAATTTATAATTTCTGTTAGATGCACGAAGTGCTGACAAAGTCAGAGTATTTTTAACGAGTCGATATGAAAATATAGGGAGGTGGGCAGCGATTAAGCGATAAATAGTTTGCTATATAAATAGTTTGTATATGACTGAACAGGGTTATTTAGTAAGAACATTGGAAAGACCTAAACCATATCGGCGTCCTGATGAATCGTTTGAAATTCGAGGTAGAGGTATTCAATTTCATATCTATCCCATGAATCCTTTTGCAGAAAACTACCCACCTTGTGTTGTGATAGAGGTTTTTACTAGCTTAAGAAATAGAGTTCCAGATGCGTTAGAGAATCTTAGATATATAGCTGAAATAGAAAGACGACGTGGAAATAATCCTGTACTGAGAGCACATGGTTCCGGACCATGGAAAACATACCCATTAGATAGCGATCCTACTCCTGACATAAAAAGAGATTTTGGAAGGATTTGGGGAGCAGGAGAAGAATTTGGAGCAGGTCTTGAAAAATTGTATTTATTCTCTGGTCTAGATCATACTAAACCACAATCGAGTTTTGTTTATACTCCTCGTCCACCATTATTACGTATTATTCATTCTTCTTGGAGAAAGACATTACCGCCACATTTAGTTGATATTGTGCACAGATTTCGGGAAGATATTCCAGAAGAAGAGTTACGTTCAGCTTTTGCTCAGCTTGAAAGACAACCAGTACATGTATAAACACGATAGGTTTTTGCTGTAATTCCTAGCACCCGGTGACCGTGTAATTATAAACGGGTATGATATGCTCTGATATAACCCCTGACTTTAGTCAGGGGTTTCTTTGAGCATGGCATCCCAAAGACATTGTATTTCATCTGCTGTCTAAAGACGGCAGTTTTCAATGTCTTTGAGGATAAAAATATTTCGTCTAATTACAGCTTTACCTGTACTACTTCCCGTGTCGCGAAATCCACGACTACCGGGCGGAATTCTTTCAGCGGCGAGCCGCTGTTGACTATTGTCACAGATTTGTAGTTCATCACGTGCGGTTCGTGTGTGTGGCCGCAATGAACGATGTCAGGGACTTCTTCCAATACAAGGTAATCATCCGGGGTGATTAGTTTTGACTTCCCGAGGTAGCGTTTTTTCAGCATGTCCATGCCGAACCTGTGAATCATCAGGATTTTGACGCCGTTCACTTCGACCATCGCGGGGTTGGAAAGGGGGATAGTGTTTTTATTCTGCATCGTTTCCGCCAGATTCGGGTATTCGCTGTCGCTGTCTTTTTCGCCGGGCGTGACAAAAACTTTTTTGCCGAAACAGTAGCGATTTATGAGGTCTTCCAGGGCTTTTTTATTGCAGATGTCACCGGCTATGAAAAGGTATTTTATGTCCTGATTTTCGAACCAGCCGAAGAATTTTTCCGCGTCCTGTTTCGGCGACTCGTCCAGATGCAGGTCGGAAATAAAACAGGCTTTGCCGAAGCCTGTTGCCGGTTTGCGCAATGGTATGTCCGGATAGATGACTTCCTTCCCGTAGAGCACCTTCCCGGCGCTAACGGCCCTTATCGCAACAACGTCATCTAACTCAAGACCTTCTATGTCGTCGAAGATAACCGGCGCCGAGCCTGTAAGGTCTTCCAATTCCACGATCTTTTTTTCGCCGTCCTTAATGTCCTTCACTATGCCGAGAACGTAAACCTCGCTGCGCGTGCTGTCCAGCTTGTTCAAAGAAACGAAATCCTTCTGGATGCGGCTTAAAATGACGGATTTCATCTTTTCGTACTTTGCCGTATAAAATTTCACGAAATCTTCTGTCGTGGTCTCTGCCGGTTTTTTCTCCAGGTGTTTTAATACCCGGACCGTGTCTTTTTCTTTTTCCTGAAAATCTTTTTCTGTTAAAACCAGGCCGGTGTATTCCTTTTCCGGAATCTGGCCGGCATTTTCCAAAAAATCGAGCGCATCTGCTGTGAGTAATTTGCCCCTGTTAAAAAAAATCCTGACTATCTCTTGCTTGTTCATGGGCTGAACCTGCCTGCTAGAAACGCCTTGACGCGGTCCAGGTGGCTGTTGCTGATTGCCATTGATATTTCTTTTGTTCTGCCGTACCGGCCCTTGGATATCACTTTGGCTGTTATAATGCCCAGCATGTCCAGCTCGGCTATCAGGTCGCTGACCCTCCGCTGGGTGAGTGATTTGATGCCGTTCTCTTTGCACACGCTCTCATAGGTGGCGAAAACGTCGCCGGTAAGAAGCCGCGCATCAGCCCATTTTGTCGTTTTTTTCCTGCTTTCTGCCAATTTTATGATGGCGTGCAGAACGATTTGCGACTGGCTGGGCTGGGATTTTATTGTCTCTATCACCCTATCCAGGTCTATTTTCTGCTCGGCCATATCGATATGCGCCTCTGTTATTTTCGCGTCGCCCTGCCTTTCGGCCAGTTCGCCGGCAACCCGCAGCAGGTCTAACGCGCGGCGGGCGTCGCCGTGTTCCTGCGCGGCTATGGCTGCGCATTTGTTTAAGATGGCCTCGTCTAACCCCGTTTCAAATCCGGTTTTGGCGCGCTCTTCCAGTATGTGTTTCAGCTGGAGCGCGTTATATGGCCGGAATAAAATCTCTTCTTCGCCTAATGACGAGCGGACGCGCATATCCAGCCCGTCCCGGAAAGAGAGGTCGTTCGTTATACCGACGATGTTCAATTTTGCCTGTTTTAGTTCCTGATTTATTCTTGTCAGGTTGTAAAGGAACTCGTCCCCTATTTTTTTGAAGAGGGCGTCTATTTCGTCCAGCACCAAAACCAGCGTCTGCCTTTTTGAGTCGGCGTTTTCAAAAAATCTCCTGTAAAGGACATCAGTCGGCAGGCCCGTATCCGGGACGCACTCACCAAGTTCTTTCAGCAGCTGGGCCAGCAGCCGGTATTCAGTATCGGCCACCTTTTTCATCTTGCAGTTGATGTAGATTGTTTTTATTTGGCCGTCTTTGGCGGCTTCTTCCAACTGGTTGACAACGAAACGGCTACATATGGTTTTCCCGGTGCCGCAGGTGCCGTAAACGAAGACGTTGCTGGCATGAAATCCCTTGAGCATCGGAGCCAACGCCAAGCTGAGCTGCGTTATTTCCTCGCTCCTGTGCGGGATTTTTTCCGGTATAAAATTCGATGTCAGGACTGTTTTGTCTTTAAAGACGGACTGTTTTTGGACGTACTGGGAGAAGATATTGTCTACTTTAGAAACTGCTTCCACTTTCCACACCCCACACCAACCAAGAAAAACAAAAATCTACCATTACTTCTTTTGGAGAATATATAAATATATCTCTAGTGGAAAGTGGGGTTGTTGAAATATAGTTTTGTGGAGGCAACACCCCAACATTTCCTGTGGAGATTTTCCCTTGTTATATGTATAATTGTGTTATATGAAATGGTGGTGTGGTGTTACCTCCAACGGAAACGAAGGTATGTTTTAAAAGAAAGGGGGTTATTTTGAGAAAATGTGGGGGGTATAGGAAACAGGGGGGTGTGGTAGGAAGGGATTTAAGGTTTGTGTGGGGATGATTCTATATGACCCCAACACCACGAGACGATCCCTCATTATTGCCTGAATGGAGACTGTTAGATAGGGAGTTACAAGAGCAAGGAATGGGAAGATACCAGGCGAGAAGAGAGATTGCATCAAGATATGAGACTTCAGTAAGCACGGTGTACAGGTGGCTTGAGAATAAGCCTACCCCTAAACCTGATCCTGAAAGCGGCTTATGGCTGGTCACAAGAGAAAGATTTTGAGTCTGCTCAAGTACTATAAGGTAGGTCTACAAGAAACAACCGGGTCTTAGACCAACTCGAACTTAAACCCATAGTTAATCAGGCCGGATTTGCCGCCTTCTGAGATTTTTCTGAATACCACACGGACGCGGCTGCCAACAGAAACGTTCTTATCTACCACCTGGGTGGTTATAACCGGTCCTTCGTCCAACTTCACTAATCCAATGTTGTACGGTGTGCTCTTTTCAAAACCTTCGGGGGCCGCGTAGATGGTTGTATACGAAACTATAACGCCGTTACCCGAGAACCTGAAGCTTTCTGTTTTCTCTGCGCCGCATGATTTACAAATGGCCCGCGGCGGGAAAAACAGCGCTGAACAGCCAGGGCACCTGCTACCGACAAGGCCATAACGGTGTTTTGAAAGCCGCCATGACATCGGAACAGAAGAACGGTGTGGCATAATCAATACCTCGGCTCTTTGCCGAATATATTTACCACGGCAGTTGCGCCAGAGCCGCCTATGTTCAAGTTCAACCCTATTTCTGCGCCGTTGATTGGGTTGAAACATTGGCCGCGCAGCTGGCGGGCCAACTCGACTATTTGGCGGACACCCGTAGCGCCTACTGGATGGCCGCATACCTTAAGGCCGCCGCACGTATTGGTTGGCAGTTCTCCATTCAAATCTATTTTTCCTTCTTCGGCGAACTTGCCGCCTTTACCCTTCTCAACGAAACCCAGATCTTCCAGGGAAATAATCTCATTTATTGTAAAGCAATCATGTACTTCTGTGGTATCGATCTTGTTTCTGCCGATGCCTGCCTGCTCGAATGCCTTTTTGGCGGCGGCCTTGGTAGCCAGAAGCTCTGTAAACGACGCACGGTCGTGCAGAGCTATCGAATCGGATCCCTGGCCCGTACCAAGGACATAAATGGGCTGGGTAGAGAGTTTTTTGGCGGCGGACTCGCTGGCTACTACAACAGCGGCCGCGCCGTCTGTTATCGGAGAACAATCAAAAAGCCTCAAGGGATCGGCTATCATAGCAGAGTTCAGCACGTCTTCTATGGTTATTTTCATCTGGAACTGGGCGAGTTTGTTTTTCAACCCGTTCTTGTGGTTTGTTACGGAAACGGCCGCCATCTGTTCTCTTGTGGTGCCGAAATCGACCATATGCTTTCTTGCAATCAGCGCGTACAGACCGGCGAACGTCAACCCGATAGACGCTTCCCACTCCTGGTCGCCGGCAGCGGCAAGCGTTGTCAGCGCACCAGAGCCGTGAACATCAGTCATTTTTTCTGCGCCTATAACAAGGGCGGCGTCTATGTCGCCGGAGGCAACGGCATAATACGCGTCGCGGAAAGCAACGCTGCCGGATGCGCAGGCGGCTTCGCATCTCGTGGCAGGTACTCTAAGGCTGAGAAAATCCGCAGCCAGTGCGCCCAGATGCTCCTGGCCGGCAAAACGGCCGGCAGACATATTGCCTACGTACAAGCTCTGGATGGCGCTCTTTTCAATTCCGGCGTCTTTTACGGCGCCAATGCCGGCTTCCACTATCAAGTCGCGTAGCGACCTGTCCCAGAGCTCGCCGAATTTTGTCTGGGCTGCGCCAACAACACAAACGTTCCTCATACTCCCCTTTGCTCCGGCAAAGTCGAGCGCCATTTTATAATTTTAGCTCCTTCCAGTCGCAAGACTGTTGCCATATCATTTTTCATTATTCAACACCTAAAAATCTGCGTCAAAACACAGGTCTCCGCCTGACAGGTCTTCTGAATAAATCTGTATATGCATTTTTCTTCTGCTGCCTTTTGACGTATCTACGACGGTTGCAATACCGAAGTATCTATCTCCAGAGCGGATATCATAAGACGCCCTTTCCGGGCTGTCGCCTGTCTGTGGTATATGACCCCGGTATGATATTTGTAAGCCGTCCGAGCCCAGGCCCGGGCTAACACCCTGGCCGCGCAACCTAGATACTATTTCACGCATACTCACAGATTTCGCAGGGTCTGTCAGCAAGCTCATTATCCCCTTTTGCTCCGGCAAAAGTCGATTGCCATCTTATTTTTCATTTTCATTCCGTTACACCCTTCAGTTTTTTCCTCATCTTCACGTATTCGCCGTATGTCACGTAAGATTTCCGGTTAACATAAAAATCTGTTTTCGGCGCTGCATCGCGGGCTTCTAACAGCCGGTCGGTTACAAGCAGCGAGAACGAATCGCTGCCGGCGCCCGAACCGTATGAGGTAAGAAGAATACGCTGACCGGGTTTCGCAACAGCGTCTAAAATATTGCAAAGGGCGAGCAGGCTCGCGCCTGAATACGCATTCCCGATTTTTGTTACAATAAGGCCCGGCAGGACCTTTTCTTTTTCAAACCCCAGCAACTGGGCGGCGCGCAGCGGGAATTTTCCGTTCGGGGTATGGAATACGGCATAGTCAAAATCGCCAGACCTTAAAGATAATTTTGTCATCAACCCTTTTGTGGCTTCAACGACATGCCTGAAATAGGCAGGCTCGCCTGTAAAGCGCGCGCCGTGGCGCGGGAAGTCTTCGCCCTCGCGGCGCCAAAAATCAGGCGTATCCGTCGTGTAAGAGAACATGCCTTCTATGGACGCGACTGGATTTTTGCCGATTATAAACGCGCCGCCGCCGGCTGATGCAGTATATTCCAGGGCATCGCCAGGCCTGCCCTGCGACGTATCAGAACCAATTGCCAAACCGTATTCTATTTCATTGGACTTGACCAGGCCGTAGCAGCACTGGATGGCTGCTGTGCCGGCTTTACAGGCAAACTCAAAATCAGCGACCAGAATTCGCGGCGATGCGCCGATCGCTTCTGCCACCACAGTTCCGGACGGCTTGACAGCATACGGGTGCGATTCACTGCCTATAAATAGCGCGCCGATTTTTTCAGCGCCTATGTTTGCGCGCGCCAGCGCGTTTCTGGCGGCTTCGACGCTTATTGTTATCGTATCCTCGTCCACGTCAGGCACGCTTTTTTCCTCGACTAAAAGGCCGCGCTTTATGTTTTCCGCTTCCTGACCCCAGACCTTCGCTATCTCCTCGACTTTTATGCGGAAGCGCGGTATGTAACAACCGTAACCGGTAATTCCTATTTCGTTCATATTCAACACTACGAATAAGAATGGAAAACTTTTAAAGTAACTGACAGCCATAGAAAATGTCGAACCTTAGGAAGAAATAAGCTTTGCATCTAAAGTGACCTCTCACCACCACTTTAGTTGCATCCTGCTAACTTTGATTGCAGAAATTCAGGGTGAAGACTTTGCAGGAGAAAAAGACCTGCTACTTCTGTTCTGGAAGAGTTTATTAGGAACTATGTGAAAGGGAAAAAGTAAGGCAAATTTAGCTTATTTTGAAAAAAGGCCTTAAGGGTAAAAACACAAGGCCTTATAGTTTTGTACTAATAGATTATAATGTCATTTCAATATATTTCTGTTAAACAGAGAAGAACTCGCACAAAACATAAATTAATCTCATTACTTAGAGACCAAGGATTTGTTTACAAGAAAGGTGTATTAAAGCCTAAAAACTATACAAAGCCGTCGTTGAGAAGATTGAATAATTTTTCTGTGAATCATTTATTACTCAAGAATAAGGAATTTATACAAAAATATGATAAACATTTTATCTTGAAATATATCGCTAATGGAAATGAAATTAGACCTGAAGAAATATCGCCCAAGTTAGTTTGCTTTGATTCTAAAAATAAAGAAGAATCTAATTTATTCAATTGGGTTAAATTGCATTGGTCTATTCCTATATCTGCTGGTTATGGAAGAAGGTTGAGATATTTAGTTATTGATGAATACAATAATAAACTAATAGGAATAATAGGATTAGCCGATCCTGTATATGCCTTAAAAGATAGAGATAGTTTTATCGGCTGGAACAGTAAAACTAAAGCAAATAATTTAAAACATATAATGGACGGGTTTGTAATAGGAGCAGTTCCGCCATATAATTTAATACTAAGTGGAAAATTAGTCAGTTCTCTTATAACATCTGATAAAGTTGCCAAAGATTTTCGTAAAAAATATCATGGGAAAAAATCCTTAATAAGTGGTAAGAAATTTTATGGGAAATTATTGGCTGTGACAACTTCTTCTGCTTTTGGTAAGAGTTCTATGTACGATAGGATCAAAATTCCTGATGGGCCAGAATTTTTTCATGTTGGTTGGACAAAAGGCTCTGGGGAATTTCATTTTTCCAATGGAGAATACAAGAATTTATCTATGTTAGCTAAAAAATCTGGATGTAGTGGTAAAAACAGCAAATGGGGAACAGGGCCACGAAATAAGAGAGTAGTTATTAGAGAGGCGCTTAAAAAATTGGGATTACCAAATGATTTGTTATATCATGGTATAAAAAGAGAGTTATTTTTAGCTCCTTTAGTCAAAAATTGGAAACAACTTTTGTTAGAGGAGAACAAGAATGCAAAGACTCTAAGAAATGATGTAAGATATAATGCTTCTTTTATGTTGAATAGATGGGTAATTCCACGATCTGAGAGAGACGAAACTTACAAGTCTTTTGATAATTCTTCATATTCACTATTCAGAAAAATTAATAGATAAAAATTCGTCAGGAAAATTCAAAGCCGTAACGAATAAAGGTATACTTGAAAATGATAATGGCGACAGAGGCCCGACCATCATAAATGGGTATTGTTTTTCTCCAAATGAGCTTTGAGGATCATTAAATAATTGGTACAAGCTTATAGCATCACGATTACCACCAATCAATTCTTTCAGAGCTTGTAGTTCTATACCCCATCCTAAACCAAAACCAAAGACATAAGCTCGTAATTGTTCCACTATACCTCTATCTAAGCTTGATAGTGTTTGACTAATAAACATCCAACCAAGACCAAACTTTCTCGTAGTCCTTACAGCATCAATAAATGTTGCCTTAAGTACTTCTAAATTTTCGTTCTCTTTTCTTTCTCTTGGTGCTAATCTATGAGCTTCATCTATTACAACCAAGCAGTTTAAATTTCTTTCTTTCTTAAACTCTTTTTCGGCCTCAGACTTTAATTTATCCAAAAGTTCTTTTATGACAACGAAACTTATATTTTCGTTCCATAATATATCGTCTGGTATTTCTGATTCGGATAAATCTATAATAGTAATAGGCCTATTCTCCTCATTTTCTTTGCTTACAACTTCATTGACTAAATCAATTATTTTCTTAACACCTGAACGGCCTTCATATTTGAATAGATTTGCTACTTGTTTCCATATCTCGAAGAATTCATCTTTATTTGCATCAGCATATTGTAACTGTACTCTTTCTCTTGAATCTTTGGCGTAGTAAATCTTAGTCCATATATCATCCCGTGATAAGGCATTCCATACGCGATCAAAAGCTGCTTGTTCAAACGCTTTATATGGTGGTATTTCTGTATGTTGTCCAAGTTGTGCTTGCCCACCCATTTTTGCTCTCAAAATATTGACTACGACTTCTGCAGCTCTGGGTTTTATTTCTTCCCAAATTGTTAGTTTATCAAAGAACTCTGAATTAACTAAGGTCTTTTTAAAAAGTTCCCATCCAGTCATCACAAGATTATGTAAATCGTATATTTTAACTTCTCTGTGCAATTTCTTTTCCAATATTCCCTTTAATTTTGTATCTCTTTTAATTTCTTTCGCAAATTCGCCTTGCGGGTCAATAATGAACATAGACATAGATGGATGTCTTGCATAACCAAGCATTGCCATTTTTGCGAATACAGATTTTCCAGAACCTGTTTTACCAAATATCCCTATATGGTAAGCTTCTCCAACCCCACCAGTTTCTTTGCCAAAATGCTTGAACCACATAGGCATTAAAATATCAGAACCATAAGCTCGCCCAAGATAAGATAATTCATTTTGATGATTAACTAAAAGTCCTTTCATAATATCATTATTGATTAATTTTATAGGACTCCCCGTTGAAGGTACTGTTCCTAAGATGCTCTGACCCATTACAGAATCGGCTTTACTAAATACCGAGCTTACTATCATACTCGCAGTGTGTGTATCTTGTTTTTCTGTTATAGGGTCTACCCTACCCTTTTGTCTTATTAGACCTCTCATTGTGGGGTCTTCACTCCAAACATTCTTTAATTGAATTTCTGTAATTTGGCCTAATGAAAAATGCTCTCTTCCGTCCTGCATATGTTTGAATACACATAGAGTGCCAACAAGTTTCTTATTCATTGCAGTTCCAAGAATATCAATAGTTAATCGATTAGTTGAGGATGGAGAACCAATAACACCTATCTTCTCCGCTTTATCAAAAGCTTTGTTTACGTCTATTTCTTCATTTTCCATATAATCACGTTCTGTACCCGTGCATTGCTAAATATAAGCTTGTTACGTCATCTCCCCATTCTCCAGCCATTTCTTGAGTCATTGTCTTACGTATAGCTGGAATAGCTGTCCCCAAGTGCTTTACCATTCTATCAGCCAAATACAAAGGATATGGTTCCATAATGCCACCACCTACACATTGTAATTTTACCGATTCAAGCAGTATTGATAATCTATTATTATTCAGAGCTATATTTTTAGACATCTCTATGCGCAAAGCTGGGATGTGACTAAAAGGCCTATAGTATATGACATAGATTTCTTTCAGAGAACTTATAATTTTATCAAATAATATGCTGAATTGTAATGGGTTATTTATGTGCCATTCTTGATTCGGTTGTTCTAACGGCATTGGCCCAACAAACTCTGAAGGTTCAAGTATGAAAGAGAGAAGACCCCTATCTTCGTAATTATTTAGACCAACAAGTTTCGCTATTTCCTTCCTGCTTGTATACTTTGGTATGCTTGAATATATTTTATCACTTCTTACAGCAGCTAATACCTCAATATAAGAATCCAATGTTAATCCTAATCTTTCTATAAAATAACTTGAAAGTTCTGGTGAAACGTCTTTTATTCTGCTTAGTGCTTGATTGAAATAAATAAATGGTGTGGTTAAAGAACCATCCATAAACACAACGTCATGAGGTGATTTTGTTGCTAACTCCAATTCCATAGTCATCATAATAGCTCTTGCAACCAAGCTTGTGGCATCGCTGTGTTGTAATGTAAGAATTTTACAAATATAGTGGGGGTTTTCCCAATATTTAACTTCCTTTGGCGGTATAAGTCCTTCAACCGCTACACTTGCCATAGCAGTTATGTCGGTTGATAAAAGATTTTCACCGCCATAAGAGCCATCAACACCACAAGTTGTAGGGTACGATGGTGTCGTTATTATATCGCTATCCTTCTTCAGATATTCAAGTTCATAGAGCTTTTTTCTGACCTCTGACTTTTTATCATTTATATCTTTGAATGTGTTTGATAAGTCTCTGCCCAATTCATCTGACTTATTCAGCATCTCTTCTACTAATGCTTCTGGAAGCTCAGAAAAAGGCGTTTCTGTTTCCATAATGAACAAAAGAATTATAGAAGGAAACCTTAAAAACGGAATCTTATGTAACACTTTCCGACCTTAATTGCAACTTTCCGAATTTAGTTGCAGAATGGACTTTGGATGCAAAGCCGAAGAAATAAAAGCCTTTTATTCCGGCAGCAACAAGAATAATTATGGTGCTCGAATCCATAATGAATCCGAAGAACGCCGAAGACAAACCAGCCCACGTTTTCTTCATAGCGCTTATTTATTCTGTCATATCGATGTATTTTGCCAACCAGCTGTTTCCTAAGCAGGCGTCCCTGCTTTCTATAGCGCTGATAACGATTGTTTTCGTGCCGTTCTTCCAGAAGCTGTTCGAGATAGAGGAAGAGGCAGAGGACGAGGCGGCCAGAGGCGTGAAAGGGAACCTGTTTTCAAGGCACAAAAAAATCATCTTTGTTTTCAGTTCTTTTTTTCTGGGCGTAACTGTCGCGGTCGCGTTCTCATTTATTTTCATGCCGAAGGAAACGTTTTCGCTGCAGGCAGAGACGCTGAGAGGATTTTCCGGCCTTGCTTCCGGGTCCGGCGCGTTCTCGACGTTTTTCGTGAACAATTCGCAGGTGATGTTATTGATGTTCATACTGTCGACGATGTTCGGCGCAGGCGCGATATTTATTCTGGCGTGGAATGCAAGCGTCATCGGCGTTTACGCCGGCAATTTCATGCAGGCAGGCCTGGATAAAGGAGCTCTGCTGTACGGCGTTCCGCTGAGCCTCAGCAGCATAGCACTGCACGGGATACCTGAAATTCTGGCGTATTTTGTTGCAGGGCTGGCCGGCGGAATCCTGTCCGTGGGCATAATAAGAGAGCGATTTATGAGCAAGGAATTCAAAAAAATATTCAAGGATTCGGCGATACTGCTGTTCTCGGCAGAGTTTCTTATCGCGATCGGCGCGTGGCTGGAGGCGGCGTTTTAATCAGGAAGTAAGACAAGAATAAGATTCGGCGGCAGATGTTTTCGGCTCATCTCCTTTTCTTAAGTCTTTCTTTGAACCTTTTCTTTTTGGCGTGCAGGGAGTCCAAAAGCTCTTTTGCGCTCGAGACGTTTATTTTCTTTTCACGGACGATTCTTCTTGCAATCTTTTCTATCAACGTGCCTTTGGCGCCAGCCATGACGGCTATGTTTTTGGCGTGCAGTTTCATGTGGCCGCTCTGGATGCCTTCCCTGACCATGGCGCGCAGGGCGGCGAAATTATTTGCAAGACCGACGCACGCCATGACCTCTGCAAGTTCCTGGGCGGTTTTGATACCCAATATCTTTACGGCAGTCCTCGCCACCGGATGGGTTTTCGTGGCGCCGCCAACAAGACCGACGGTTATCGGGATTTCTATTGTGCCGACTAAATTGCCCTCTGCGTCTTTTTCGTAGTGCGTCAACGGCTTGTAGCTTTTCATGGCCGCGTAACAATGGGCTGCTGCTTCCAATGAGCGGAAATCATTGCCCGTGGCTATGGCTACGGCGTCGATGCCGTTCATTATACCTTTATTGTGCGTGGCGCAGCGGAAACGGTCTGCGGCAGCAAAGGCGTAAGCGTCCAAGACGCCCTCAATAACGTCTTCACCAAGAAGATTCCTGCTCCAGACGGCTTTTGCCCATGCGATGCGGTGGACTGAAAGGTTTGAGATTATCCGCAACCGGGCTTCGCCGCCCGTAAGTTTTTCTATATATGAAGAAACGGCTTCCGTCATTGTATTAACGGCATTGGCGCCCATGGCGTCGCGAACATCAACTATCAGATGGATTATTAACATCCTGCCGCGCGGCGTTCTGATGATGCGGGCTTCCACGTCCTTGGCGCCGCCGCCGAGACGGACAAGCATCGAATCCTGTGCATTTGCAATCTTCATAATTTTTTCCTTATGGCGGAGAACAAGTTTTTTTGCCTTTTTCGCGTTTGGCAGACGAACTATCTGAATCTGGCCTATCATGACAGGCGGATCGCTCAGCGTTGTAAAGCCGCCTTCCGGGCGGGCCAGTTTGGCGGCGTTGGACGCGGCTGCAACGACAGACGGCTCTTCCAATGCCATGGGTATTAAATAGTCACGGCCGTTGACGAGAAAATTTGTCGCTATGCCCATGGGCAGCTGCGTCGTGCCGATAACATTCTCTATCATCATGTCCGCAAGCTTCATACCAAGGCCAAGATTCCTCAGGGTCAGCGCCTCCTTTTGCGT
The DNA here is from genome assembly GCA_016180945.1 of Candidatus Aenigmatarchaeota archaeon. Taxonomy (GTDB): domain Archaea; phylum Aenigmatarchaeota; class Aenigmatarchaeia; order GW2011-AR5; family GW2011-AR5; genus JACPAG01. The sequence continues at coordinate 61,273 of JACPAG010000001.1, read as the reverse complement.
CAAGCCGGCGAATTTCTTTACAATCTCAAGGCGCTTTTCCGGCCGCAGGTCATGGAAGCCGGAAAGAGCCGAAGTTTTCATGCCTATGCTTTGAAGTTTAATGGATTTATAGGTATATGGTAAAGGTGCTGAGGATGGTCAGCTTTAAAAATATTTTGGTTGATTTATCATAAGGTGATACTCATGTGCAACATGTGCGCCGCCCACAAAAAGAAGAAGAAATAAGAAGCAAGGCAAGAATTTTAGCTACCAGATGAATTGCCGAAATGGACCGCATTATAATTCATCTATGCCTATGCCGTTTTCTTTTGCAAATTTCTTGCCTATGTTGCCATTGTTTTTCCGGACTGTTTCCAGGCTAAAGAATTTCCATCCTTTCCTGGCAATCTTCCAGCCTACGTACGCTTTAGCGCCTCCTTTCACCTCCCATTCGCAGAGCTGGCTGAGCTGGTCGGCAGGTATTTTAAATGCATCCCTCCGGGACTTGCACTCGACGACTATAAGTTTTCCGTTTTTTGCGGCGACGACGTCAGGCGAGGCGAGATTTATCCGCCCGCTCCTCGGTGCGCGGATAACCATGTAACCCATCCTGCTTAACATATGGACCAGTTCCAGCTCTCCCTTATAGCCTTTTGCATAATTAGACATAGAAGGAATTTGTGAGGCGAATTATAAATACACTTGTTTGGATAGGAAAAATTGCATGTGCAGAAGGCAATAACTATGGTTCACCTATCTCTTGTATTCTTCTAGTTCTTTCATCTAGCAATTCTGCCGGATCAATTTTAATGCCGAGAAAAAAAGTGCCACGGCTTGTACGTTGCGCAACAAATTCTTCCAGGCGCTGCAATGCCCTTTCGGCACCTTTGTAATCTACAGGATGAACGTATACATCAAAATGAGTATTGCGATTAGACATGTCACCATGATTAAATTCTGGTCTAGGAACTGACATACCATCCCCTAACAATAAACCAAGCTCTCTTAAAGCCAGTCTATACAACTGGGGAAGTCGACAGTAATACGGTCCTTCTGGCTCTGAGCTAAGTCTTCCAGCGTTATTTATCACATGCTCTAGCGCACGTAAGAAAGTTGTGTACGTTCTCATAGCAACTCATTACTATTTAATAAATTTAAATTCCATTCCCTGCATAACTTCTATATACATGCCAACATATTCACCCGTCTTTTCTGGATACCTAAGGTTACCTTTTTATTCAGGGAAAATAAGGTTAATTGCATGGAGAAAATAATCGACGAGATGCTGTCGAGAAAGATTTTCATCGAAACGGACGATATTTTTTTGTCTTCGGCAGAGCTGGGCAACATAATAGACGGCCTGGGCGCCAGGCAAAGGGAAAATATTTACGAAACTGACGGGCCGCGAAAAAGGGCGAGCCTTGTATACGTTCTGACAAAGCTGATGGACAGGCATTCTCGGGCAAGAATAATGTTTGACATAAAAGCGGACAGCATGATGAACATCATCACACTAACGATTTCCGCATCATTCGAAATAAAAACCGACCAGGAAGCGGGCTTTTTTTCCAAGTCATTCTATGATTTTTATGCAGCTGCCATAGCGCCTGTGCTGAAAAGAATGGCCATGGAAGAGATAAGAAACGTCTGGAAGCAGATGGAATACCAGGTGAAGTTACGATACAAGTACAGTTATGCATAGGCTTGTGGCAAACTGACGCACTACTGTGCGTCTAGTTGTTTCGAAAACCCCGGAAAAGAAAGCTATAGAATTCTAAGAATTCCCACCTACTCTAAAAACTTTAAAAGAACTTTTCACATACTTGTGCTATGAAAATTGCTATCTGCGCAAGCATGGTGTTCACCGAGAAAATGCTCGAAACCAAGGAACAACTGGAGAAATTAGGGCATGAGGTACTTGTATCAGGTTTTGTCGACTCATATACGGGCAAGGCGGAAAAGGAGATAGAAGAGCTTAAGCTGTTCCATAAAAACACAAGAGATGCCATAAGAGAATTCTGGGGGAAGATCAAGAAAAGCGATGCCATTCTTGTGCTTAACTATGACAGGAAGGGGATTAAGAACTACATCGGCGGCAACACACTTATGGAGATAGGTTTTGCGCATGTTCTGGAGAAGAAAATATTCCTGATGAACCCGATTCCGGAAATCGACTACTACAAATCGGAAATAGTGGCTGTCAAACCGACTATTATTAATGGGGATCTGACAAACATCAAATAAACTTTTGCTTGTCTGTCAATTTGTTCCATACTAAAAAATAATGCATAATTGGTTCTTTGCATGACTATAAAAGCATTTCCACGACATAATTCTTATAGAAGGCAGACTTCATTGATGATCATTATGGTTTTCCACGGGTTTTTTGCCGGAAGCGTTTAGTCAAATCTAGTTCTGCCTTTGTTAAACAAATTTGGGGTGGTAGTTATGGCCAAATTGGCCCAGAATTTCGCGAAATACCTGATTCACGCAAGGCTGCATGCCAAGGGGGTTATAGAAAGGCCCGACGTCATAGGCGCAGTCTTCGGGCAGACAGAAGGGCTGCTGGGGGTTGACCTGGATTTACGGGAGCTCCAAAGAACGGGCAGGCTAGGAAGAATAGAAGTAGAAGTCAACACGTCGAAAGGGAAGTCGTACGCTGACATTATAATTCCATCAAGCCTTGATTCTTCTGAAACAAGTTTATTGGCTGCTTCTCTTGAAACTATAGACAAGGTAGGTCCATGTGATGCAGAGATAGAGATAAGCAAGGTAGAAGACGTCCGGAGCCAGAAGAGAAAATATGTCATAGAACGGGCCAAAGAGATTCTGCGCGCCATGATGGACGAAGGGGAGACGGATTCACAAAAACTCTCGGAGACAATAAGGGAGGCGGTGAGGGCATGGGAGGTTTCGAACTATAACGGCCTGAGCTGCGGGCCTGAAATACAGAATGCCGAAGAGATAATCGTTGTTGAAGGCAGGGCGGACGTTATAAATCTGCTCAAGAACGGCATAAAGAATGTCGTTGCAATAGAAGGGACGAAGATACCAGACCCCATAGTGCAACTGGCGAAAGAGAAAACGGTTACTGCATTCCTGGACGGCGACAGAGGGGGGGATTTAATCCTGAAAAAGCTGCACGCCGTGGCGGATATAGATTTTGTAGCCAGGGCAGAAGAGGGAAAAGAGGTAGAAGAGCTTACCAAAAAACAGATATTCAAGTCGCTGCGCGACAGGGAGCCGGTGGGCGGCGGGGAAAAGAAGGTTGTTGAGGAGGCGGAAGAAGAAACCAAGGAAGGCGTAGACGACGAGGCAAAGAGATTTCTCGGTTCGCTTCTGGAAGACCTCATAGGGACCAGGGCCGCGTATGTTGTAGGCAACGGCAACAAAATTCTGAGCAAGGTCCCTCTCAGCGAAATAGGCGACGTTGCAAGCGATTACGCCGATATTTTTGCAATAGTCTTTGACGGCAAAATAAACCAGAGCATTGTTGACCTGGCGCTGCAGAGAAAAGTCCGCTGTTTGGTGGGCATGGACTACAAGGAGCACGTAAACGCGGGATCGCTGGCGATACTTGTGCTGAATGATTTCCGCTCTCTGGAAGTAAGGACAGAGTAAGTAGCTGAATAGGAAAATCCGGCATACTAGAATTTTATCTTTTGGTTTTAAGTTTGCTAAGCAAAAATGGCGGTCGAAGCCCAGTCTTGGCGAACAATATACTTATACTTTTTGGCTTACCAGATACTTATCTTTTATAGCTGACCAACTTAACTATATATCTACATTAACCATATTTTCAATAGTGTAATTATGAATGAGCTGAAAATAAGACTGGACAAAATGAATGGACTCTCTGACAGGATAGATGCCTTTGTTTTGTTCAACAAGGACATGCAGTCCAGCCCCAATTTTATATATTTCACCGACAGCGAAGACATAGCCGGTTTCCTGTTTCACGACTTTTCAAAACCAAGAATTTTCACGAATGCGAGAGACTATCCGGTAGCAAAAAAATCGTGGATCAAGGATGCAGAAGTTGCCGGAAAAGACACGCTGGAAAAACTGGTAAAAGGAAAGAAGATAGGAATAGACGAATCGACTATGCATGTTGATATCTACAAAAAACTGATTGCGGCAAAGGCGAAGCTTATTGATATCGGCAAACATCTAGAAAACGCGCGGGCGCAGAAAACAGCATATGAAATAATCTGCATAAAGGAAGCGTGCAAGATTTCCGGCAGGATTTTTAGCAAGGTTGAAAACGGCTGGCACGGCATGAGCGAAATGGAATTCAAGGGGCTGGTAGAATACGAGATGCACAAGCACGGCGTGCAGCCGAGCTTTCCTACGATAGTTGCCGCAGGCAGGAACATAGCAGTGCCGCACCACAAACCGACGAAACAGAAAATAAAACTGCCATTGCTGGTAGATTTCGGCGTGCGCTACAAGAATTATGTTTCTGACGTGACGAGGACAAAAGGCAGCAGATGGGAAAACAAGATAGAAAAAATACTGAAGGAGCTTTACCCCAGAGTAAAAGTGAATATAGAGGCAAAAGAACTGGACTCGTTTGTCCGCAAATCATTAGGCGTACATAAAAAGCTGTTCATAACGTCGCTTGGCCACGGCATAGGCATTGCCGTCCACGAAAGGCCGTGGATATCAAAAAACAGCAGCGATGTCCTGAAAGAAGGAATGACGTTCACTATCGAACCGGGTGTCTATAAGGCTAACGGCATCCGGATAGAAAACGACTTTTTGATGACGGAAGACGGACTAAAAAACTTAACAGAATTTTGATAGATATGAAAACCTGTGACAAATGCGGCGGGGCGCTAACGCCGGCCATGAGTAATTACCATGGCATTTTGTTCTGCCCGAAATGCTTCAAGCAGTTCGAGGTTAGGTGAACCGAGCTTCATCTATCAATACGACTAAAACAGACATATGAAAGTTCAGTCATCTAGCATCACTGGTTTCTGCTGGCTGTACCTTTTGACGTATACAACGTCGCCGCATTTGCCGCACTGGACCTCTGTGAATCGCCCAAGCTCCATGCTGGACTTCATTTCGGTTCCACAACACAACGGTAATTTCATTTCATTCACCTCTTTTTTACATTCGATAAACACGCAAAGCAAAATCTAATATCCTTAATTTTTTACAACAAAGAGAAGTGTTTTATGGTCATCTTCTGAGAAGAAAAGAATCATCCCATACTAGCGCTTTGATGTGATAAACGCTAGCTGGAAAAACATATAGGATACTCTAACCAAACAATTCTGTAATGTATGCAAATGCGTTCGGTTCATCGTATCACTATACATTACATGTGTAATTACATATATAAGCATTTCATGGGACAAACCTCCCACCAGCTTTCTTTGGGAAAGAAAGCTGGCAAAGAAACAGCTAACTTTGGCAAAGAAACATTCAACTACAGGCGAAGAAACTGTCGACTAATATGCCGAATTTCAAGCGAGATATATGTCTATTCGCATGTGCATAATCTTTATAAGGATTATTACTATAATTTCTGATAGGCAAGACGAAAGGAATGTGGATTAGGAGGAGTAAGTGCAGCATAGGGAGATAATTTTGGTCGGGATTTCGTAAGTAATGCTATAGATGTAACTGAAATTGGGCTTCGCTGCAAACCACAACACATTAATTGGTGCCGTGGCGCAAAACAAAGATGTGAATCAACATCTAATGCTATGTCTTACCTATGTGGTTTTATGAGATTACCTGAACTGAAGACGATAAAAAATATGAGGAAGCAGATGGGCATAAACCAGACAGAACTGGCTAAAGCGGCTGGCGTATCGCAATCGCTGATAGCACGGCTAGAGGCGGGAAGGGTTGATCCGAGTTATCAGAAGGTAAAGAAAATATTTCTTGCGCTTGAGAACGTAGGAAGCGGGCGCATACCGAAAGCAAAAGATATAATGTCGAAGCACGTCGCGACTATACGCTCAAACCTTTCTGTAAAGGATGCTGCTAAATTGATGAAAAACAAAAAAATCTCGCAGCTGCCGGTTGTCGACGACGGCGTAGTTGTCGGATCTGTAAGCGAGAAGACGCTGATAGACAAGGTCGCGCAGGGCCTGAACTTTGACAATCTTGCGCTGGTTCCTATAAAGGATCTGATGGACGAGGCGTTTCCGCAGATAGACGAAAACTCGAGCATAAGCGTTGTTTCAACGCTGCTGGAATACAACGCAGCCGTTCTCGTCACAAGCAAGGGAAAGATAAACGGCGTTGTGACGAAGGCTGATTTACTAAAATTAGTATAATAAAAATAATATATAATACTACAAGGATTTGGGGAAGATGGTGTGGCATGACATTCGAGGAATTCCTTGACAGGCAGTATAAAAAGCTGGAAAAAAAGCGCAAATTCAGGAAGATGGTCTTGTAGATGGATGTCCTAATTCGTGAGTCTGCCGGGAAATTTCTAAACTTCTTTTATCTATCCAATATACGGCGGCCGACAACATTAATGTTATTTGAAAAAATCATAACTTCCTCACCTCTATTAGATCTACCTGCACTATAATTAAGCAAGAATTTTTTCTTCCTATACAATTTGTATAACTTTCTTATCGATGCTACATTATCGTATGTAACAATCCATCTATGTTTATTAATTTTCTTTATTTTATTACTTATTTCTTCATGATTCTTACGTCTGTAATAATTAAAGTACAATTCTTTGCCTTTCATATAATAAGGAGGATCAAAATATATCAAAGTATTCGAAGGTAATGACTTGTTAATAGTTTTAATTAATTCAATTGCATCGTAATTATATATCTCAATACGATTTTTATAAAGACTAATACGTTTGATGCGTTCTATAATGTCAGATTTGCTATATCTAACATTTAGTTTCCACTTTCCTTTTTGTTCAAACCCACCTATTGGTCCTGCATTTTTTAATATTCCAGATCTATTTGTTCGATTCAGAAATAATGTAGAAAATCCTAAAGTGAGTAAATCACAATTCTTTATAGATTGAATTTTCTTTTGTTTTTTCCATTCTGTTATTGTTATAGGCGTTTTTTCTATTAATTGACAAAGTTCTTTAGTTTTATTTATCATAGAATACCAAAATGCATATATCGAATAATCTATGTCATTTATAATGATTTTATCTACATACTCATCCAGTAGAAGTGAAATGGCTACTGCGGCTCCACCCGCATAAGGTTCAACATAGATACCCCCCACCAAAGAATTTTTTTTAATTATTTCTTTCATATAGGACGTTATTTTTCCTTTTCCTCCTGGATATCTAAGCGGCGAATAGTATTTCATTTTTTGCCTCTTTTTTCTTTTTTTGAAATCTCTTCCCAAAGTATTTCGAAAAATTCCTGAAGATTATCCCATTTATATATTAGATCAATAGGTGTGGGGTTGTTTTTAAAAGAATGTACGTATTCGTGGAAGTAATCAATTGACAGGATTGCATTACCTTTTCTCGTTACAGATCTAATGTTATTTAATTGAGTTTTTTTATAACCCCTTTTCTCTAAATCATCAGTTATTTTTGTAATTTTTCCTGCAAGTTTTATTTTAGTTCCAAAATTAGTTCCAAAAGCAAACCCAAATTTTTCAGCATAGTGATCTAGACCAGTTTCTAAAAAAACTCTAAACAAAACCGCTACTGCATTGGTTCCCACATCTAAGGGCAAAGATCTTAATTCATGATATATGTTATTAATTCTAGATTCATAAATTTGCAAAATACAACTTGCGGGTATTAAAAAATTTCTGCTACCAGATCTAGGAAAAGTACGCTTTGACCTACTTTTCTTTTTTGGAATTCCTTTTGGAGAAATAGATATTTTTGTTCTGGCAATTTTAGGCTTAGACCCAAAAAGATTTTCCATGAATTTAATTGCATCTGGAGTGCGGTACACAGCTGAAACTGGAACATCGTCTATTATAATTTTATTGAAAAGTTTGTCTAACCTCTCAATTACCTCTCTCTTTGTTGAAGTTAAAACGATTCCTCCATTACTTATTTCTATCCCCAAAAACGATCGAGACTCTGGGTTAGAAATTATACGATTGACGGTAGAAATTTTAAGTTTTTTCTTATTAAGCCCGTGTTTAGTTTCATGTTCAAATAGGTTAATTGCCTGCATAGCAGGAGAAAGTTTTCCGCCAAAATCCCAATCGAACCTTTCCTTTCCCGCAGCTTCCCAAGGATCTTGACCTACTCCACTATTCTTTCCAGTATGATCAAGTTTAATCCATTCTGCCGCATCTTTTTCATCTTTATACACGAAACAATTAACTTTATTTGGAATTTTTCCTTTCCCTTTTCTCAAATTGATAAATTTGCTTTTTAATGAATCACTTTTTATTAAAGAAGGATCTGTTGTGCATTTAATTGCTGTTACTCTTCTGTTCCCATCAAGAACAAGATAGAGGTCTTTCTTTATTTCTAAGACTCTAGAATCTTTTGCCTTATCTAGTCCATGATCTACTATATGTTTAGCCAAATTTAGTATTTCTTCTTCCTTTTCTTCGAGCATCAAGTCAATTGCTTCATTTTGATTTTCTACCGGATCGAAACGATAGTTTTTTGGATTTACCATTAATTGGTTAATATCGATGTTCTTTTTCATTATTTTTAATAGTTAACAGAATTTTTAAACATTACTTTTTACTAAAAATGGTTCTGTAAACTCTTTGGTTGGTATTTAAGCGCTAAAAATTAATAAAATTTATGTCAGAAGCAAATTTGACTAAACTCTTCATAGACAACTTTACCAAATCAAAGATTCAGAATAAATTACCAAAATTGTTCAGAATAGCCGAAATTGAGAGTTCAAGGGCTAATAAAATCGGTATGGAAGTCGGTTCTTTAAGAGAAAAGATTATCGGTGGTCTACTTATACATAAATTTGGAGAAGAAAATGTCGACACAGATATACCAACAACAGAGCCAGAAATAGATGTAAAAGTTAATGGAAAAGGGGTATCGATAAAGACGATAACAGGAAATGGTGGCGTCAAAGCCGTTTGGACTGTGGATGCAAAAAGTTCAAGAAAATTTATCAAAAATTACAACCCGAAATGTGATATTATTCTTGTTCAAGTATGGTGGAGCAAAAATAAAGACAGTTTTTTCCTAATACCGATTAAAGTTCAGAAAGAGATATTTAACCTGTTAGGACGTAAGAAATATCTCAAAATGCCAAAAGCAGGAACGAATCCAAGAGGTGTTGAATTTAGCAAAGAAGCAATCAAACAAATGATAGAGCATGAAGAAACATTGAAAATCTCAATCAATTGGGTCAAGGATGACATAAAATATGATGTTTACAAAAGATGGGTTGATAGGTGGAATGATTAGACAGCAACCCTGAGAGTTTTCTGTGCAAATTCCTTTTTAATTCGTGTTTCTGCAAGTTTGCAATATTCTTTGCTTATGTCGTATCCAACATATTTCCTTTCTAATTTTCTGGCAGCTATCGCAGTTGTTCCACTACCCACGAATGGGTCTAAAACCACATCACCTTTGAATGTATAGAACTTGATTAATCTCAATGGTAATTCTATTGGGAATGGTGCAGGATGCCCTACCGCCCGTGCAGATTGAGTAGGGAAAGACCAAACACTTTTTGTAAATTCCATAAATTCTTCTTTTGTTATTGTGCTTTCTTTTTTATCTAAATTTAAACGTCCATTATTACCTTTTGAAAAAATCAGTATGTATTCATGTATATCTCTTAAGGTAGGGTTTGTTGCCGATAACCAACTCCCCCAAGCCATGGAAGTTCCAGCACTTGAACCCTTATTCCAAATAATTTCGCCACGCATAAAAAACCCTAGATTTAGCATATCTTCAATTATGAAACTATGAAGTGGAATGTATGGTTTTCTTCCAAGATTCGCCACATTAATGCATGCTCTACCACCGACAACAAGAACTCTGTGTACTTCTTTGACTACAGATTTTAGTAAACTTCTGTAATCTTCAATAGAAAGGTTCTCATCATATTCTTTGCCTACGTTATAAGGTGGTGATGTTATCATTAAATGAATGCTATTATCTGGTAATTCTTCCATTTTTTCGCTTGATTTGCAGAATATTTTATTGATAATTTTTTCTGAAATAGGATTTTCTTGAGAGTGGTCTAATTTTGATTTAGAAGTATCAGAGTACATCTTGCTTGAATAAAATTTAGAAGAATCGTGATTGAATCTTCCGCTTGTCCCAAATGAGCTTGTTTCTGTTCCATTCTGTTTCTTCATACAATCACCCCTTTACTTTTGCTATACATATATCTGCCGCATGCTCTACATTTACACATAAAAACACTTTATTTTTTCTTTTTTGGTACATTCCAATACGGGCTCTTGCACTTAGGACACACTCTTGGTAATTCTTCGTTTCGTGGTGTCCCTTCATGATAGCATCTTTCACACCTATACCCTAAAATCTTTATAAGTGCCATACTAATAGTAATATACCAATAAGTATATAAATATTAATCGCTTTATATAGTTACCTAATAGTATAATACTAATAAGTATATTTAAACTGGTTTAAGTCCGTATTTGTTACAGCTTTGTTGAAGTCGCCTGCCCCCCCCCGCTCCTTCAAAGCCCGCTATCAGTTCGTGAGATGCCCTGAGTGCGGTGCGGAACGAAAATGAATATTTAAATAAAGTGGTATATTTAATAAAAAGTGATAGGAAAATGGTAAACGAAACGTATTTGCGGCAATTGGGGACGGGCGTTGCAAGCTTAACGTTCGGTGTTGTACTGTCAATATTCATCTACGCAGCCGCTTCCGGGGTATTAAACAGCACACAGGCATTTCTGCTTTACGGGGCATCCTTTCTGCTGATGCTTAGATTTTGGTGGAGATACGCTGAATTATTTATTCAATTCCTGCCATCGCGGAGTTTCTGGCATTTCTTATCCGATTTTGCGATATCGTTTTTTGGCATTCTGGCAGTGCTGTTTGTAGGCGCTATCCAGGCATGGGCGGCGCTTGGCGCAACCGCCATGATAGCAAGTATGATCAGATGCGGGCTGTCATGGCAGGATGCTAAAAATGAAGATGTTAAAAACAGTCTAAAGAGAACGTTATTTGGTTCTGTTGCAATGTTTATAGTTATGTCCGTTATTTATTCGCTTTCGCCTCTTGCAGATAATGTTTTATTAGCCATGGCTGCCTTTGCGGTAGTGCTTATTTTTGTAGTCTACGCTTCTGTAAGGGCGTAACACAACGTTGGTTGGCAAAATAACGAAACCCTTAAATTCCGCCTTTCCCATCTATTTATATGCGACTTTCTCTTCTGCAGAAAGCAATCGTCTCAATCTTCATCGCCGAAGGTGCTGGCATTATCGGTTCGTTATTCACGTTTTCTGCCATCGGAACGTGGTATGCCGGGCTAAACAAGCCGTTCTTCAGCCCGCCGAACTGGATTTTTGGGCCGGCATGGACAATTCTGTACGCGTTAATGGGCGTTGCCGCTGCGCTTGTCTGGGATGCAAAAAGTAAGGGGAAAAAGAAAAGCGGATTTGTTACGAAAAAAGACGCGCTGGCTGTATACGGCATACAACTGTTGCTGAATGTATTATGGTCCTTGTTGTTCTTCGGTCTGCGTTCGCCTTACCTTGCCGTGATCGAGATAACCGCGCTATGGGTCGCTGTCGCAGCGACGATATTCTACTTCAACCGCATCTCAAGAACAGCCGCTATTCTGCTGGTGCCGTACATATTGTGGGTGAGCTTCGCGGCAATGCTTAATTATTCTGTGTGGATGCTGAACTAAGTATGCGGATCAGCATGGACATCTGAATGCAACAATTTTTACGTCCGCAGTTTTTCTGAAGTAATTGAATGGTAAGAAGAATTTCTGGCCAATTTGATGATGAGCCTTTATGCGTAAGAATCCGATGTTCTGATGCAACTACTTTACTGGGTGACTACATTTTTGGATTTTGTAGTCACCTATTTCTTCCAGTCCATCAGAAGCTGCGTTATGAGGCGGACTCCGTAACCAGTTGCCGCCTTTGGAACGTATTCGCGCTCTTCCGGGCTCCACGCAGTGCCTGCTATGTCGATGTGGGCCCAAGGCGTTTTCTCGACGAAGTTGGACAAAAATGCCGCGCCGTTGATTGCGCCTGCGTCTGCCACGCCGGCTTTAGTGGCGTTTTTCACGTCTGCAAGCTCGCCTTTGACTGTTTCTTTGTGCTCCTGCCACAGGGGCAGCGGCCAGACGCGCTCAAAAGATTCGTTGCCGGCGGCTTTTAATTTTTCCAGCAGATTTTCGCTGCCGAATATGCCGGCTGCATGATAACCCAAGGCGATGATGCATGCGCCTGTCAACGTTGCCAAATCAATTATTGCAGACGGCTTGTAGTTTTTTTCAACATAACTTATCGCGTCGGCCAGAACTAGTCTACCTTCCGCGTCTGTGTTGATGATTTCTATGGTTTTTTTGTTATAAGCAGTTACGACATCGCCAGGCTTCTGGGCCGCGCCGCCTGGCATGTTCTCTGTTGCCGGCATAGCACCGATGACGTGCAACGGAAGCCTTAATTTTGCTGCAAGTTGCATTATGCCGAGCACGGCTGCCGCGCCTGCCTTGTCCAATTTCATGTCCTCCATGTATGCCGGAGGCTTCAGGTCCATCCCGCCTGAATCGAACGTAATGCCCTTTCCGACGACGGCGATTTTTTCTTTTGCTGTTGGATTATACTCTAAAATTATAAATTTCGGTTCCTGCTCGCTGCCCTTGCTGACGCCCAACAACGCGTTCATGCCCATGCTTTTGATTTCCTCGCGGCCGAAGACTTGGGCTTTAAGATTGTTTTCCCGCGCTATGCGTCTGGCTTCTTCCGCCAAGGCTGACGGCGTTACAAAACACGCAGGGCTGTTGACAAGATCGCGGGCATAGTTTGTTGCATCCGCTATCACGTGGCCTGACCTAACAGCGCCTTCTATGGCTTTTACGTTACGCCTGTCTTCTTCCAGGACAGCCAGCGACTCGACCACGAAATCTGTTTTCTCTGTCTTGTATTTGTTGAATTTGTACAGGCCGAGAACGGTTGCTTCAGCTATGGCCTGCGCTCTCTCCGCAACAGAACGATTTTTAATTTCAATTCTATGGAGAATGGTCGAAAATGATTTTATCCGGTTATTCCTGGCGGCTTTGGCTGCCGTTGCCGAGACTTTTCGCAGCCTTTCCAAATCATATTCGTCTTTCTTTCCCAGGCCGACGAGAAGAACGTTCCTGATGTTTTTGCCAGTTGACAGAAGCCGCGTCTGCTTGAATTCTGCTTTGAACTCTTCCTTTCGGAGGACTGTTGATAACTCGCCAGCCAGCATGGCATCAACGGCTTTTGCGTCTGCATTCAGGCGCTCATCCTCAAAAACGCCGACAGCAAGGAGGTCGGTTTTAAACAGCTTCAAAGAACTAACAGCCACGTCTATCTTCATAATCCCCTTGCTCCGCAAGTCGATTGCCATACTATAATGTTTGGTCGCTCCGCTCCTCTACTTACTACGCAAGTTGAGTGCCATTTTATAAACATTGTCATCACTCAGATTAATTGGTTTTGAACACTTTTAAACATAGCGAAATTGAGGGGTATGCCGGAAAATCCAAACAAATAAGAGGTTTTTCATCCGTTACTAAAGTCAACAACCAGCCTCTTTAGAGGCTGGTTGTGACATCGGATAGAACGCTATATCATCCCAGACTTCTAAAGTCTGGGCGTTCTATCCGAATGTAAGACGGAAGAATATCTGTGTTGATACTCATGTCACATATCTTCAGGAGCTATGACATACGAGGCATATACGGAAAAGACATAGATGAGAACATAGCCGAAAGGATAGGAATTGCGCTGGCTTTGAAAATCAAAGGCGATATAGCCGTCGCGCGGGACATGAGGCTTTCCAGCGAAAGGATAATGGACGCACTGGTCAAAGGGATAAGAAAAGGCGGCCGGAATGTTTATTTTCTCGGACTTCTGCCGCTTGGGACGGCCTTATACTTTGCGTGGCAGAACGGAAAATATCTGGCTTACGTGACGGCTTCACACCTGCCTAAAGAGTGGGCAGGAGTAAAGTTCTTCCATCCCAGCGGATGCGGGTTTATCGATAAGGAAAACTATGAAGTAAGGGATATTTTCGCCAAAGTAAGCGGTAAAGGAGATAGAGCAAGGGGCAAGAAAGACAAAGGCCGGCAAATCTGCATTGATAATGAAAAGGTTCTTGCAGACTATAAAAATTATCTGTTATCGAAAATCAAATGCAGAAAGAAGAAAATAGTTCTGGATTGCGGCAACGGCATGGCCGGCATGGTCGTCAAAGGGCTTTTTGAATCTGCCGGCTTTGATGTCACTGTGCTTTTTGAAAAGCTGGACGGCACCTTTCCAAACAGGAATTCGGAGCCGAGTGACGACTCGCTTGCAAAGCTGAAGAAGGCCGTTACCGGCAAGGACTTCGGCATAGCATTTGACGGCGACGGCGACAGGATGGTTTTTGTAGACGATACCGGCACTACGGCCACGCCGGAACAGATTGCTTATATTCTGCTTGGCCATCTTCTTGAAAAAGGGAAAAGGCCGATAGTCGCCAACATCGAATGCTCCAGAATAATAGACACGATAGCAGAAAAATTTTCTTCGAATGTGCACAGGATACAGGTAGGGCACCCGTACATTGTCAAGGAGGCTGCAAAAAGAAAGGCGGTTCTTGGGATTGAAACGTCCGGGCACTACGTGCTGCCGGAACTGTTCCCGTTTGACGACGCTGTCGGCATAAGCCTTTATGCAGCCGCCGTTATATCAAACATGGGCAGGAAATTATCCGAACTGATACGATCCGTGCCTAAATATCCGTTTAAGAGAACGAATTTTGACTGCGCGGACGATAAAAAGTTTCTGGTTATAAAAAATTTGGAGAGGGAATTTTCCAAAAAATATAAAATCAATACGACGGATGGCGTCCGCGTGGATTTCAAGGAAGGATGGGTTCTTGCACGGGCTTCCAACACGTCGCCTATAATCCGGCTGACGATAGAGGCGGAGAACGAAAAGGAATTTAAAAGGATAGAAAAAGAATTCTCTAAAACAGTCGAGGACGCTATAAGCAGAGGTGTTTGATATAGAAATCATCATTTTATCCGGCGGGTTAGGGAAAAGGCTGCAGCCGCTGACTAAGGACAAATGGTGCTTGCGTGCGGCTACAAATGGGAAGAGATAAAGAAGCATTACGGCTCCAGATTTGTCTATTCCGTCGAGGAAGAACCTCTTGGAACGGGCGGGGCGATAAAGCAGGCGCTTGATAACATTGAGGGCGAAGAATTTTTTGTTATAAACACGGATGACATAAATGACGCAAATTTAAACGAGCTCAAAAGTGTCGGCAGCAACGCCATTGCGCTTTCGCGCTTTCGCAGCAACTTTGGAATTGTAGAGGTAGCGGGAAACAACGTCGTCAAATTCGAGCAGAAGCCGCTTCTGCCGTACTGGGCGAGCATGGGGCTGTATATACTGAACAAATCGGTAAAACCAAAACTGCCCGATAAGGGGGCGATAGAAACGGAAACGTTCCCGAAAATAAAACTAAAGGCCTATAAGCACAATGGCTACTGGATTACTATAAATACCGTCAAGGACCTGGAAGATCTGGAAGAGGCCATCAAGAAGGGTGAAGTGAAACTATAGGTTTAGACCTTTCTGATACTCTTTGCTATTATCTCTGCGGTTCCACGATACAGCTGGACTTTTCCTGTTACGAAGATGTTGTCGCCGGCCTTCAGCCTGTAGACGTCCGGCTTTCTTTCCGCTTCAGTTGAAAACATAACTATTTTTGTTGAATTATCGAGATCGACGAACACGCTGCCTTTGCTCTCAGAATAAGACGTTATGGCGCCAGAAATAACAATGACGTTGCCGATATTATTTTCCAGTTCTGCGGCGGTTATTTGTTTCGGCTCTATGAACTGGACGAAAACAAAGAGGGCGATGATGCCTGTTGCTGAAACAATAAAAGACAGTTTCATCAGGCTTTTGTCGGTAAGCATAATAATTATTCTAGCGGTTTTTATTAAAGCGGCGGTTTCAGTTAACGGCTGTTAAGTCCAATTCTAGGGTCCTACTCAAGATATTTCTGATACTTTGGTTTCAAGATAGCAACATCGCCTTCCATTGTGTAAGCTTCTTTATTCAAAGTCATGGCAAAATCTATGAATTCGTCAATTGATTTATTTCCGAACCCTTTTCTCTTTTCTGCTATGAATTCTTTTTGCCTTTTCTCTGTTTCTTTTCTGTCAGGTGTTGTTGTTTCTTTAAGAAATTCGAAGTTTAGCATAATAAAGAATCGTTTTTTCAATTCATTATGCTTATCTAATTTTTTTACTTTATTCGCTATTTTTAGCAAAATTTCAATATTTTTTTCACTATATTTGTACATCTCTTCTGGGGGGCTAATCATTACATTTGCGTCCATGCCCTCTTTAAGATGCCCTTGTTTCACTACTGCATTAGGTATTCTAACGCATAATGAATTTCCTTGTTTCACGATTTTGTTTACAAAGTCGAATTTCTTTGTCATGATTACATTGTAATTACAATACTATTTAAACTAAACCTTTCAGTTTGACGACGATCCCAGAACTTCTCCGTTCATATTCGTCCGCTTCGGTCTCAACCACGAAGCTCGAATACTTCGATGTCCTCGTATACCGGTCCTTTTGGCGTTAAAGTCGATTTCTTCAGTTTAATCTTATCAACGACAAACGAGCCGATTTCTATGGCCTTGTTTTTTTCTACGAAAGCGATCAACTTGTCCTTATCCTTCGGCGAACGGACACGGGCGATGGTCAGGTGCGGCGAAGGCTTCTCCTTTTTGGATATAGACGACAATGCATCTTCGACTGACTGCTGCAGGCCAAAAATTTCTTCGCAGCCCAGCCAGATTACGCGCATATAATTAAGTCCCGGAAAGACGCCAACGGTTTTTATAACTGCATCAAAAGGCTTGAAATTTGCGGCTGTTTCTTTCAGCTTGGCGCTTACCTCAGATATCACTGATTCCTCCGCATCGCCCAGAAATTTGAGCGTGAAATGCAGGTTTCGCGGTTCTACCAGCTTTACGTCAAGACCAGACAATTGTTTCTGAAGAATTGCTATTTTTTTCCTCAATTCCTCGTCTATTTCCGCAGCAACAAAACAGCGCATACATGCCCCTCCGCAACGCTACGAAACAACCAGACGCACCGCTGTGCGTCAGTTTATCGTTAGTCGCATGCCATATTATGTTGTATTGGTATAAAACACGGGGAAGGTATTAAAAATTATAGCGGCATCTAATAACATGAGCGTCTTGGAATGGTTTATCCCGCGGGAAACAAAATTTTTCGCGATGCTGAAAAACCAATCTGAAAACCTTCTTCTGGGCGCCAGAGAGTTCGAAAAGCTTGTTAAAAACTATTCGAAACTTTCGGCAGTTAAAAAAGAGGCGTATGCTAAGTCCATTGCAGATATAGAGCATAATGGAGACGTGATGATTCACGCGATCGTCGACGCGCTAAACAAGACGCTTATAACTCCCATAGACCGGGAAGACATCTACAGGCTGACGTCGCTTCTGGATGATGTTCTTGACTCTATAAATGCCGCAGCAACCGGGCTTCATATCTTCAGAATCGAAAAGATGGACAAATTCATTCTGGAAATGACGGGCATAATAACGGAAATTGTCACCGAAGTCCACATACTGGTAAAACAGCTTGGCAGCAACCACGCCAACCACGGCGAAATGAAGGGGTATCTCATTAAGATAAACAGGTTAGAGAATGAAGCCGACATGATATTCAAGGACGCGCTTACGGCGCTGTTTAAAAACAGGCTGGATGCCGTGGCAATAATAAAATACAAAAACATCTATGAAATTCTTGAAACAGTAACCGACAAGGCAGAGGACGTAGGGAACGTTGTAGAGGGCATCGTGGTCAAGCATGGCTGATTTGTTTCTTATAGTTCTTATCATCTTTATCGCCCTGATATTTGATTTTATCAACGGCTTTCACGACGCGGCTAACGCCATTGCAACCATAGTCGCCACAAACGTATTATCGCCACAGAGGGCTGTTTTACTGGCGGCATTCTGGAATTTCATAGGCGTGTTTTTCTTCGGCGTTGCTATTGCGACTACTATTGGCAGCGGAATTATTGACCCTGCTGCTTCTACCGTATCTGTGATTTTTGCAGGGCTAATAGGGGCTATAGCATGGGATGTTATAACATGGTATTTTGGGCTGCCGATATCAAGCAGCCATGCCCTCATAGGCGGTCTTATAGGCTCGGCTGTTACGTCTTCTGGCTTTGGCATTCTAAATATTGGAGGTATCAGCAAGGTTCTTGTTTTCATCGTCATTGCGCCATTGCTTGGATTCTTGGGTGCCATCGCCTTTTCTATACTTGTATTTTTCATATTCAAAAAATCCGCGCCATTGAATGTAAACAGCCATTTCAGGCGTCTGCAGTTGCTGTCTTCGAGCCTGTACAGCCTGGGACATGGGGCGAATGATGCGCAGAAAACAATGGGCATCATAACTATCCTGCTGTTGAGCGGCGGCGTTATAAGCAGTTTTCATATTCCGCTTTGGGTGATTTTTGCAAGCTATGCAGCCATATCACTAGGCACATATTTCGGCGGCTGGCGCATTGTCAAGACAATGGGGCACAGGATAACAAAACTGCGACCTGTTCACGGGTTTTGCGCGGAAAGTGCCGGGAGCCTTGTTTTGATAGGCACTGCAGTTACAGGCATACCGGTGAGCACAACGCATGTGATAGCCGGTTCAATATTTGGCGTAGGCGCTTCCAAGCGAGTTTCATCGGTTCGGTGGGCGGTTGCCAGAAGCATAGTAGGCGCCTGGGTCTTGACTATTCCGGCTTCGGCAGCTATTGCCGGTGCGACTTTTCTTGTCTTAAATATATTCTCATAACAGCAGCATGTGAGAGAATGCAGGGCTGTCTAAAAACACGCTGGGTTTGGCAGGTTTTGCTTCAATATTGCGGCAATAGCTTTTAATATCCACTGGATAATTTATTCTAGTTAGTGATGGAATATGGGCAGAAAACCTGGGTATGACATGAAAAAGGTAGCAACGATTATAGGGGTGTTGGCTTCCCATCCGGACGGTTTATGGTTGCGTAGAATAGCCAGAGAGGCGAAATTGCATCATCTTACGGTTGCCAAGTATGCCGACTCTATTTTAAAGCCGCTTATCGAAGATACAAGCTTGGGAGGGCCAAAACCGCTTGTCAGGGTTATAAAACTCAAGCCTGTAGTTCTGGAAAAGCTTGCTGAAGGAAAAGATATCCAAAAAATCATGAAGCTGCTCCATACGATGAGCGAGCTTGAGTAATTTCTCCTTAAATATACCTTTTATACGCCTAATTAGGCTAATTAATGCCGAAAATTCCTTTAAGTCTTAAATTTTACCTAGATTTTTCTTTTGTATAGTCTTTCAATAGCTCACAAAATTGTTATTTTTACTCACAAATATGAGTGCTCTTCACGGTGAGTTTGTGAAGATTACGTGAAGTTAACGTGAATATCACGTGAACAACGTGAACTTCATATGAAGATTAATAAACTTCTGTGAACATCAGTGAAGATAAAGTGAAGAGTTCTGTGACATTCGTGAAGACCCTCACAAAAACTCGTTTGGATTTTGTCGAAACTCACATTCTTGTTGATTACTACAGGTTTTATATGGAAAAATCTCTCACTATCTTCATTTTGCTCTTCATTAACACTTCATAAAACCTTCACTAAGACTTCATAGCCTTCATTTATACTGGTGAAGTATTCACGTGAATGTTGTGAATATTCATGTGAATTTATGTTGTGAAGCTGTGAAGGTAGGTTTTATCTTCGTGAAGAGCTGTGAATATGAGTATTATGTTCACGAAAATCTGTGAATATCCTGTGAACTTATGTATATATAAACATTTAAAGCCAGCTACTAATAGGTCTATATGGGAGCTGGAAAACCCGATAGCGGGACTGGTAATGACGCTAACATAAAAAACAGTCCGGAAATGCTCGAAACAAACGACCATTTTGCATGGTTTTCTAAAAGAGGATGGAAAAACAATCCCTTTACCTTTCATATTTCGCCGGCGCTTTTTGTGGGTTATAAAACCCAGGTAAATTCTCTTATCAGCGCCATTGAAGAAAGGCAGAAAATCGTGCTTCTTGTAGGGCCTACTGGATCGGGAAAAACAAGCATGCTAAAATGGATAGCTGACAATCTGCCTGACAGGCACGACTATATTTTTATTGGCAAACCGCCTTCGAAGGCTGAGGAATTTGTTGATATTTTCAGGGATAAATTCCCCAAGCCTTGGTATCTACCATGGCAAAACATAAAAAACCTGCACCAGCTGCCGAAATTCCTTAACGGCAGGCTTTCCGGCAAAACGCTTGTCGTGATGCTCGACGAATGCCACGAGTCTGACCTGAATGTTTTAGAATGGCTGCGCGTTATAAGCGACCAGGTGGATAACATGATTCTGGTTCTTTCAGGGCTGCCTGTTTTTGAGGTGCAAATAAGGGATAAATTGGAGACATTAAGAAAGCGGATAGCCGCGAAAGTAGAGGTCTTATCCCTAACAAAAGAAGAAATGCGGGAAATGATGGAGAAACGCATAGCGGCTGTCGGCGGCACGGGTCTCGGGCTGTTTGATGACAAAACTATCGATACAATATACGAATCAACAGGCGGCTTTCCACGTGAGGTTATAAGATACTGCAACGACCTGATAAAGGCCGCGATAGAAAAAGGACGGGACACCATAACGGAAGACCTTACATGGAAAGAGGCTGCGCCCAAAAAGGAGGTTTCTTTGGACATGCTGGAGAAACTGACGCCCATGCAGAAAGGGATTATAGACATACTGGCCAAAAAATCCTGTTCTCCCGGCGAGGTCGCAAATATGCTGGACCTTTCGAAATACAAGTCCAGGCAGCATGCAGTCAGAAGCGTGAACAACATCACGAAAAGACTGCTGCAAGAAGGACTTTTGGAACGGGCCCAGAGGGACAGGGCATATGTTTACCAGCTGTCGCCACGAATAAAAACTTTAGTTGTCCAGTCGTAAAATCATAAATTATCCCTCACATCAAAAAACCAAAGGTTTTTGGGGTGTTGGAAAGCTTCTCTTTTCAAACATAAGAGATAAAAAGATAGGAATAGAAAGGTAATAATACATGGCAACAGAAACTGGATTAACGCAGCGTCATGAAGAGGCTATTTCCAGACTTATAGGGGATTATTCTGGCGCTGACCCTGGGGTAGTCAGAGAAATTTACATGGGGATTGTGCAGAACTCACGTCCTAATGTAGCTAATTCCACGTTTGGTTTTCCCGAGACGCTAACTAGAAAAGAGCTTGAGAGGCGTGGGTTTAGAAGAGGTGCCTATAAACCTATTTAAATTCTTGAGGCGTATATACTGTAAAGGTGAGCAGATGATAAAGAACAGAGGACGCGACTTATTGGGGAAGGTAATTGTTTCCGAGGAAACAGGCCGCAAATTCGGCGTTGTAGGCGACATAAATTTTGTTTCAGAATCAGGGGAACTGCTGAACATAGTTCTTGTCGAGACGACAAAGCACAGCAACGACCTGAATCTGGAGAAAGACGACAACAACCGCCTGT
Organism: Candidatus Aenigmatarchaeota archaeon; assembly: GCA_016180945.1. Taxonomy (GTDB): domain Archaea; phylum Aenigmatarchaeota; class Aenigmatarchaeia; order GW2011-AR5; family GW2011-AR5; genus JACPAG01. The sequence continues at coordinate 39,571 of JACPAG010000001.1, read as the reverse complement.
TAATCCCGTTTTCTTCCGTGAAGAGCGTCGGCGACTTCGTGATAGTTTCCGAGAAGGAGATAGTCTAAATTTTCTTTTAGATGTAAAACTGGTAGCTTTATCACTAACATAAGAAATTAAAAGTTTCCGTTTTTCTTATACGAATGACTTTTCAGCAGGAGTTAGAAGTAGCTAGGAGTCACAGAATTCTTCCTGTAGTTCTCGTCGGGGATATTTATCCAGTAGTTGCAGCTAGCAGACCTGTTTCTAAGACAGATTCGAGACTATTTGCCATGTTAGAACAGAAATCTCGTCGGCATTCTTTACTTTTCTCTTTTTTCCATGCAAACCTGATTGTAGTTATGCAATTGATATAGGGACTCGTACCATTTCGAAAATGCAAGATTTGGGGGATGATGATTTGAGCACAGCGTACAAGAGGATGTTGCAGAACAATCTACTCGCAGCTTCGGTTAATCTATACAATTATTTCGGCGACACGCGCACAAGAGCGCAAGTTATGCGCTATCTAGAAAACGTTGACTTATTCGACAATGTAAGAGTCGTTTAGTCCTCTATTCCTTTCTCGGTCACCTTGAAAACCGCTTCGCCCTCAGGCAGGTGAGGGCTATCGATCAGGCGGGCGATTCTCAGGGTTTGCTTGCTCTTTCTAAGATACAGGCGAACGCCCGTGCCGTGGCCGACGACGTGGCCGCCTACGTGGGTTGTAGGGTCGCCGAACATTATGTCAGGTCGTGCCATCACCTGGTTTGTGACGTAAACGGCAAGATTATAAGTGTCTGCAAAATTCTGGAGCTTGTGGATAAATTTGTTCAGCTTCTGCTGTCTCGGGTTTAATTCTCCCCGTCCCGTATAATCCGCACGGAAATGCGCCGTCAAGGAATCGATGATTATGAGCTTTATTCCCTGCTCTTTTATGAGGTCTTTTGATTTTTCTAGCAGCAAAACCTGATGGTCGCTGTTGTAGGCCTTTCCGACAAAAATGTTTTTCAAAATTTTTTTTGCATCCAGTCCCGCGGCTTCGGCCATCTGCTGTATTCTTTCAGGGCGGAATGTCGCTTCGCAGTCAATGAAAAGGCACTTTCCGTTAAGTCCGCCCTTCTCCTTCGGCAACTGGACATTTATTGATAACTGGAAACCCAGCTGTGATTTCCCGGAAGAGAAAGCGCCGTAACCTTCGGTAATGGATTGCGTTTCCAGGCCGCCCCTTAATAACGCGTCCAAGGATTTGCTGCCCGTTGTTATTTTTCCGATGTCTTTTCTTTTTTCCAGGACAAGGTCGGCGGTCTTGTAGCCGCCGATATCGACTTTGTCGCGGGCAGCATTTATTATTTTTTCAGCTGTTGGTATGCCGATTTCACAAACCGATGCAAGCGTTCCGGCCGATGCGGTGGCTATGGACATGAGGTCCTCGTAACCTGCCTGCTTAAGCTTCTGCGCGCCCTTCGGGCCGACGCCCGGCAGGTCCTCGACGGTCATGCCCTCTCCGGCTTTGGCACCGGCAGAAAATTCTTCATCGTCTTTTTGTTTTTTTTGATAAGCCATATCATCCCCTTTTTGCTGATGCAAAAAGTCGATTGCCATTTTATAATTTTTGCTCCTTCCAGTCGTAGTCGAGTGCCATATTATTTATTTTATTTTTTAACCCACGAGTATTTCTATCTCTTTCTTCACGTCAACGCTTTTAATGTTATTCACCACGAATTCGAGGCGGTCGAAAAAATCGTTTTTCTTGGCTTTCCCTTCCAAGACGTATTCTGTTCCCAAAGAAACGTTCTGCATCACAGCCGAAACATCTTTCTTTGAGTCGAACAAGCGTTTAGCTTCGTCTTTTTTCAGGTTCAGTATTTTTTCTGCGTGTTCGTTAAAAAATACAGCCCGCATCGAATCGGTGGAATCGTCTATGATGCCTGTGACAACAAGACCATAGTCTTTGGAATCTCCATGCTCTTCGCATTTGCCGTCTTTAATGCGCGAACCGCACTGCGCGCAAACTTCATAGAAGGGACTAGATTCGAATACTTGAACAAGCACCGCGCGGACTTCCTTGTAATAGCCTTCGCGCAAATCCGACAATTTGATGCGATCGACCTGTCTGGCAGCCACGACTATTTTTTCGTCGCTTTTCTGGACCAGCCCGTAACGGCCAAGCCGTATTTCAGGGCCGCCAAGGCTTTCGCGGACGAAGCCGCGAATACGAACAACGTCGCCGTCATTAAAATTAAATTTTTCTATTTCATCGTTCCATAAACTCAGGCGGGCAGTGCCGGTTTCGTCGCCGACAATTATATTCCTGACGCGACCCTTTGCCTTCTCGGTTGAAAACTCTTTCACGGGAAACGCCCTGATGATTTTTCCAACCACATCGGCATTCTGCATGCCAGGAACAACGTTTTCTATCTTGAGCCTTTCCTGCTTTCTTGTCAGGCTCACGCCAAGCTCTTTGGCAACTATGTAGGCGGCGCCTTCTTCTGAAATCATGCCGGATAATTCCGCCTGTTTATCAATAATTTTGCTCCTGATATCGCGCTCTTCCAAACCGGAAAAAGAAGATATTTTTTTAATCAGTTCGTCTATCATGAAAACTACTATACAGGAAAAATGTTTAAAGTCAACCTTCCAGTATTTTTTTTGCCAGCCTTATATCCCGTTTCATGACTGTCTTGCGACCGGCGTGGGCTGACAATTTCTCGGCCTCAACAGCAACCAGCCTGGTTTTATCTTCTATTATTCTGGCCAGTTCAATGGCTGCTTTGTCAGAAACGCGTTTTGCGCCAGCCGTCATAAACAGCTTCCTTACAGGGTTTATCGTTATCTCTCCCAATCCCCTAGCCTCCATACCCTCGCTTCGCGAGTCTATACCATCTTATAAAATTTGGCTAGTCGATACAAGAAGGATTATTGAAATAATCCTTCTGTACAGCGGGATTCAAAGTAATCCTGCTCGTAGCCATTTTATATCATGCTATATGTTAATGTTATTACTTTAACCCTCACATTTAAAGCGCTTCGGTAAATAAATACGGGGTGTCGAGCCCTCACATCCATTTGGGGGTTATTTATATTGTTGAAAATATTTTTTCTAAATAGTCTTATGAAAAGCATCTTTTATTTTATATATTTCAAAATTAATTAATTTTGGTGATTATATAAGTCAGAATATATCTAACATAAAATATTTAATAGGAACACTACTTTAAAACATATTTAAAGGGGGAAAACGATAAAATTATAGATAAAATGTCGGCGAAAATGGAGCTGGAAGAGCTGTTTCTCAGGAAAAAGCCTGTCAGGCTGCTGGAATGCATAAAGATTGGCGGTACAAAATACGTTTCCGTGCTTGCGAAGGAAACGGACTGCACCTACTCACATACGGTCAAGCTTCTCGGCATGTTCATGGACCTTGGCTTGGTGGAATTCGACAAGCAGGGGCGCATAAAGTACGTCAAATTAACGCAGGACGGAATGGAACTGGCAACGGATTTTGAAGCGGTGCTGAGAAAATTCTCGAAATTAAAGCCGAAGAAGAAATGATATTATGAGAAAAGGACAGTGTGATCCAACAGGCTGCTGCGGTGGTGTTCTGTCGTCCCGCAATATGCTTGATATTTTTTCTAAGGACAGGAAATTTAAATCCGAATCGCATTTTCTGCTGCGCCAGATAGAATATTACCAGCAGTTCATAGACCCGGCGATGAAGAAAAAACTGAACGTCAAACGCATCTGCAGGTATACGCCAACGTGCTCGCAATACACGAAAACAGCGATTAAGAGGCACGGGGCCGTTAAAGGAATCGGACTGGGGCTTCATCGGCTGCTTCGCTGCAATCCGTTTTCTAAGGGCGGATTTGACCCGGTCAGATAAAGGCTATTTATCTCTAACGTAAGAAATATGGTTCTTTATGGTCAAGAATAAAATTATCATTGAGAGGAAAGTTTTCTGGATGTCTATAGTATATTTGATAGGGATAACACTTGCATATAACTTATGGAGGAATAATCTTCTTGTGGTTTCGATACTCGCGCTGTTGTGGGCAATTAATATAAAATACTGGCATACAAGGAGCGATAATACATTATTCGTACTGGCATTTTTTGGAGGATCGTTAGCAGAGATAAATGCAATACAATTAGGCATCTGGAGCTATGCAAATCCTTCTTTTCTGGGAATACCTTTATGGCTGCCGCTTGTGTGGGGAGAAACGGCAGTCGTAGGGAAGAGATTTGCTGATGTACTTAATCAGTTGTACTAATTGCGAGAGTCCACATATTTTATGTAAACAATATTTTTTATTATTCATTTCATGATAAATTGTATAGATAATATATTTTTAAAATACTATATAATGGCACCAACTGGCTTTATCTCTAACGTAAGAAACTTTCAAAAAAGGAAATTTCCCACCTGCATCCCACAACTTTAAATAAACTCGCTGCAATAATTTTTATATCGATTGCTGGGGTTCTCTATGAGAAAGCAGTTCGGTTTCGGGCAGAGTGTTTCGATAAGCTTCTACTCAACAGGCTCTAATTCTGACGATATTTACACGTTTGAAGCCAGGAACGGCGGAAAACTGGAAATGATAAAAGTCGCCACCAAAAGTTTTGTGTCCAGACTTTTGAACAACGGCTACCGCGGCTCCAAGCTGCACTTTGAGGGTGTAGACACTGAAACAAGAAAATTCTTCATGCAGTGCGCAGGGATGAGATAAGTATGGCTCCCGGGTACAATGGAAACGGAAGACCCAAAGTTGAAGTTTATGGTGGCGTGCATTCTACTTTTACACTCCATACGCCAGACGGAATTCACAGAAACTTAGGCAGAGAAGATGCTGCAGCCGTGCTTACTTCTTATCCTATCAAGCCCGTGATTGAATTTCCTGAGGGCGGAGATATTTCAGGCGGGGCCAAGACCTTTTTCAGGAGAGCTATTGAAAACATGCCTTTGCAGGTTTGAAATCGGGTGTACAAATGGCAGCATATAAAAACCCTAAAAGTTCATTAGTGCAGTCAAAGGCGGACTTATCCGCAACGATGCTCCAACGCGAACTGTTTGATTTTGGTGTGGAATTGAAAGGGCCAGAAACCCATTACGACTTAACGAGTTATATTCAAAAACATGGAGCTGATGCTGTCAGGGCGGTTGCGATGAAGGCCCTAGACCGGTACACAGAGGACGGAGACGGTAGTCAAGGTAAAACAGCAGAAGAATATATAATGGAAAGACTGAAAATACATCATTGGGATAGAAATGGTCATAACGGTCATTCCGCTTAAATTCTGAAAGTTTTTGGGCCTTTTTCTAATACATTAACTAAAAATGCTGTTTATTCCAATCAGCGACAGTAATTTCATGTTCTGCCCGTAGCAAAACGGATTTCTATGGACAGGCGGCTGTTGCCGCCGGGCAAGGTTATGTGCCAAACATGGCAGAAACAGTATAGTTTTATATTCTACTATGGACAAATTATGAATATGCCGAAATCGCATCCCAACCGCTACAAGAAGAACAAAAATACGCTGCTGTTGATTATTGGTGCAGTCGGCGTAATACTTTTCTGGCGCGGTATCTGGGCGCTGGCTGACATCACACCTGTTATTGAAAATCCATGGATTTCGCTTGCGTTGGGAATCATTGCCCTCGCTTTGTCCCATCAGCTTTATAGGGAGTTGTAAAAATATGGCAAAAAACATGCGTTTACAACAAGCTTTTTTCCCTATTGGGTTACCCTTCTGTCTTACAAATAGTATAAAAACAGGGGGTTCTCATGGCTAAGCCGGACTGGGACCGATATTTCATGAATGTGGCGCATGCTGTCAAAGAACGCGCATCATGCAGCAGGCGGAAAGTAGGCGCGATACTTGTTAAGGAAAAGCAGATAATTTCTACCGGCTACAACGGCACGCCTGCGGGCACGAAAAACTGCAACGAAGGGGGATGCGGCCGCTGCGCTTCGGACGTGCCGTCTGGCAAAGAACTGGACAAATGCGCGTGCTGTCATGCTGAAGAAAACGCTATCGTGCAAGCCGCCCGCCACGGTATGAATACAGCAGGTGCGACCATGTATACGACGTTTACGTCCTGCGTGCAATGCGCCAAAATGATTATCAATGCAGGCATCAAAAAAGTCGTTTCAGAGGCGGACTACCCCGACGACCTTGGAACTAAATTATTGAAAGAGGCAAAAGTTGAATTGGCAAGGCTGAAGAAATAATTTTTATCTAAGAAGACATTGAAATACAATGTCTTCTGGATCCCATCTTCTTGCAAACCACCGGTTTTAACCGGTGGTATATAAGGAAGATGTGATGTTAGGGATAACCAGTAAATTGGATATGAATAATATGGCACTCGACAACTTTGCGAAGCAAAGGTGGGGAGAATGAAGAAAAAACTCAGCGACATGGTTTTCCAGAGGATTTCGCCGCCTGACACAAAAATAAACCTGACAGTGGATGATCTGTCGGCTGTTCTTGTAAGGCGTCTCGGCCTGAGGCGAAAGGAAAGCCGGGCGAAGCACTCAAAACTGCTTTTAGAGCTGCTACGGTACAAAAAAGACAACGTACCGGTTTCCATCGAAAAAATTTCCCAGATTCTGGAGGTTTCGCAGAGCCAGACATACGAGGAATTGAGAAAATGGAGGTCATTGGGACTTGTTGAATTTGTTAAAATTCCTGCCGGAAACGACTACGTGAAAGGCTATCTGCTCACGTCTAATACGGTCAACAGGCTGATGGACAAGGTCGAAAGCTCCATGAAAAGCTTCATGCGCAAAACCAGGCGCATAGCCAAGGATTTTGACGACCTTCTTATGTTAGGGATGGCGCGCGACGCAAAAGACGAAAAGAGCAGCGAAGCGGCCGATGAAAACGGCGGAGCCGAAGAAGAAAGCGACGAGACAGAAGAAAACGCCTGATTGTTAAGAATACCCTGTCAAATCAGCTTACGCTTCCTGTATTTTTTATGTTAGGGTTGAAGCGGCTTCGCAGGCATAATCTCTATTGTATGAACTATATGTATTGTAACACCATATAGAAAATCTATGATAAATCATATCTGATGTGTTAATGTAATCAGGAAATATATTTCATGAAAGTTAAATTGCAGCTTGGCCCCTTTTAAGAAATATATGATAATAAATAATAATTAAAAAGTATATTTTCTAAAATATAGAGCTGTCACCCGGCGTTGTGAGGGTTTAACCAGATGCCTATATTATATACTGCTCTGAAACGCCTTGCAGATTAAAGCTTTTTTCACGTATCTATTGGCATGTACCACAAGACCGAGGAGCTTTCGCGCGAAGAGCGGTCGACTATGGAACTGGAGGAATTCCTGAGGGAGTTTATCGATATTCTAAACAAGAAATTTGAGGAGCAAAAGGCTTCTATAAATGATATCAAGACCAAAATCGACGACGCGAAGCTTGATATGATAGTGCTTCGCAGGGAAATCAATGAACTAAAGGAAAACATGAAAACAATAAACGAAAGCATAACCAAGCTTACAGAAAGGCAGAACAAGATATCGCGCGACATTCTGGGAACTATACTGGATTAGCTCTTAAGAGCCCCCTTCTCACATCATTTTCTATTCTCCTCGTATGACCGTGGAATTCTGTTCTGTAATTTGGATGTTTTCTCGCTTCTCTTAATAGCTCCCTTTCAGACAGCCGCTTAATTGTTCTACAATCGAAGGTCCTTGGAGAATCTGCAAATTATATACAAACCTTCCTTGAATATGTTGGCCTGTTACCCGGAATGTACCATTGTATCCTATTGGTTAAATCCCCGAGATTATTTTCTTACTCTTCCTTCTGCTTCACGACAGGAAACTGTATAGGAGGCGGAAGCCTCAATTCAAGAGAAAGGTCCAGCGCCTTCGTGAGGCATTTGCGGAATACCGCATTCAGCACGTCCATGGCAACAGCCCCTTCCACCTGCTTGTCCTTTTTCCATTTGGCAAGTACGTCCTTTGCATTTTCTGTCTGGTAAAGAACCGTGCCGCCCATCTTTATCTCGCCGACAGACGGCTCGTATTTTATCTCGAAGCTAAAATCAACAGAAAGGACTTCCTTTATACCACCAAAGTTCAGCTCGGCCCGTTCTATGTTTTCAATTCTCGGCGTGCTGTTTATGTCAATTTTGTCTGCCGTGACGTTTTTCTCGTTTATTGCAGCGTGTACCGAGTTCAAATTAAATCCTATTATTGGCATGGAATCACCATTTTATTGAAATATTGTAAACCAAATAAATAATGAGATACAGGATATAATTTGGTTTACAGTATGCCAAACGACAAAATTAATTATCTGTATTCTTTTGTTGTTTGAGCATAAATATTTATCACACTCTATAATCATAAACTATTAAAAAGGAGATTTATGAGGGCTGTAATTATTCTTGCAGAAGGGTTTGAAGAGATAGAGGCATTCACGACCATAGATGTGTTGCGGCGGGCAGGCGTTGAGGTAACACTTGCAAGCCTCTCATCAAGCGTCGTAGAAAGCTCGAGGAAAGTCCGCACGATGGCGGACAAGAGACTGGCTGAAATAAATGCTGACGATTACGATGCGCTGATACTGCCTGGCGGGCCTGGATACAAGAACCTTGCGAACAGCCAGGCTGTTCTCGGCTTGATAAAAGATTTTGACAAGAAGAAAAAGGTCGTTGCAGCCATATGCGCGGCTCCCGCAGTGCTGGCGAAAGCCGGCGTGCTGGAAACAAGAATAGCTGCCATATATCCCGGGATGGAAAACCAGATTCCGAAACCGAGGGACGCGAAAGTTGTCGTTGACGGCAACGTCGTAACGGCAAAGTCGCCCGGCACGGCCATGGAATTCGCCCTTAAGCTGGCTGAAATCCTGGCCGGCAAAGCAGCAGCAAGAAAAGTGAAAGAAGACCTAGTTCTGGAGTGACCGCAACATATATATACGGGCGGCGGATAATACAAATGTAAATAAAAGTTAAAGTGGTATTTATGCTGACGCCCGCAGAAGCAAAGGTATTGAAGAAGATATCCGAGATGAACCTGATCACGAAGCACGAGCTGAAAAAGTTCCTCAACGACAACGGCTCCGGCAGGGACATAAACGCAATTCTTGAATCGGCGACGAAAGGTCTGATGGAAAAAAATCTCGTGAGCACCATAAACCCCGTCGGCTCCACCTGCTTTGTGATAACCAAGAAGGGCAGCAGGATGCTGCAGGACATGGAATAAACTTTTTCTTTGCAAAATTTAATTAAATACTTAACATAAATAAGGAAGGAATACAGCCCCCTCGTCTAGCAAGATTTTGAACGCATCAAAATCTTAGGCATTGGTCAAGGATGCGACCCTCTGGAGGTCGAGACATCGGTTCGAATCCGGTGGGGGCTATATGGTAAAAAGTAAAAGAAAGCAGTACAAAGATTTAGAAGACAGAGCATTATTTTTCTATGGTGTGGTTTTAGGCGGAATTTTTGGATTTCTGGGAAATATTTTTGCCAACATTATCTGGGAACAAATAAAAACTAATCCAAATATGCAGTTTGCATATTCCTTTATTTTCTGGGTTTTCTTGTCTATCGGAACGTATAAAATCTATCAATTTAGAGGCAAATTTATAAAATCCAAGCTATTAGGAATAATTCTCATCGCCATCGGAGTTGTATATCTTTCTGGATTTTTCCTTTTTACTTCTGCGATAAAAGATATTTTGACTCTACCGATAAGTTTCTTTCCTATTGCTTTAGGGTTTTGCATTTGGAAAAGCAGTAAACAAACAAGATAATGTATTACCTCAGCCATTTCTCCCCAGAAAACTCAATCATGTCCTCGATTTTTATGTCGCGCGTTATGGCATTGGTCAGCATTTCGAAAAGCTCGAAATTTGTGATGACGGGAATGCCGTATTCAACTGCTTTTCTTCGTATCAGGTATTCGTCTTCAAGAATCTGTTCTTCAGCATGGCTGTTTATTATATTTATCACCAGCTTCAGTTTTTTTTCCACCAGGTAATCAAGTATGTTCGGCTGCCTGTTTTCAGTTACCTTGTAAAGCATCCTGCAGTCGACGCCGTTTTTTACAAGCTCCTCTGCCGTATGTTCTGTCGCGTTTATTTTGAACCTTTTTGAAAGGATTTTTGCATTGTCGATTATTTTTTCTTTTTTGCTTACTGTTATCAGTATGTCATCACCGGGTTTCGGTATTTCAAGGCCGGACGATATAAGGGCTTTTACGAAAGCCTCTTCAAGGGTTTTGCCAAAGCAGGCGACTTCGCCTGTAGAAACCATTTCAACGCCTGTCACAGGGTCCGCGCCCTCAAGGCGCATGAAAGAAAACTGCGGGACCTTCACAGCAAAAATATCCGGGGAAACCTCTTTTTTATCTATGCGTTTTCCCATAATAGCCGCGGCCGCCAGTTCCATCAGATTTATTCCTATGGCCTTTGAAACGAACGGCATGCTTCTTGACGCGCGTATGTTGCATTCTATCACAAAAATCCCGCCGTTCTTAACCAGGTACTGGACATTGAAAGGTCCAATGATGTGAAGGCTATGAGAAAGCTTTTTCGTCGCTTCTATTATTTTTTTCTTCTCATCTTCTGTTATGCTAAAAGCAGGTATGACCAGCGTGGCATCGCCGGAATGGATGCCTGCATTCTCCACATGCTCTATAATTGCGCCTATGAAAACATTCTTTCCGTCGCTGACCGCGTCTACTTCTATCTCGCGCGAGTCTGAAAAGAATTTTGATATAACAACGCCGCTGCTGGAAATTTCTGCCGCCGACTTTAGAAAGTGTTCCAGGTCGTTTTCATTAAATACGACTTTCATGGCGGCCCCCGACAAGACGTATGAAGGGCGTATCAGCACAGGATATCCTATTCTGCCTGCAAATTTTTTTGCCTCCTGAAAGTCCGTAAATTTGTTCCACCACGGCTGGCTTATTCCCAGATTGTCGAGCAGGGAAGAAAATTTAGAGCGGTCTTCAGCGGCGTCTATAGTTTCTGCTGACGTCCCCAGTATGTGCGCGAATTCAGAAAGCTTTAGCGCAAGGTTATTTGGTATCTGGCCGCCCACTGAAACGACGACGCCCAGAGGGTTCTCTTTTTCTATTATATCCCTTATGCGCTCAAGAGAAAGTTCCTCGAAATAAAGCTTGTCCAGGATATCGTAGTCCGTTGATACGGTTTCCGGGTTGTAATTTATCATTACCACCTCATCAGCATCTTTCTTTAATGCCATAGCCAGGTTTACACAGCACCAGTCAAACTCGACACTGGAGCCGATACGATAGCATCCTGAGCCGAGGACAATGACTTTTTTCTTTTTTTCAAACTCTATGTCGTCCTCGTCTCCATAGGTAAGATACAAGTAATTTGTTTTTGCGGGCCATTCCGCGGCCATCGTGTCTATATGTTTGGCAACAGGAATTATGCCATGCTTTTTCCGGAGCGCCCTTATAGATTCTTCGCCCCTTCCTGCCAGTTCTCCTATCTTTCTGTCAGAAAATCCGTGTTTTTTTGCTTCCTTAAGGACATCAGTTGTAAAAGACGATTTTATTTTCTCTTCTATATCCACGATGTTCTTTATCTTGTGAATGAACCACTCGTCTATGCCCGTTAATTCGCCGACCTCGGCGACAGAAAAATTCTTCAGCGCCCCGGCAATATAAAATATTCTTTTGTCCGTCGGATGCACAAGTTCGTCCTTTGTTCTTTGGACGCCGCCTTCTATATCATCCGTGAGTTCACGGCCTATGTCCAGCATCCTGACAGCTTTCTGCAGCGCCTCTTCGAAATTGCGGCCTATGGACATGACCTCTCCTATGGATTTCATCTGCGTGCCGAGATTCCTGTTAGCGCGGCGGAATTTCTGGAAATCCCACCTTGGAATTTTCACAACAACATAATCCAGCGCCGGTTCGAAACAGGCTGTTGTTACTTTCGTGACTTTGTTCGCCAGCTCCGGCAACGCATAGCCCATAGATAATTTTGCAGCTATGTACGCAATCGGATAACCTGTCGCTTTACTGGCCAGCGCAGAGCTTCTTGACAGACGCGAGTTGACTTCGATGACGCGTATGTCGCCGTTTTTCGGGTTGATCGCATACTGGATATTGCATTCGCCTACTATTCCTAAGGAGCGAATAACCCTGAAAGACATTTCCCGAAGCTTATGGTATTCCTTGTTCGTCAGAGTTTGTGACGGCGCAACGACGATGCTCTCACCGGTATGGATTCCCATGGGGTCGAAGTTCTCCATGTTGCAAATAATTATGCAATTGTCCTCGCGGTCCCGCATAACCTCGTACTCGACCTCCTTCCACTTATGCAGGTACTCTTCCACAAGTATCTGATGAATCCTGCTGTGCGTCAACCCACGGGACGCAATCTCTTTCAGTTGTGAATCGTTGTACGCGACGCCCGTTCCCTGACCGCCAAGGGTGTAAGCAACCCTCACCATGACGGGATAACCAATAGTGTTTGCTATTTCTGCCGCCTCGTCTATGGAAAAAGCAGAAGCGCTCTTTGGTATTTGGATGCCGTTAGATTCCATGAGTTTTTTGAACTCCTGCCTGTTGCCGGCTTTTATTATGCTTTCTATGTTCGTTCCCAGAACCCTTACATCATATTTTTCCAGCACACCCTTCTCGTGCAACTCCAGGCCGCAGTTCAGCGCTGTCTGGCCGCCGAATCCCAATAAGATTCCCTGCGGCCTTTCTTTGGCGATTATCTGCTCAACAAACTCGCCCTTGACAGGCAGAAAATAAACCTTGTCTACAAATTTTTCGTCTGTCTGTATAGTAGCTATGTTAGGGTTGACTAAAACGGTTTTTATCCCGTCTTCCCTGAACGCCTTTATGGCTTGAGCGCCACTATAATCAAATTCTCCCGCCTGGCCAATAGTGATTGCACCGCTGCCCAGTATCAGGACTTTCTTGATTTCATTCATTATCCCCTTGCTTCGCAAGTCGATCGCCATATTATTCATTGTTCATCATCTTCACAAATTTATCAAAAAGAAATTTCGTGTCCGTAGGGCCTGGCGCGGCTTCTGGATGAAATTGAACACCGAAGACAGGAAGTGATTTGTGTTCTATTCCTTCGACTGTCTTGTCGTTAACGTTGAGAAAAGTGATTTCACAGTCGTTGAGCGAAGCCGCATCAACAGCATACCCATGATTTTGCGATGTTATGTAGCACCTCTTTGTTTTCAAATCCATGCACGTATGGTTTTGTCCACGATGACCGAACTTGAGCTTGTACGTATTTCCGCCCATTGCTAGAGCAAGAATCTGGATGCCGAGGCATATTCCAAAGACGGGCATCTTGTATTCTATGAGTTGCCTTGTTGCTTCAATGACGTAATCCACTTTTTTCGGGTCGCCAGGACCGTTGGAAATCAGTATGCCATCCGGCTTCAGTTCCATTATCCTGTCTGCTGCATACGACGCCGGGACTCTTATCACATTCAGTTTTCTTTCCAGCAAAGAGCGTATTATATTCATTTTAACGCCGCAGTCCATCACGACGACGGTTTTGCCTGCATTTTCATAGAATATAGGTTTGCTTATAGTGACTTTTTCAACAAGGTCAGTCTCGTTCGGGTCAGGTATTTTTGTTTCTGGCGCAGTCCCGTCTTCAGTTGAAAGAACGCCAAGCATAACGCCTTTCATGCGCAGCTTTTTTGTAAGCGCGCGCGTGTCTATGCCGGCTATGCCGGGAACACCGTGCTCTGCCAGAAAACTGTCCAGAGATTTTTGCGCCGTCCTGTGGTTCGGTTTTTTGCAGATTTCGCTTACTATATACCCTTCTATTTTTGGAGAATCAGACTCGAAATCGTCTTCGGAAACGCCGTAATTGCCTATCAACGGGTATGTCTGGCATAAAATCTGGCCCTTATAAGAGGGGTCTGTTATGGCTTCCGTATAGCCAACCATGCCTGTATTGAAAACTACCTCTCCAGAAACCGCCTTTGAAGCGCCAAAAGGCTTTCCGTAAAAAACAGTGCCGTCCTCAAGAACTAACATGGCAGCCAATGAAACCCTCTATCAATTACATGGAAACATATAAAAAGACTTATACACTTCCATTGGAAACATCGGAAGTAGGGGGGGTATAGTTTGGACTATAGTTAAATACATTTACTTGCACAATATTTTCAATGTTAAATGGAAATTCTATCGAAGAAATTCTTCAGAAATTAAATCGTAGAATACCTGTACATGATATACCTATATATCCAAATAAAATTGGCAATAGCTTCCAGACGATACCGTTTCATGTTAAACTATGCAAACAAATGGTGAGTACTCTAAATTCTACAGCAGAAAATAGTTCTTGCGAAATAATAGCTTACCTTAAAATGCGGACAGAATCATTGCCTAGAATTTTAAAAGACAAGCTTGAAAAGAGCGGCGTTGATATTAAAAATTCACACGCGTATACCTTATATTCGGATCCGGCAAATCTACCATTGGAATCAGTTTACATTGCAATATCCGATTCTCTTCACAAATCATTTTTAGATTTACCTTTTAAAATTAAATTAAGAAAAATAATCGAGACGAACTACCTTCAGATATTTTACATCGAATCTATAGAAGAAACGTTTCTTAGTGCTACACAAATTTCCGAGAGACCGCTTTCTCTTCGATATATGAGAAAAGGTCTTAGCGAATTTATGCCGTCTTTTTCTGGGTTTGGGGCAGATTCATATATCAAAGACACCTTACTTGCTACCTTTATTGGAACTCAACCTGTAAACGGTATTGCAGGAGGGATAGGGGCTTTGTACCCTGTTGATACTGAGATAAAGAAAGACCTAATAAAATTACATAGGGCTATAGAGTCTATTGGAATACCGCCTTCACATTTTGGTAATATTTCATATATAAACGGGGATGTAGAAACATTACTCCAAAAAAGAAAATACGTGTTAAGTAATTGTCGTAACATATCATGGAATTTGCCTACTGAATTAAGTAAAAGTGACATTAATTATAGGGCTGATTTCAAATATGATGCGCCTTTTCTCTCAGGCTATACAGCACGTGATGTAGCAAGGAATATAGATTTCCGTATTTCTCTTGCAGAATACTCAATCCGTTGCGGTACAGTTAACATTAATAGTGAAATTCATAAATTGTTGCTAAAAACAGCCGAGAAAGAACTCAATAACTGGCTAGGCAAAGACCCTAAAGATTTAGTATATTCGGTCATAAATCCCGAATTGATACCAGTATGCGTTTATAATGTAGGATCGTTTTACTCAAAATTTGGATTTGATGAAAAACAACTCTCAAATTTCATAAAAAAGTGGGTAGAAGGGAACGCTATGACATTTGGCGAGAAATTAGCCAACTCACTTTTCTTAATGCGCTCAAAGAACCGGCCATACACTATAGCAGAAGAAACTATAAAGAAGCTTGATAGAAGAATTTTCCTTTTGCTAGGGCAAACTGATCGAACCGAAGACGGTTTTATAGAAATTATTGCCTCGCATCTAAATTACTCTCCAGAAAAAGCAAGAAAAATAGTACTTGAAGCTTGGGAGAAAGGAGTATTGATGAAACGTGAAGGTAAATTTTATTGGTCTAGAGAAAAAGGAATGAATCTATAGTTATTTCATCGATAAACTTAACAGGTGAATAAATGAGAAAATCGACGCAGCAAAAAATCATGGTCGCCTTCATAATATTCACGTTCTCGTTCTCTTCGTTGGCGTTCTTTTTCACCTCATCAGTGCCGGTAGAAGAATTCAGGCCGCTGGAAAATTTTGTCATCGACGGCGAGCTTGACGCAAAAACGGAATCTGTTTACGTCCAGAACGGCTTTACGTCGTTAAAATTCTTCTATAATGACACGAATCTCATTGATTACGTTAATCAGCTGCCTGAACTAACAATGACTAACACAAACCAGGTTCAGCTGATAGTGCAGAAAATACCCGGCAAAGAAACTTTTCTTGTTATAAATAACCGCAATAACCAAGAAGAGCTGAGAAATATAACAAGGAGCAGCATATTTTTGTCTTTATGCAGACTTCTGACAATAACGCCGGTAGAATGCGGACTTTTGAACAGGACGGGATAACTCATCTCTTTTCCGCTTCTTCTATCTCCTTTTTGAATCTGGCCAGCGTCTTCGGTAGGTCGGCTATATCAACCCTCACAATCCGGCCCATCTTGCGCAGTAAAATACGTTCATTCATATAAACTCCCCGCGCAGTTTCTTTATCAGCCCGTCAACCTTTTCCTTGTCGCTCCCAAGTCCCTGGCCGATGGTTTTTGTGCCGCCACCCTTGCCGTCCAGTTCTGTGCACAACCTCTTTGCCAGTTCTCCGGCGTTTGTTTTTGTCTGGCCACCGGCGGAACAGAAGACATAGATCTTGTCGCTGACGGAGAAGAATACTATTACTGTCCTGTCCGTCGACAGCGCCCTGGAAATCTCCTGCAGTTCTTTCATTCCAACGTCTTTTAATTTTTTTATCAGGACATTGTTTACAAACTGGCTTTTGAAGTCTTCTATGATATCACCGTATGATTTTTTTCTTGATGCCTTCCATTTTCTGAACAGCTCTTCCGCCTTCTTTAGCGCCGTCTTTTCAGTAGCATTCAATATAGACAGGCATTCCAGAAGAACGTTGTGGTCTTTGACAGAAAACTCTTCTGCGGCTTTCCCTGCCACGAGCTCTATCCTTACGATGCCATCCTGTATGCGGTCAGATTTTGTGAGAATTATTCTTCCGGCGTCTTTTGTATTATCAAGATGCGTGCCGCCGCATGCCTCTACATCCGTATTGCTTATTTCGACAATCCGTATCCTCTTTCCGGGTACAGCGCCGCCCTGATAGATGTCAAAGCCGTAATTTTTTTCCGCCTCTTCTCTCGGTTTAAATGTCTTCTTCACCCTCAGTTCTTTCCTTACTGTTTTGTTCGCTTCATTTTCTATTTTTTCCAGCTCTTCGTCGGTTAATGCCTTGTAATGCGTTATGTCTATATGGGCCTTGTCAACGTCTTTTTTCGCGCCTGCCTGGAAGGCATGCGTCCCGAGTATTTTTGAGGCGGCAGCGTTTACTATATGAACCGCCGTGTGATGTTGCGTAAGCTGCTGCCGCCTGTCCCAGTCTATCGAACAGTTGACTGTTTGCCCTTCCCTGAAACCGGCCTTTTCCAGAAAATGGACTACGATATTGCCGAACTTTTCTACGCTATAGACATGGCAGCCGCCAATCTGGCCGTGGTCAGGTTCCTGGCCGCCTCCGCGCGGATAGAAATATGTGCTGTCCAAGACTACATGGTTGCCTATTATCTTCAGAACCTTTGCGGAAAAGTCTTTCCTGTTCTGGTCTTCGTAAAACATGAGCCTTGTTTCCGGAATGCCATCCAAAGGAAGCGTTTTCTTTTCTTCATGAACGGATTTTTCATGAAGCCCGGAAACGCGCGCATAGAAATCCTGAGGCACAACTACGACCCTGCCCAATTTTTCAGCCTCCACCTTTATTAATTCGGGAGCAATTCCCTGACTGTCGTACAGCTCCAGCAATTTCTCACCTGTTATATCCGCCTTTATTATGCCGGCAACTATCTGGCGGGATTTCTCTTTTGTTGCAATGAACTTTTCTTCTTCGGCTTTCAGTATTTCTCCGACACCGGATAAATTTTTTGACAGCTCCGGGAACAAAGGCTTCAGATACGAGGCATGCCACCTGCATATTTCCGGTATATCCATTTTCCATCCGAACCTGTCTATGAAATTCTGGGCGCGCCTGTAAATTGTGCGCAGATTATAGCCGCCGCCGACGTTGCCCGGCAAAGCCCCGTCGCTAAGCGCGACCAATAAGGTTCTGGAATGCTCGGCAACAGAATACAGCGCCGCCAAATCCAATACATTTTCTTTTAATATTTTTACATCGCATCCTATAGATTTTGCTATAGAACTCCATGCTTTATCTATATCCTGGATTTCGTCTATGTTGAGATTTGAAGAAAACGGCAGGAATTTTTTTATAATCGATTCATCAACACGAACGCCTGATATATGTTTCAGCTTTTTCATAACTACAGGGAATGTTACGTCATAGCTCGTATTCGTGCCAGAGGAAAACCATGCATTCCTTTCGTGCCCCATCCCCATGTCGCAGACCTTCAGCTTCAGTTCCTTGTAGCCTGACGGGGTTCTTTCGTAAAGCATATAGACTTGGTTTCCGATTTCAAGGCCGCCTGAAAAAAATTCCATCGACGGACCAAAATTGCCGCCGCCTGCCCAGGCATCTTCATGAAATGTTATCTCTTCTTTTTTGAGTCCGAGCCCTTTTCTTAGCCATGCATAAATGTCAGAAAAGATTTTCTCCTGGTCCCATAAATTTTCAGGCAGGAATGCATGCTGGCCTATCATCACGAAACCTGTATAATGGGAGCCGGTAATGCCGACATTGTCTATGTCATTAAAACGCAAACAGAATTGCGGCACAACCAATGGATTGGCAGGCGGCTCGACTTCGCCGGACACGACATAAGGCTGGAAATCATATATGGATGCCTGCACGAAATCCGTATCGTCGCGCCAGCGGGCGACAACCGGATACCGCCTTATCGGCGTATACCCCAATTTTTTGAATATGCGTGAAAATTCTTTCCATACGTCTATGTAGCTTAATTTTCTTCTCGGTTTACCTATAAACCTGAATCCGCCGGAACATTCGCCTTTGCCGCAAACATAGCCGGAAACAGACCAGAACATAATTCCGCATTTTTCGCATTTCTTTCTTGAAAAACCCTGCTGTTTCAGAAAACTAGTCGCATAAAACTTGTCGGGATCAGCACTAGCTGTTTTTCTGAACTCATTTTTTATCTCCTTGTCTGTGGGCATTGGTATCAGTTAACTATATTGGGATAGGGATTTTTATCTGCAATGTTTGTTAGAACGTTCAAGGTTTTAAGAAGTCAGCCTGCGCTGATTTGGGTGGAAGAACGGAGTTCTGAAACCTTAAAATCTTTGTTCAGCGACTGAACGAATGTGAGGCAAGGATTTCTGAAAGAAATCCGTAGCGTATGACGCATGAGACAGCCGAAGTTTTTATTAATAATTATTTGATGAAAGTTAATTATGGCAAAAGATCAGATACAGAAAGATATATGGGACAAATTTCATATCATTTCAATAGTTATTCTAACCACCATCATAGCGGGAGGAACGCTGTATGGTGCATATTATACAGGTATAATTGCTACGCAGAGCATTCCTAATGCCACAGAAGCTATAAAATCCTCTCTAAGAAGTTGCAATACCCCATACCCAATTGCTGGTCATGTAACTTATAACGGAAAACCTGTTGTCGCAGACATCGAAATAAACAACATCGATTTAGGTGAAATCAAAAAAGATAAATCAAATGAATTGGGTGAATACCTAGAAGAAACTGCAAATTGGCATTGGCCTGGGGGAAGTAGAATTAAAATAATGGCTTGTTATGATACTATTGCCTGTGAAACAAAAGAATTTGTCATGGCATGTTCTAAGGGTTATGAAGATATAGATTTTGAATTGTAGCTATCAAAGTTACCAGTGAATTAACTATTCAATTCTTTCTTCATCTGGTTGTATTCTTTTTTAGAAATTTCACCCTTTGCAAAACGGAATTTTAAAATTTTTAGTGGTTCTTCAATCTCACTCGAATTTTTATTTTTCGAGCTAGATTTGTATTTTTTAATTAAATTTATCCATTCATCTCTTTCTTCAATTCTTGCAGGTTTAAATGCGTCAAACATACCTTTAACAGGATTTTTCATTCCTTGAAACACTCCTTCTGAACCTATTTTGAGGAAGGCAAAAACCAGTTTATTAATTTCACCATTGAGCGACCTTACAGAAAGCTCTATTGTTGGATTAATCTTGAATTTTGTACCTGTATAAATTCCTTCTATGAATTCTAAAGGGATATCGCAAAATATGTTTTCCAGCTTAGTTTCTTTTCCAGAGATGAGACTTATTTTTGCCTTTACAAAGACTATTCGTTTGTTCGTTAAGTACACATGACAATTTTGTGCATCAAAAACACTTTTTTCGCGTTTCTTTTGTTGGTTTGTGGTTATACCACCAAACCATCCAGAGCCACCCATTTTTCCACCAACAAAACCGATATTTATTATCCCAACACCGTAATATTGCGCAGAAGAAGCATTTTTGATTAACTTCTCACCTTCTTGTAAAATAAAAGGGAGTTCGACTACCATAGTAAATCATACTTTACTAATTCTTTAATAAACTTTCTTTTGAGACGGCTCCGAGTATACGTCGCTTAATTTCATGCTCTGCTCAAATAAATAAAACGGTCATGCCGCAACAAAACCTAGCTACATTTAGAAAAAGATAAGGAAATAATTAAAGCAAAAAATTCTTATCCAAACAGGGCTGACAAGCCTTCGGCTGCCTCTTCTGCCTTCTTCTCTTTTTCTTCTTCGGATACCTCTTCCTTCTTTACTTCTGTTGCCGGTGCGGGTGCGGACGAAGCGACGGCGACGGGCATCGCAGCCTTGCTTATTACGTCAGCGATGTTAACGCCTTCCAGTGCTGCTGTCAGCGCCTTTATCTGCGCTTCCTCAACCTTTTCTCCTACAGCATCCGCGACCTTTTTTATTCCTTCTTCTGTTACAGGTTTTCCTGCAGAATGCAAGAGAAGGGCTCCGTATATTAAGTTCATATTTCTACCTCCTTAGACAAGAAAAAACCTGCGGTTTTTTCTCTTCCTTGATCTCTTTTTCCCTTTGAAAAATTTTAAAAATATAATGGCGTCAAAATGCTGCTTTATGCAGTCTTATCTGCGATACCTTTTTCCAAGGCTTTGGCTTCCGTTACCGCCTTGGCAAGCACATCGCCGATGAATTCTTTTTCCAAGATATTCGCCGCTATGCACAACGACTTTGCTTCATTAAATGCCTTTTGAACGGACAATACTGCAGTTTCGGGAACCAGATAACCGGTATGCAGAGAGATATTAATGGCGTGCTGCACTGCCAGCTGCAGATTTTTTAAATACACATCGATGTCGATATCCAATACGCTTTTGTCATACAGAGTCCCTTTTTCCAGGGCCACAACCATATCCAGCCCTATTTCCATCGGCTCCATTTTGAGCAGATTGAATGCGCCAACCATGTCGTCGTTTACGGTTTCACCGGACTTGGCAACAACCTTGTCCTGGGACACGGCTATCTTGCCGGCTTGGACGGTTGTCTTAAGACCAATCTTTTGCAGCGTCGATATGGCAGGGCCGGGAGGAAGACTAGTAGGACCCTTGGCGATTACGATATCGTTCTTTGCTATATCGCCGGCCTTTGCGGGCGCGCTTGCGCGGTTTTCTTTCAATACCCTGAACAGCTTAAACGGGCTCTCGTTTGATAAAATCAGCGCCGGCTCGCCGACTATTTTTTCCTTCAATGCGCTTTTCTGCGAAGCGTCCAGAGCCCGGCTTAACATGGACTTTCTGCTCATCCTGATAACGGCCCTGGAACCCAGCTGTTTCTTTATCTTCTGGAGCTGCCTTGTCGGAAGCTTGTGCATATTAAGTATCCCGACCAGCGAGTAGCTTTCCATGAGATTTTTCAAGTCTTCAACTTCCTTGGGCTTTTCATTTTTCAGCATACTATCACATGTCCAGTTTTACGGGCTTGTTCATCGTGAGCTTAACCATAATCATCTTTATCTGGGACACCCCCTTTGGCAGCGTCTTCTTGATTTCTTCCAGGACGCGTTCTATGTTTTCCTTTACCTGATTTTGCGGCATTGATTCCGTGCCTACAATAACCTGAATGACAGGCGAGTCCCTCACCCTTATTCTTACAGACTTTTTTGTCTCGGCAACCTGTGAAGCCGGGTCTGTATTGGGCGGGAGCAGTTTGGGCATCTTTCCTTTAGGGCCCAAATACTTTCCTAGTACCTTTCCGACCAGCGGCATGAGCGGCGCTTCACACAAAAAGAACTCGTATTTTTTCGTCAGTTCCCGCACCCCTTTTTTATCGATAGTCTCTACGTCAGTCTTTGTAAGGGCGCCGTCTATGCGGTCGGAGATGATGCAAACATTTACGTCCTTTCCGCGGCCGTTTGGCAGGACGATGTCTTTTGAGAACTTGTTTTCCGGCTTTTTGAGGTCTATATTCTTGAGTATCACAACCAAATCATAGCTTTGCACAAAGCCGCGCTTCGGGCTTTCGCTTAAACTCTGAAGAGCTTCGTCTATCTTCATCCCCTTTTTGCCTCCGGCAAAAAGTCGATTGCCATATTATAAAAACTAGTCGAGCACCATGCTACAAACATTTTGCTACGCTCCGCTATATGTTCATTTAGTGAGGTTGTTGCTGTTTGCATGACTAATCTCCCTCCTACAGAAAGAAGCTTCTGTAGTTATACGGGCCATCTAACATGACGGGGAAAGTATAAAAAGATTTATTCTTCCTCGCGTTCTCCCAGCCGCTCTTCCAGAGAGCCGAAAGCCGCTCCTACTGTCCGGCGTATTTCGCCGACGCTGTTCTCGACTTCCAGTATCTTCCTTGCCAGTTCCCTGTACTGCTTTTCCATTTCCACTGTATATTCGTTCCTAAGCTCGCTTATCTTCCGGTCGAGAAACATTATGTCCCTGTTAAAGCTTTCTTTGATATCGTCTGTTTTTGGGATGGAATCGACCTTCATCGTTATGGAATCCAGTTTGCTGGCGATGCTTTCCTTCAGCTTTGTTGCCTCGGTTTTTGCATCAATCTTTCCGAGGAGTATTATTATCAACAACAGAAGCATCGAAATGACAACCTGCGGCTGCGCCGCCTGCCATGCAATTATCAGAGAAACCAAGTATACGGCTATCAGTATGTTTTCTATTGACATACTGGTATGAACCCAGAAAAGAATTTAAAACTAAGACAGAAGGCTGTTATATTTCCCTGCGTCAATGTCTTTTTGGACATCTTTTGCGTTTTTGCCGTCAACGGTGACGCCGCAGCTGGTGCAAGTTCCGAGAACCTGCTTTACTTTGGCTTTCAAATCCCCGTAAATCGAGTCCTTGTTCTTTGCTATTGTTACAATCCTGTCGAACGATATGTTTCCGGCCAGATTTCTCGTCTTGTCTTCATTGACGGTTGCAAGCTTCTGGACCTTTAATTCTTTTTTGAGAAGAGAGCTAACAGGCGGCGTTCCGACTGTTATTGTATAAGAGCCGTTTTCCGTATCAACTGATATTTTAACAGGCACCTGCATGCCTGAAAAGCCGGCTGTTTTTTCGTTTATCTCGTCGACTATCTTGCCTACATTTACTTTCAGTGGTGCAAGCGCCGGCCCTATCGGCGGCGCAGGCGTTGCTTTTCCGCCTTCTACCAGAACATCAACCGTTTCTTTCTTGCCCACATGATCACCGCTTTTTCTCGTGCATCCTTACGGTATTTACAGATATCGTTACCGGTATCGGAATGGCAGCCTCTAAAAATTCGACGGTTATTTCGTTCTTTGTTTCATCTACGCGCGTTATTTTTCCCTTCTCGCCCTTGAATGGCCCGCCTATTATCTCGACAACATCACCGACTTCCAGCTTTATTTCCTGCTTTGCCACTATAAGGAACCTTTCCAGCTGTTCCATGGGAACGTCTTTATTTATGAGCCCCCTCACATGCGGTATGCCTTTGATGCCGGCTTCGATGTCGTTTACTTCGCCCTCAATAAAAATATATCCGCGCAGGTCTTCTGGATGGAAGACCGATTTTATCGGGATCGCATGACCTTTTACCTTCGATGTTATGCTCTCTATAACAATATTCTCCCGTCCGGTAGTCGTTCGTATTGTTGCTATCATAATACCCCACATCTATAATACAATTTATTTTGGTTCTTACGACGATGTGTCGTATCCCATATTATTTTATTTAAGTTTTACAATCCACCTATGAGCATTACAGCCAAAAATATCACAAACCCTATAAGCCCGATTATGGCGATTCCCAGCCCTGTTATTTTTGCGCTCTGAACAAACTCTTCCTTGTCGGGTTTTGACGAGACGAGCAGGACTCTTCTTATCCTTTCCGGCAAGTCTTTTAATGACATATTTTTTCAACAAAGCTATATTGAGAGAAAGGCTTAAACCCATGAACTGCATCCCTGAAGCGGGCAGTAACATACTCAAATCGGATATCAAAACCGTCTGCTTCTCCTTTGAGATATATACAAGCAAAATATTCGCCCGATGTCATCAGAGTTACCAAAGGTGCTTCCCCAGGTAGTCTAAATCCGTATCTTCCTAACACAGAATTAAATGCAGTTCTTTGAGAATTTGGTACACGACCCGTATCCAGTACATACATAAGCGTCTACTCAAGAACGTCTATCCCAAGCACTTTCTCCATCTCTTTCTGGCGTTCTTTTTTGAATGTCTTCTGGGGACCGTATATCTGTGGCGATTCAACTCCCGTCACGATAATCATTGTCCTTATGGAGTCGCCGAGTTCCTTGACGATCTGGGCCCCCCATATGATTTTTGCGTCGGGGCTCAGCCTGGATGTAAGGGCTTCTACAATCTGCTGGCATTCCCTGATCGTAACGTCCAGGCCGCCTGATACATTTATAAGGGCGCCTTTTGCGCCGTCTATATCAACATCCAGGAGAGGATTGTTCAGGGCGCGTTCGACAGCTTCAACAGCACGGTTTTCCGTATCGGAATCACCCATGCCTATCATTGCAAGGCCGCCATTATCCATCACCGCTCTTATGTCGGCAAAATCCAGATTAACCAATCCGGGCCTTGTTACGAGTTCTGTTATACCTTTGACTGCGTTCACGAGAATCTCGTCGGCAACCTTGAAGGCGGTTGTCAGCGAAACATCAGGAACAATTTCAAGCAGCTTGTCATTCGGAATTATTATCAATGTATCAACAACATTTTCCAGCTTTTCCAGTCCGCCCTTTGCGTTGTTCATTCTTTGCCGCCCTTCCATCGAGAAAGGCAATGTTACTATGCCTACAGTAAGCGCGCCGACTTTTTTTGCCACCTCTGCAACCACAGGCGCGCTTCCTGTGCCCGTCCCGCCGCCCAAGCCGCATGTTACAAAAATCAAGTCAGAGCCTTCCACGACCTTTTTCACATCCTCCTTGCTTTCCTTGGCCGCTTCCTCTCCTATTTTGGGGTCTGCGCCAGCACCAAGCCCGCCGGTAATCTCTTTTCCTATCAGAATCTTTACGTCAGCATCGGTGTAAAGCAGGTCTTGTGCGTCGGTGTTTACAGCTATTGCTTCAGCGCCTACAATTCCGACTTGCATCAGGCGAGAAATGGTGTTTCCGCCTGCGCCGCCGCAGCCAACGACTTTTATTTCCGCTTTTCTAGACTCGAGAAGCTTTCTAAGCTCTTCGTCGACGGCGCCTTTGCCAATATCTTTCTGATCAAGTACACCCATCTTAACACCGGCTATTTTTACTTATACGCTTCGCAAATATTTAAGCTTTCAAGGCGCGGCTTTAAATAATAGGAGTAGTATATGTAGTAGTATTAACAACCATCATTTTGATGTTGATGGTTGTAAATTTTGAAAAAGGGGGTTTCCTGAACATGAAACTCAAGTGTGTTAAATGCAGTCACGTCTGGCTCACGAAAAAGGACAGGATTCCAGTCCAGTGCTCATATTGCAAGTCGTCAACTTATTATCACAAACCGATTGTCCTGAGGGAGTAGAAGTGTAGCAGGAAAGTAAGAGGACAGATTTGGTGTTTTTATAGTAAACCACATAAATAAACATGTATTCTGCTTATTTGATTTACATACAGCCAGCAAAGAAGTATTATTGATTATTCCTTTACATGGCTATATTCTTTCCTCTCCGTATCTTTTTGGGAAGAAGATTTCTCGTACGTTTCCAAGAACCTTACCTTTTCTATTCCGGTTATATGCTCGATGATGAGCGAGCTTATCCTGTCCTTGACCTCTTCAGGGAGTCTTATTGTTTCAACATCCAACACCTTGTTTTCTATTTTTGTCGTTATCTTATCTACGGAGAAGTCGACAATCATTCCGGGAACATGCTCGATATTCCTGTCTCTGAAGGCTTTGCGCGGAACGACCCTTATAAGACGCGGGTCTCTCTGGCCGAATCCGTCTTCCGGCTCAATGTCAACTGTTTTTTTCTCCCCGGGCGCCATTTCTTTTAGCGCCTTGTCGAGCCCCTTTATAACAAAGCCGGCATCGACTATCACAGGAACAGGCCTGTACTTAATGCCTTTGTTGTAGACGTTATTTTTCCTTGCCTCTTCTTCGCTGGTGACATCGAAGATGTCGCCGCTTTCAAGCCTGCCAACATATTCTATACGTATGAAATCTCCCTTGTTCATGACAATCACACCACTTTTAATCGGACAGAACATTTTTAAAGGCTCCGTCAATACAGCTTATTGATAGCTATGCTGTTTTCGCCTTCCAAAGACTGGAAACAATACCTCACTGCAGATGACGAAAAGAGGATGAACGAGGTACTTAACAAGATAGCCAAGCACAAGGGAGCTTATCGAAGTGCTGACGATATAAAGATTTCGCAGCTCTGGTGCGCTGTTCTCGAGCTTGCAAAAGAGAATGCGGCGCTACAAAAAAGGGTACAAAGCTTGGAAGACCTTCTGGAAGGCATGTTCGAGAAGGTGCGAAAACAGGAAAGGGAACGGATAGAGCTAACAAAAAGCCTGGAGAAGTTTTGATTATGCTTAGAGAACTTGCGTTGTATGGGGAGCTAAGAAGAAATCAGGCACGCGTAGATCTTCCATATATATTTCCTGGTATACGTCATGTAGACGGGCTTCCATATCCAGTTAGTGACGGATTTAAAACGTATGAATTTGATGTTTTCCAACTAGACGAACCACCAGCTATAATTACCCTTCGACAGGAATCTAGTGTGTTGGATGGTTTTACCACCTTGCGTGTAAAAATCGTTTCTCGACAGCCTGAAGCAGTTGCGGACCAGATAAAGAAGAGTGCTCCATACTTCTCAGAGCTTACTCCAGTAATATCCCAGGCTTCTGGGGGGTTGACTGATTAGCCTTCTGGTGCGGGCTTTTCTCGGCATCCATGATTTTTATCTTGCAGCCGAGTTCGGCTGACAAAGATTTCTTTGCCTCTTCCATCAGTTCAAACTGGTTTTTCCGCAGAACTACGGGCTCAAGCTCGTTTATCCTCTTGTACAGGCTTTGAATGAAGCCTATCGTTGCATTCCCGTATTTTTTCATGTCCGTCTGCATTATCTCTTTTGTTATCTCGTTTATGCCCTTCGACTTGTTGTTCAGGACGAAATCGTATACAGAAAATTTCCATCTATTGGCGACAAAGATGTATACGGTTTTCGGCTGGATGTTGGCAAGCTTCCTGACCTCCTGAATATCGGCCATCAGCGTTTTCAGCAACGCTTCCTGCAGTTCTATGGAATCGTCTATGAACCTACTGTTATAGGCAGGCCACGAAGCCAAAGAAGCAAAGCCCTTCTTTCCGAGACGCTGCCACATTTCTTCGCTGAGATGCGGGGCAAAAGGGTTCAGCAATTTTGAAAGCGTTTCAAGGCATTCTTTCGGAACACGGTCCAGGCGGCTCAGATAATCAATATATGATATTATGTCCATGAGGGACTTGTTGAACTTGAAATTCTCTATATTTTCTGTCACGCTTTTTATCGTCCGGTGCATCTTATTCAGCGTCTTTTCGTTTTGCTGGCAGCCCTTTTTCTTCAGCAGGGACGCGGCTTTTTTCAAAAACCTGTAAGAGCCCTCAACTCCGGCTTCGTTCCACTCAAGCTCGTTTTCAGGAGAGGAACCAAGAAGAATAAATACCCTGACCGTGTCGGCCGAATATTTGTTTATTATTTCCAGCGGGTCGACCACATTTCCGCGGCTCTTGCTCATTGCGCTGCCGTCCTTTGTGACCATGCCCAGCGTAAATAATTTTTTGAACGGTTCGCTAACTTGCGTTATTTTCAGGTCTCGCAAAACCTTCGTAAAGAACCTGGCGTACAGGAGATGGAGGATTGCATGCTCAACCCCGCCGATATACTGGTCGACGGGCATCCAGTATGCTGCAGATTTTATGTTAAAAGGATGCCTGTTCTCTTCCGGGCTGCAGTAGCGGAAAAAGTACCAGGACGAATCAACAAACGTGTCCATCGTGTCCGTCTCCCGCTTTGCTGGCGATTTGCATTTTGGGCATCTGGCATTCAGAAATTTTTTGTGCGCCTCGAGAGGATTTCCCATGCCCGTGAATTTAACATTGGCAGGCAGCTTTACCGGCAACTCCTTCTCAGGAACAGGAACAATTCCGCATTTGCCGCAATAAATAACCGGTATCGGCGTTCCCCAGTAACGCTGACGCGAAATGAGCCAGTCGCGGAGCTTGTAGTTTGTTACGTGCTTAGCATTTTTGTTTTTCACCAGCCAATCGGCTATTTTAGGAAGAGCTTCTGTATTTGTAAGACCGTTAAACTGCTCAGAATTAATCATGATTCCATTTTCGGTGTACGCTTCAACAAGTTGGTTAATGTCGATGTCTGGTTGTTCCGCGGGTCTTATAACAATTTTCAGCGGTATTTCATACCTCTTTGCAAACTTGAAATCTCTTTTGTCGTGTGCATCGCACATCACAGCCCCCGTCCCGTATTCCATTACAGCAAAATTAGCAACCCATATCGGTATCTTTTCCTTTGAGGCGGGGTTAATGGCATACCGGCCCGTGAATACGCCTTTCTTTTCTTTTTCTTCGTTCAGGCGGTCTGCTATACCCTCCCTTATTGCGCTTTTTACAAACTCTTTAATCTCTCCGTAATGCTTTGTCCCCCTCGTAAGCTCTTCTACTAGTGGGTGTTCAGGGGCCAACACGATAAATGTCACTGAGAATATAGTATCGGGTCTTGTTGTAAATGTTGGTATTTTTATGTTCATTTCTTCTACGGCAAAAAATATTTCTACACCCCTGCTTTTTCCAATCCAGTTTTTCTGCATGATTCGTACTTTCTCAGGCCAGCCAGCTAAACGATCTAAATCTTTCAGCAGCTCTTCTGCATATGCGGTTATCTTCAGGAACCACTGGTCCAGAACTGTCTGGCCGACAGGATTATGGCAACGCCAGCAGCCGCCGTCGACAACCTGTTCGTTAGCTAGAACGGTTTTGCAAGAGTCGCACCAGTTGACCGACGCTTTTTTCTTATAAGCAAGGCCGCTCTCCAGCATTTTGAGAAATACCCACTGGTTCCATCTGTAATATTCGCTTTTGTGGGTAGAAATCATCCTGCTCCAGTCGTAGCTGAATCCCAGAAGGTTCTGCTGCCTTATGAAATTTTTTATCGACTTTTCTGTGTAGGGCTTCGGATGAGAACCGGCCTTTATTGCCGCGTTTTCCGCCGGCAGGCCGAAAGAATCATAGCCCATCGGATACAGGACATTGAACCCTTTCATGCGGTGGAACCTGGCAAAGACGTCACCGAGGCTGTAGTTCCTGACGTGGCCCATATGCAAGCCGGAGCCGCTCGGATACGGGAACATTTCCAGATTATAAAATTTCTTTTTCTTTTCTTTAGGCTGGAATATTTTCTTTCTGGCCCAGGCTTTCTGCCATTTTCTCTCTATTTTCTTGAAGTCCATAGGAATTACTATAAGTTGTAGAATTTAAAAGTAAAAATTCATTTAACGAAATACGGGCGCTCGCGTCTCGGAATAGCCGGTATTTGTTGCCCATAATTCTGGCTTACATCATCCCGGTAATTCTGCAGAGTTGTGCAATCCTGTGGATTTTCCGGGCCTCCTATACCCAGACCCTCCATCAGAGGAAGCGCCGGGTCGCATGCTCTTATAGGGCTTCCGCCTATTCTGCAGCAGTTTTCTGAATTTCTCCAGTACTGACATTTCATCTTCTTTTTCACCTCTTTAGTTTTGATAATCCTCTTAGCATGCTCTCAAAGGACGAGTTGGTTGCAAATCCCTTGGATCTAATGCCTATTGGTTTCCCGTCGGGGGTGTAGCATTCTCCTTCCACCCTAGCCCAATATTTTTGGTTTCCACTCTGGCCTATCGTGACGTCTAGACCGCCAACACCAACTACAACTTCTCCATATTCGGGAAATCCTAATCTCGTCTTTGCAGGCAGATTGTACGTCCTTTCCTTGTGCATTATTTCACCGTTGTACGTAGTGACGCCCCCGCGCGAAAAAATTTGCAAAAAAGTCCGGCAAAGCCGGACGGGGAGGAAAAACATCGAAGCCTTATCGCTTGATAAGTCTGAGGGCAAAGAAATTTTCCATAAACATATAAGCGGCTAACGGATTCATACTAAAAAATTAATTTCTGCCAACTCTTAAATAATTTGGCGTTTACGGTGTACAAAGTGGGAGTGGCGTGGGAAATACCCTTTTACTAGGTGTATCAAAAAGTGAAGTAACCTTAGATGAATTAGAATTGTATTCCTTTTAATTAATTAGGCTAACGATAAATAAACTAAATATTGGGCGTGTAGCTCAGCTTGGATAGAGCATCTAGTGGAAACCCCACATGCAGGCCTTCTAAGCAGGGGGTCGCGAGTTCGAATCTCGTCACGCCCGCTCCCAAAGAAAAAAACCGGATAAATATGAAATTAGTTACGCTGTCTTCTGATTTCGGCAAGCAGACGCAGGGCGTCGGCAACATGGAGGCTGTCGTGTACAGCATTAATCCTGTCGCCAAGGTTGTTCATCTGATGCACGGCATCCCGGGATTCGACGTCATCCAGGCCGCGAGGACGATGGAAACTGTTTACTACATGCCTGTAGGGTTTCATGTCTGCGTTGTTGACCCGGGGGTAGGCACGAAAAGAAAAGGAATTATCATAAAGGTAAAGCGTGGCGATTATTTCGCCGGGCCGGATAACGGTTGCTTAATGACCGCGCCCCGGCTGCTGGGCGGTATAGAAAAGGCCGTAGAAATTTCCAATGAAAAATATATGATAAAACCAATTTCTCCAATATTCCATGGCAGGCATGTTTTTGCGCCGGCTGCGGCTTATCTCTCTAAAGGCGTGAAGATGAAGGAATTCGGAAAAGAAATAAATCCAAAAAATCTGGCAAAGGCGCCATACGATGAAGCAGTTGTTCGAGGAGGCGCCATAGAAGCCACGGTCATCCACATCAATCATTTCGGCTCTCTGCATTTGAATATTCTGCACGACGAATGGGATAAACTAGAAATAGAAAACGGAAATCGCGTAGAAATGATAAACGGACGGAAAAAGATTATTGTGCCGCTTGTTGATACGTTCGGAGACGTTGCAAAGGGCGAACCGCTCATAATGAAGGACGATTACCAGAGGATGGAAGTGGCTCTTAACTGCGGGTCGTTCGTGAAGAAGTATCCTGTGTGTGTTGGAGATAAAATTATGATAAAGAAGAAGCCATAAGATCTCAAAGTGAATACCTTCATTTTTATCTTCTTGTCATTAAATTCGGATTTAAAAACATTGTTAGAGAAATTGATAAATATGACGCGCATAGTGGCCTGTGTTTCCGGCAAGGGCGGGGCGGGAAAAACAACGATTGTCGCAAACCTTGGCGTTGCGCTGGCAAAACTCGGGAAAGACGTTGTTGTTCTTGATGCGAATCTCACTACGCCAAACCTTGGATTGCACCTTGGCGTGCCTTTGTATCCGACGACGTTACACGATGTTCTGAAAGGCCGGGCTTCGATAAAAGACGCAATATACAGGCATGAAACGGGATTAAAAATAATCCCGGCAGGCATAGGGCTGAAAGACCTCAAAGGCGTCGATGCCAGAGACCTGCCGACGGCACTGCTCGATCTTCTGGGCAATACGGAAATAGTTCTTATAGATGCAGCGGCTGGTCTTGGCAGGGAAGCACTGGCAGCTGTAGAAGCTGCTGACGAATTGTTGCTTATAACTAATCCCGACCTGCCATCAGTAACGGATGCGCTGAAAGCCTCCAAACTGGCCGAGCAGCTTGGCACTAAGGTTTTAGGACTCGTAATAAACAGGAAAACAAGCAAACAGCACGAGATGAAGACGGGGCAGATAACAGGCATGCTGGACAACATAGAAGTTCTTGCAGAGATTCCGGAAGACGTAGCAGTCCAGACAGCCTTATCCAAGCGCATACCGGTCGTGCATCATAACCCGAGGTCTGAAGCGGGCAGGGAAATGCACAGGCTCGCGGCAAAACTTGTCGGAATAGAAATGCCTGCGGAAAAGGCGTGGCATCACAGGTTCTTCGGCTTTTTGATGAGGAAGTAACTAAAGTGCACAGTTATGTTATGCAATCATTGCGGCATCTGCAGAAGCCTGGGTAAATGCACAAAAACCAGGCACGTCTGTTCAAGAGAATTTATCGAGCACGAAGCCGCAAAGGATATCAGGCCGGTAAAGTGGAAAATTGAAGGCAGAAAATAATTCTAGATGTTCAATAACGAAAAAAATCTCTTAGGAGAAGAGATAGAAGGTGCAGAGTGCACATTCATTTCGGCGAGCTTCTCAAGAGTGCAAAAAGAAACAAACTAAAATATATGGTTTTTACCAGAGAAGGCCAGTCAACAACAAGTTATTGGGAATACATCGAAAGGGTCAGAGAAAAGAAACTTAACGAGGTTGTTAACAGATTTGCAGGGGATTTGCCTCTGCTGAGATAATTATTTCATCAGCTTGAAAATCTCTTCTACGTTCAATTCAAAAGCCGCAACGGGCTTTTCCAGCTTCCAGTTTTCCAAAACCTGCGGATGCACTTCACCGATGATGCCTATTTGTTTGTCTGCGATGATTTCGGCGCATCTTCCTTCTATAAATGTGCTATGGGTAAATTTCTTCAATTTGTAATTTATTCCAAGATTTTTCAGGAACGCATCCAGATAGGAGGATATCTGTTCGTAACTTACAGATGAATTGCTTATTCCACATGCCAGCATTCTGACAGTTGCTGTATTCGTTTCTTTTGTTTTATCAATGACAATCGCATCCCCTAATTCGAATACGCATTGCGGATAATCCATATGCTTATTCTGGGAGAAGGTTTTCAGCAGCGAAGGCAGAAGCTTTTTCCTGCACATTGTGCATTCAACTGTAACGGGGTTTGTAGTTTCGCATGCCTCCTCCACGGGGATATTCATTTTTCTGAATTCGTCGTCTTTATTCGTTAGAATCGCACCTACAGTTTCCTGAAATCCAAGCCCAATCACAGCACCTCTTAAAAATTCGAGAAATTCAACAAGCCCGTCCCTTTTTGCAATTGTCGGCACCCGAGGAATTTTAGCCTCAAAGGTTCCGTATCCTTTGGCAATAGCCAAATCTTCTACGATATCTATAGGGTGCATTATGTCCGTCCTATACGGCGGGATTATTACAGAGCCGTCGAAGCCGAGGCACATTTTTGACAAGAGTGTTTTCATCTCACTTTTGGTGAGGTCCAAATCAAGAAGCTTGTTTGCATAATCGATATTAATAGAAATTTTTCTATTACTCAAATCCGGCTTCCGGGAGCCTTTAATCTCTACTGTCTCTATAGAAAATCCCCTGTCGCTGAGGGCTGCAACAAGTATGTTAATAGCATGGTTGATTGCAATGTCGCTTGTTCCAGTTACGTCTATAAACAAGTTCCTTGTTTTTTCTGTCAACCTTGTTAGTTCACCATTTATTATCGGGGGAAACGACAAAACATCGTTGTTTTTATCCACAATTATCGGCCATTTTTCATAACCTTCAAGTGTATGCATGTAGTCTTTTCCTTTTGGATGTCTTTTGCCTATTTCGCTTAAATTCATCTTCTGTTTTGCGTCAAGGGGCACAAAACTTATTTCTTCCGGTTTCACGGCCTTGTAGCAGAACGGCGGTTTAACTTTGTCCAGATCGTGAATGCCTATCGCAACCTTTTTTCTCTTCCTGCCGATTGTTTCATGAAGCTTTTCCTGCAACTGGATAAGTGAAATTATCACTTCTTCCGTGAATTTCACGTTTCTGACGACAGCGGCAGTTATGTAAGGCCTTGCAGTTACGATTCCGGCAGCAAGTTTTATGCCGCTCTTTTTTGTGTTATAGGAAGGGATGGATTTTGAAAGCCCCAGGAAGTTTTTTATTGCCCTGGCAAAACCTTCCGCGCTGTACATATCAGGACGGTTTGGCGAAATTTCATAACTGACTTTTTCCGAATCCATCTTCTCCAAAGGGCAGCCCAGCATCGTTATTTTATTTTTATAATCGTCTTCCGAGAGCTTCCTGCCTATGATCTTTTCCAGGTCTTTTTTAATAAATTCTGCTACAGCGATATCAATCACCAGAGCTTTATATTTCTCAATATCTCCAGGTCGTTTTTATAATAGAAATTCCTTATGTCGTTCAGGGCAAGCCTCAGCATTATGGGTCTTTCCAAACTCAGCCCCCACGCAAGGACAGGCACATCGATGCCTAACGGGACCGTAACTTCAGGCCGGAAAATGCCGGCGCCGCCAAGCTCAAGCCACTCTCCTTTTTCTTCGAAATACACTTCCGGCTCCACGGACATTTCAGTGTACGGGAAATAGCTTGGCCGGAATCGTATTTTTTTGAACCCCATCCTGATGTAAAATTCTTTGAGGTAGCCCAGCAAATCCCTGAAGCCAACATTTTCGTCTACTACAATGCCTTCAATCTGCGTGAATTCAGCTCCGTGCTTATAATCTATAGTTTCATTCCTGAAGACGCGGCCTATGCAGAAAACCTTTGCTGGCGGCTCTATCTTGGTTAACATTCTGGCGGATACGACAGTCGTGTGCGTTCTGAGTATGGCGCTCTTTGCCATAGCAGGGTTCCACCTGTACCCCCAGCCGCTTGATTTTGTTATGCCGCCGTTCTCATGCGTCTTGGCTACTTCATCCACCAGGCGTTTTTCCGGCAGTGCCGTCTCTTTAGGATTTTTCATGTAGAATGTGTCGGCCAGGTCACGGGCCGGATGGTCCTGCGGCTGGTACAATGCGTCGAAATTCCAGAAAGACGACTCGACGAACGGGCCGGACGCTTCCTGAAAGCCAAGGTCGAGAAATATCTTTCGTATGCGTTCTATGTAATAAGAAAGGACATGCCTTTTCCCGGGATAAATCCTCTTGCCCGGCACAGAAACATTGTATTCACGGAAAGTCGCTTTTTTCCACAATCCTGTTTTTATCAGCTCTTCCGTGAGGTTTGTTATTTCCTTTCCAACAAACCTTTCTGCCTTTTTTTTCATGTCGTCCCGCTCTTCTTCTATCAGTTTTCTTGTAAGTAAAACAAGAAGAATATTTTCAGGCACGCCCTCGTTCTTATCGATTTTTTCCAACGCTTCCTGCTCTGGAAAATTTTCAGGTCCTTTTGTCAGTTCTATCTCATTCTTAGAAACAGCAACCCAGCCGTTCTTCTTCGCCCACAGCAGGGCTATAGAAAATTCAGCTATCCTTTTCTGCGCTTCTGGCAGCGTAGTCTTGCCTTTTTTCAACAATTCAAGAAGCCTTTTTTCCGGCAATCCTTGCTCCAGATATTTCCGGCCTTCTTCTGTCAGAATATACATAATGTAATCATCTTGTTTATGAGGGCTTTTAAGATTTAATGCAAACCAAATAATTAGATACTTAAAAAGATGAACGGAAAAGAATTGGTATGGCTTTAGTCGATGAAATAGAAGAAATAGCCAAGAGGCGCGGGTTCTTCTGGCTCTCGCAGGAAATTTATGGCGGGGTCTCGGGATTTTACGATTACGGGCCGCTGGGTGCCCTGCTAAAACAGAATATAGAAAAGCTCATCAAAGAGCACTATCTTCAGGAAGAAAAGTGTTTAATGATAGAGGCGCCGACCCTGACAGGGATAGACCCGTGGGTGGCTTCCGGGCATGTGGAAAGCTTCACTGACATGACTATTGAATGCGGGAAATGCGGAGAAGCCTACCGGGCGGATCATCTGGTAGAAGAGCACCTGAAGGTGAAGACGGAGGGAAAGCAGGCCAACGAAATCCAGGATATGATAGAGACAAACAAGATAAAATGTCCAAAGTGTTCTGGCATACTTAGCAAGGTTTACGATTATAACCTCATGTTCAAGACATACATAGGGCCGGGAAAAACAAAGCTGGAAGCGGCGTTGCGGCCGGAAACGGCGCAGACAACGTACATGCCTTTCAAGCGGCTTTTCGAAATCGGTAGGAAAAAGCTGCCACTGGGCGTAATGCAAATCGGGAAATCGTTCAGAAACGAGATATCGCCGAGAAAGGCGCTGGTAAGGTTGAGGGAATTCACGCAGGCAGAGATACAGTTTTTTGTCAATCCAAAAGAAAAGAACGAATGGGATATAAGCAAGGTTAAGGATGTAGAGGCACTGGTCTTAACGAAGCAGGACCAGAAAAAAGACGGCAAACCTAAAAAGATGGCGATTTCTGACCTTGTGGGCAAAAGGCTAACAAACAGGATGGTTGCATACTTCCTCGCTGTTTCTCTCTTACTTTACAAAAAAATGGGGCTGGATGCAAAGAAATTGCGGCTGCGGCAGCATAAAGATAACGAGCGTTCTTTCTATTCCAGCGATACGTGGGATGTTGAGTTCATGTCGGAAAAATACGGAAGAATAGAGTTGGTTGGCGTTGCCGACAGGACGGACTACGACCTTAAAAGGCACCAGGAGCTGAGCAAACAGAGCATGGAGGTATCCGTTGACGGCGAAAAATTCATCCCGCATGTAATCGAGATTGCATACGGCATTGACCGTCCATTGTTATGCATACTAGAATCGTGCATCAGGCAGGACGGCGACAGGACTTATTTTTCATTTCCACCGTCTGTCGCGCCATACCAGGCAGCTGTATTCCCGCTGGTCAACAAAGACGGTCTGCCGGAAAAGGCATGTGAAATCTACGGCATGCTTAGAAAGAAGTTCCTTTGCCTTTACGATGTCAGCGGCTCTATAGGAAAATTATATTACCGGCAGGACGAGGCGGGCACGGCGTACTGCATAACTGTTGATTACGATACGCTGAAAGACAATACTGCAACAATCCGCGAGCGGGACACGAAAAAGCAAGTGAGGGTTTTTGTTAAAAACCTTGCTGGAATCATAGAAAAACTGACGAATGGGGAAATAAATTTTGAGGATGCGGGAAAGGCGATAAAATAATGTTTATAAAGTTTTCCTTCTTCATTTCAACTGATAACTATGGTAAGTGCAGCAGAATCTGTTATGATATTAGTTCCGCCTTTCACACTGCCTAATGGCCTTTCTTTTAGTGGCGGGCGTGTATCGGAAGATATAGAGTATCTGAATACAGGCAAACGTGCCTATGAACTATCCGTAGGTTCTATGGCCCACGCAGACCAGGCGGCTCTCTATCAGTTGGGACTTGTCGTAAAGATGGGCGTAGATGTTAAAGTTCCTCAAGAAGCAAAAGACGCGGCGCTGCGTCATTATAATACAGTTAATTCTGATTCTCACAAAGGCCATGGAAACTGGAATTCTGATGCGATTGATTATGAAATGAAGGCGGCCGTTCTTCCAGGAACTTTACTGGGAGAAGGCTACGAGGTTGTAGCGTGGATAAAGAGGCCAAGATGGGTATTGCGAGGTGGAATTCATGTACCAGAAGCTGGCAGCGATTCAGATGTTATTTATGTTGCAATGCCGCCCAACGGTTATGGTATTCCAACAAACGACGGATTGCGCGACCCAAGGACGGGATGGCATTTCGCCACAACTCCTGACAGATCGAAGGCTGTAGACCTTCTTGGAAAATCCTTTGCGCAGCATATGGACGATCAAGCTGCTGTCCGCAAACTGGCAGAAAATGAGGTTTCATATTCTTATAGAAGGCCAACGGGCTCTGGTAAAGGTGTTGTGTCTCGCGGCTTCCCCCTCAACGACCTCGGCCCGTTCTACGAGCTTGCGCGCTGGTACGGCGACCGCAGGGCTAGGGACTTGGGCGCTTTTCCGTTCCGTAGTTTGGAGTCGAAGAAAAAATAAATTTCAAAGAGGAATATATATGACCTTTGTTTCCTATGGAGCGCCAGAGAGAGAGAGAGAGTAATTTTTTATTCTAGTATAGTCCTAGCAGGCGTATGCGCTTCTTCTAATTCAATTAAAACAATTCACAAACCGTTTAGAAGAAGCACCCAAACTACATGCTTGTTCATAGACGAATTGCAAAAGGCAATGATGACATGAAATACAGTGGTGATAGCTGGTAAAGGCAGAAAGACACATTTCATACGTCAGTCTGTTCTGAACGCTAAAGCTGCAGTGTAAGTTCGATGAACAAGCTACAAGAGAGTGCTGTGTATCGCGACTTCAACCTCAACGACAATTATAGCAAAACGTTTGCTGTAATCGGAAACGGCCCGTTCTACGAGAATGCAAACTGGAACGGCGACAACAGGAAATTTGGTAGAAAACCAAACCTGAATAGGAACTTGGGCGCTTTTCCGTTCAATAGCTTGGAGCCTGCTGGGACATTAATAATGAAAACATATGGAAACCTGTATGAAAAATTATGTTGCATGGAAAATCTACGTCTTGCTTACAAAAAAGTCAGAAAAGGCAAGAGCAACAAATGGTATACCAAAGAATTTGAATCTGACTTGGAAAACAATCTATTAAAACTAAAGCAGGAACTACAGAATCTCACATACGAACCAAGACCACTAAGAACATTTGTAATAAGAGACCCTAAAAGCCGCGTTATCTCGGCTTCTGCATTTCGTGACCGCGTAGTTCATCATGCGCTATGCAATATCATAGAGCCGATATCCGAGAAGATGTTCATCTTTGACTCTTACGCCAACAGGAAAGGCAAAGGCACACATGCTGCGATAAAGAGATTCGATGAATTCAAGAGAAAAGTATCCCGCAATGGTAGGTTAGTTAATGGCGCGAAATTCGACAGTATGGTTATTGGATACGTCCTTAAGGCAGATATACGGCACTATTTTCAGGAAGTTAACCATTGCATACTTCTTGGAATGCTAAAAAGAAAAATACAAGACGAGAAAATACTGCGGCTTATTCAAACCATACTGGATAATCATAAGACCTTTGGAAAAGGCATGGCTATTGGAAATCTCACCAGTCAGTTCTTTGCAAACGTCTACCTTAATGAACTGGATTATTTCGTCAAACATACGTTGCGGGCAAAATATTATATACGCTACGTCGATGACTTCGTTATTCTGGAAAGAAGCAAAGAGAAACTAGAGTTCTACAAGAACAGGATAAACGAATTCCTGAAAGGCATTAAGCTTGAGTTGCATCCGGAAAAATCAAAAATCTATCCGCTGCACAAAGGAGTAACGTTTCTTGGATTTCGCATTTTCTATTATCACAAGCTTCTGAAGAAAAGCAACATGAAGCATTTCATGAAACGACTTGGCGACTTTAGCGAATTGCACTCAAGAGGCGAGATTTCATCCGTCGAGATAGAAGAGCGCGTAGACGGCTGGCTGGCCTATGCAACGCATGGGAATACATACAGACTCAGAGAAAATATCATAAGCAGACTTGGCGAACTCATGGATTAACTATTCCCTCATCAGTTCTTTGGATTTCTTCGCCCTTTCATGATGCGCAACACGGTCATGCCTTT
>JACPAG010000005.1 GCA_016180945.1 Candidatus Aenigmatarchaeota archaeon | reverse complement strand
ACAAAGTTTTTTACATAAGATGGAATCTACGATTCCATCTATGCAGGTGGAACATTGTTCCACCTTGCACCACGAACCACCAGTCCTAGACTGGTGGTATCGCTTGTATCAAAATGTATAGTGCTTTAAAAGGCAGCATCTTGAAAACAAACATTACAATGGAAACATATTTAAATCTTAATCATATCCCTATCGCGTACAGCGCCAGCCTTGGATAGCCCAGAAGCGGCGCCGCGAACAGAACCTTTCCGACAATCTGCTCTTTCCCGACAGGTGGGTCGGCTCCAGGATTATTGTCCCCCTTAAAAATGTAACCGTCTGGATTTTTTTCAACGACCCTGTGGACAATGGTGATGCTGGTTTTGGTTCGCTGGTAGATTGCCACATCGCCTACCTCCGGCTCCGCGTTCAGGACGAAAAGCAGGTCGCCTCTCGACAATCCATTGGAAAACTGGAAAAATGCGAACTTCTCTTTTGTTATGTTTCTCGTTTCGTAGAAGCCTTTGTTGCCGTTCCACCATTCATCAAACGCTTTCATGTGAACCATTGAATCGGAAACAACCGAAACAATCGGCAACGCCGTGCCGGTTACGAAAGCCAGCCCCTGATAGAAAAGCCACGCCACCAAAAAGGCGGCAATGATTTCCAAGACATCCTTGTATAGCGATTTCTTTTCTTTAGTCATACAGCCACCAGTCGAAAAGAAGTCAGACGCTTCTCTATAGTCTTATGCAGCTATCCCCTTTTATTCGATACGCGGGCGTGCCGTCCACAGAAATAACGCCGTCTCCGTATGCTGTCGTGAAGCCGAAAGGCTTCCAATGAAAAACATCTAGATAAGGTCCGCTGAAGCATACTTGGTGGTGCTGTGCCTGCCATCGTCTATAATCCTCCAGTAATCTCTCAGAGCGCGCCACTTCTTTGACTCCGTTCAATAAAACCAGAACGAGTTTGTCCCCTTTTTCTTTTATGTCAGACAGAAAGCCTGTACCGAACCCCATCATCATAATTCACTTCTTGCTGAAATATATTTAAATGACCTTTACGCCCTCCCGTGAGACTCGCCTGACAAGCCCGAAGCGATGAGATGCGCAACCCTTAACGGCTCCGGGATATTGCCGCGGATGCATGTTATCCTGAGAAGCTCTTCGCATGCTTCATTGCCCGCGCCGGCCTTCTGGTATAAAATCTCTTTGCCGCGAAAACTAAAGCGGAAAAACTTGCCGGCCTTCTTTACAGCCTGCAGCTTTTTCTTGGAGTCATTGAGCTTTCCCAGAGCCGCCATGAATTCTTTCATGTCAGGCTTCCTGCGCTGGACTGCAATTACCGGCAGCTTTGTTCTTTCGTTCAGCCCTTTTATGTCAACCACGTTAAACCCTGCTATCGTTATCCCGTTTAGCATTATGTACGACAGCTGGTCGTAATGCCGCGAATCCAGGACGCTTTTCGCTATCATGTCTGTCGAATCCGTCCCGTCTTTTGTTGTCTTCGTAGAAAGCAAGCCGTCCAGAAAAGCCGCCCCGCGGAACACGACGCCTACCGCAGTCACGTATTTTTGCCTAAAGCCGAAAGCGCAGTCGTCCCATGCAATGATGCGGATTTCCTTTTTCATAAATAAGCGCCTATTGGGCAACAGAATTCCGTGAATTTCCAAGAAGCCTGTCAGACGTTTCTTTGTCTATCCCCAGCGCTTTGCCAAACGCATAAACAAAGTCCTTTCCCTCTGCAGGCACGGATTTCGCAGCGCGAGCGACAGCTTCAAAAGCAACATATGGATGATTGTATCTTGCACCTTTTGCAGCGTCTATAAGTGGCCTGCAGCCTTCATAAGAGCCGAAAGCAGATTCCATAGATTCTATAGTCTCGGTTATAGAAAAACCGTCAGGAAACAATGCCCTCATGATTCGAGGGTTTGCAAATTTTTCTTCGTATTGACCAGCCACAAAAGTTACGTAATCTTCCCATCCTTTCAGTTGCGGATTCGACCCTACATCCAAAAGCCCTTCATATCCCCTCCAATCACCAGCGTCAGCTAATTTCCCATAGTGGTCAACAGCGTCGCCTACCCTGCCAGTATCCAAATAACTTCTTGCTTCCTGAAGAAGAGCATCCCTATCCGCGACAGATGTAGCCATGCAGAAAGGTTATTGCAAAAGTTTATAAGAAGAGGAGGCGCGCCATTGGTGGGTATGACATATAACCAGAGTTTGTCCGTCATCATTGCTCCACCCAGAAACCCCCTGAGCATTTCAAGCATAGTTTATGGCTGCTTGCT
The DNA here is from genome assembly GCA_016180945.1 of Candidatus Aenigmatarchaeota archaeon. Taxonomy (GTDB): domain Archaea; phylum Aenigmatarchaeota; class Aenigmatarchaeia; order GW2011-AR5; family GW2011-AR5; genus JACPAG01. The sequence continues at coordinate 180,813 of JACPAG010000005.1, read as the reverse complement.
TCCGCACCTCGCCAGGTTTGCCATACAGAAATCCCAGAGGACTGGGCTTCTCAGCTTTGATGTCGGGCTCTGATTAAATATCATACCGCCCTCAGGCTTCGGCCCCGCCTGAAGCGGATTGACGGTTTTACCCGGCTTTTCTTTTCCAGGGTTTTCTTTTTCTAAAAGAAAAGCCTATAGGCTACCGCTACCAGCCCGGCCTAGCCTCCAAGACAACTTAAGAGAACAAATATTATTAAAGGTTTCAATCTGGTTATTAGGTAAGAACAAAAATGTCGCTTGTAGCTAACAGATGAAGCGGAAGGTGCGGAATGGTTTTGTTGTTCGGGCATAAAAAACATTTTATATAAAAGCATCCCAATTAATGACCATAAATCCAATAAGTATCTATAGTGTCCAGCTCACTTCCTTTCAACTTGCCTAAGGGTTGATCCATATCGAGTCAAAAGAAATAAAGGAAATAACGATATCGGCGCTCGTCCTTGCGCTGGCATTTTCAATAGCCCTTGCCGGCGGCATTCAGAAGTTGGGCGTAAACATATTTGTAATATCCATCATAACAGTCTCCGTCGGCTTTGTGCTGCACGAGCTTGGACATCGGTTCGTAGCCAGGCGCTTCGGATATTATGCAGAATACCGCATGTGGCTTAACGGGCTTTTTCTTGCGATAGTCTCGTCCTTTTTCGGGATAGTTTTCGCGGCACCCGGAGCCGTTTTCATCCATCAGCGCGCAGACCTCTGGGGGCACAAAAGTGCGGCATCAAAAAGCAGGGAAGGGATGATATCGGTATTCGGGCCCATGGTCAATATTATTCTTGCTGTTGTCTTTGTTCTGCTCGGCTTTCTATTGCCTGTTTACAAAAATATATTCTCATTCGGCTACACAATAAACGTATGGCTGGCGCTTTTCAACATGGTTCCGATACCACCACTAGACGGCTCAAAGGTTCTTGCATGGAACGCCAAGATATGGGCTTCTGTTTTCGGGCTGCTTCTTGTATCTTATTTCTTTTTGTAATGTCCAAGAAAAAATAAAGCGAAATCAGATATGCAGTGCTTTTCTACAAAGAAACTTAAAGAATAGTCAGCTTGCCGAACTTCCCGACGGACAGCTGTATTTCGCCGTTCCATTCTTTTACAAAGCCGTTTTCTATCTTTATCTGCGCTCCTTGGATTACTTTCTCTGTTTCGTCGCCCCAGAGAGTAAGCTTCATGCTGCCTGAGTCGTCTTCAATGACAGCATTGGCGACCTTCATTACGCCGTTTCTCGTATTCACTTCGCGCGGCTCTTCCTTTTGAGTAACTGTTCCGGTTATGTTTACGTTCCTCGACGCTACCGTCAGTTCAGCTATTTTCATGCATATTTCTTGCGTGGATGAACTTAAAAAGGTGACTGAGCAGTCGAAAAACTTTTATTAGGCGGCAATCAAAGTATAATACATAATAAATAATACAATCGAAAAGCAAAGCTTTTCGATGCACCGAAGAACCTCTGGTTCTTCGTGTGTGGCAATCGACTCACAAAGTAAGTGAGAATGGAGCGGAGCGACCAAAAATTATAAAATGGCAATCGACTTCATGCAGAGACCATAGGTCTCTGACGACTCAAGAAGGCTCTGCCTTCTTCGAGTTTTTGCCGGAGCAAAAAAGGGGATATGGCTGAAACAGTTGAGATTTCCGTAGTTGTTGGCAGAGATGAAGACGACCTCAGGCAATTCGGCACAAAAGGCACCGTCCTCTTGGGCAGGCACATGGTCGGCGTCGGCGAAGAAACGCACCTGACGACGCCCGTTTTGCTGGACATACTGAGGCCTCATGTAATAACATTGTGCGGCAAGCGCGGAGAGGGAAAAAGCTTTACGATTGGCGTCATAGCCGAAGAAATCCTTAAGAGCGACGTAAAAAAGAACTTGTGCGTGATTATCATCGACACGCAGGGAATTTTCTGGACAATGAAAACGCCCAACGAAAAAGACACCGTCCTTTTGAGGAGCTGGAACCTTGAGCCCAGGGGATTTGACGTTTCCGTCTACGTTCCCGAAGGCCAGGAAAAAATATTTTCCGATGCCGGCGTCGATTTTGATTCGCCATTCTCTATTTCGCCAGGCGAGCTCTCGGCTGAAGACTGGCTGAACGTTTTTGAAATAAGTCCGAATGAACCGTTAGGGATACTTCTTCAGATGAGCATAGCGGGCCAGAACAGAATAGACGACATCATAGCATCGATAAGAATCCAGAAGGGATTTGAAAACGAGAAGCTCGCCCTGATGAATATGTTTGAAACCGCAAAAAAATGGGGCATCTTTGGGACGTCCAATGCGCCTGAGATGCTTGTCAGCGGCAAGGTCTCGGTAATTGATTTAAGCCTGACGCCGCAGAATGTCCGCGCGCTGCTCGTGTCGCTGGTGGCAAGAAAGCTTTTTTCCGAACGTGTGAAAGCCCGCCGCAAAGAAGAGCTGGGCGATATAGAAGTTTCCAGCATCAAGCGCGTCCCGATGCCGTGGATTCTTATTGACGAAGCCCATAACTTTATCCCGTCCGACGGAAAGACGCCGGCTTCTGGCATTTTGAGCAAGCTTGTAAAAGAAGGCCGGCAGCCGGGCCTTACATTGGTTTTTGCGACGCAAAGACCGGAAAAACTGCACCCGGACGTCCTGGCGCAGGGCGACATGGTTATTTCCCATCGGTTGACGGCAAAAGCAGATATAGATTCGCTGAAAGAGATAATGCAGACTTACATGCTGTTTGACATAACCAAATACCTGAACGAGCTGCCTAAGGTGAAAGGCTCGGCGATAATACTCGACGACAATTCAGAGCGCATATACAAAATAAGGGTAAGGCCCCGCCAAAGCTGGCACGCTGGTTCGAGCCCGCTGGCAATATAGTTTTGGTGTGTCTATTTCTTGTCAGACGCGCCATTTTCTTTAATGGCCATTTGTATAGTTTCTGGTCTTGGCATCCGCTGGCTGAAATAAACTAAATCCCCATCTCTTTCGTATCTACATCCTTTGCTAACACGATTCGCAATCCCTTAAAATAGACAAAAATTTTTAAAGCATATTTAGACGAGGTCCGCATCCTCAATACTGCTATCTAATTTTTCATGAGCTGCGTGTTTGCGGAATCAATTTAATAAGCACATATTTCTAAGTATTACCTATGACCCAGATAGAAGTCACCTTTCTCGGCACAACAGCCGCTATACCAACCAAAGACCGTAACCACGCAGCCATTTATGTCCGCTACCAGAGCGAACAGGAGTACATGTGCTTGTTCGACTGCGGCGAAGGGACGCAGAGGCAAATATTCTCGTCCGGATTGAATTTCATGCGCATCAACGATATATTCATTACGCATTGGCATGCCGACCATTTTGCCGGGCTTTTGGGGCTGATGGAAACAATGAACCTGGAGGACAGGGCAAAGCCTCTGGCAATCTTTGCGCCCGAGGCGGAAAAGTTCGTCCCGATGCTTCTGGAAATAGGGTACAGCACCAAGAATTTCGGGATTGTTCCAAGAAACGTCGAGTTCGAAGGAACGCGGCTCGAAAAGCTTGTGGAGACGCCGGAATTCACGATAGCGGCCATGCCGATGAAGCACGGCATCCCTGCTGTGGCTTATGCGTTCATAGAAAAGGACAGGATAAAGATAGACAAGGCAAAAGCAAAAAATCTCGGCCTGCCGGCAACCGGCCCTGTGTACAAGAAAATAAAATCTGAAGGAACGGCGGTTTTCCGGGGCAAAGAAATAAAGCTCGAAGATATTGCAATAGTCGAACACGGCAAAAAAATTGTTTATTCCGGCGACACGCTTCCGAATAAGAACATGGTTGCCCTGGCCGAAAATGCAGACCTTCTCATTCACGATTCCACGTTCCTCGCAGAAATGGGGGAAGGTTACAAGCACGCAACATTTGACGACGTCATGAAAATAGCGCAGCAGACAAAAGCCAAAAATGTCGTCTTGACGCATATCAGCAGGCGGTATCAGGACATGAATGAAATAAAAGAAAAAATAAAGAGTTATCCGAATGTCCGGATAGCTAAGGATTTCATGAAGATTGTGGTATGACTATATGGAACCGTACCAGCTGGAAGCAAAAGACGTCTTCAAATTATTGGGCTCGTCAGGCAAAGGGCTTGAAGACAAAGAAGTCGCAGCTAGAATAGAAAAATACGGCTATAACGAGCTGGCAGAAGCGGAAAAAACACCCCAGCTTGTTCTTTTTCTAGACCAGTTCAAAAGCGTGCTTATTGCCGTCTTGCTGGCCGCGACTATAACCTCAGCCGTTCTTGGCGAAGTTCTGGACGCGATTGTGATATTTTCCATAGTTATTATGAACGCATTCCTTGGATTTTTTCAGGAGAGGAAAGCCGAGCGTGCTTTGGAGGCGCTGAAAAGAATTTCTGCTCCGCAGGCCACTGTCATCAGGAATGGAAAACAAAAAATAGTTGCATCCCGAGAAATAGTCCCCGGCGACATGATTCTGCTTAAGGTGGGCGACAAAGTTCCTGCCGACGCGCGCATAATAGAGGAGATGAATCTCAAATGCGACGAGTCTGTTTTGACCGGCGAATCCGAGCCCGTAAAAAAATCTGCGAATAGAATAAAACGCGAAGCCCCTGTAGCCGAAAGAACCAGCATCGTATTCTCCGGCACGTCTGTTGTCTACGGTCATTGTGCTGCAATATCAACCGCCACCGCCATGAACACGGAATTCGGGAGAATCGCCAGATTGTTGCAAGTCAGCGAAGAGCAGTCGCCGTTGCAGCAGAAGATGGAAGTTCTTGGGAAACAGATTGGAATAATGGTTCTCATTATATCTGCAATAGTATTTATGGCAGGCATGGCATTGGGCGGAAATATCCTGCAGATGTTTCTGACCAGCGTGGCATTGGCGGTAGCCGCAATTCCGGAAGGGCTGCCAGCTGTCGTAACAATAACTTTAGCCATCGGTCTCCAGAGGATGGCAAAAAGAAACGCCATAATACGCAAATTGCCCGCCGTCGAGACGCTCGGTTCAACGAGCATAATCTGTTCTGATAAAACGGGGACTCTGACTGCAAACGAAATGACCGTAAGAAAAATTTTTGTTTCCCAGAAAGTTATAGATGTCACAGGAGAAGGTTATAGCACAGATGGAAAATTTCTCATCAGCGGTCAGGAAACTAATGCAGATGCCGGGATGCTTCTTAAAACAGGTTTGTACTGCAACGATGCGGAACTGGAAAGCAGGATAGGCGACCCCACTGAATTGGCGCTTCTTGTTTCCGCCCAAAAAGCAGGGTTTGAAGATGAGCGCGTGAAAAACAAGAGAGTAGATGAAATTCCCTTCGAGTCGGAACGCAAAATGATGTCCGTTGCTTACGCCATCGGAAATAAAAGGACGGCCTTCACCAAAGGCGCTGTCGAAGCTGTTTTAGAAAAATGCTCGCATATCTGGAGGAACGGGAAAATAAAAAGGCTTACGGCCGGGGAGAAAGAGTTCATACTGGAAGCGAATCACAAATTTGCGTCTTCTGCGTTGCGCGTCCTGGCTTTCGCGTTCAAAGAACTGGAAGCGAAGGAAAAACTGACGGAAAAAAACCTGGTCTTCGCGGGCTTGCAGGCTATGATAGACCCTCCGCGAAGCGAGGCCAAAGATGCGATAGCCAAATGCAAGCAGGCAGGAATAAGCGTCGTCATGATAACAGGCGACCATAAAGATACCGCAGTAGCAATCGCAAAGGAACTGGAGCTTATAGATGGCGAAGAAAGGGCGTTAACGGGCGAAGAACTGGATAAACTGGATGAAAAGGCGTTTTTGGCTGTTGTGGAAGATGTGTCCGTGTATGCGCGCGTTTCGCCTGAGCACAAGGTCCGCATAACCGGGGCGTTAAAGGAAAAGGGCCATATAGTTGCGATGACCGGCGACGGGGTAAACGATGCGCCGGCTTTGAAAAAAGCAGACATAGGAATAGCCATGGGGATAACCGGTACCGACGTCAGCAAGGAAGCAAGCGATATGGTTCTGACAGACGATAATTTTTCATCCATTGTTTCGGCCGTCGAAGAGGGTCGCGGCGTCTACGACAACATCAAGAAATTTGTTTATTATCTCCTTTCAGCCAATATCGGTGAAGTCCTGATAATTTTTGTGGCAATTCTTATCGGCTTGTTCTCTGGTTCTGCCGTACTGCCTCTCGTTCCTGTCCAGCTTTTGTGGATTAACCTGCTTACTGACGGTTTGCCGGCCCTCGCATTGGGCGTGGAGCCCAAAGAACCGGATATCATGAAAAGAAGGCCTAGAAATCCCGGCGAGAAAGTCCTGAACAGGCACTCTGCCAAATTTGTGTTGCTGGTTGGAATATTGTTTTCGGCAGCCACCCTGTTATTGTTCTATATGGAGCTTCCTTCCGGCGTGCAGCATGCAAGAACAATCGCGTTCACGACAATTGTTGTAACGGAATTATTCATAGCCCTGAGCATGCGCTCCTCGCAGCCTTTATTGAAAATAGGATTATTCTCAAACAAAAAACTGCTGCTCGCAATAGCGTCGTCGTTTGTTTTGCAGCTCGCAGTCATCTATGTTCCCGTATTTGACGCGGTATTCGAGACAACAGAACCGACATTAGACGACTGGCTGCCGATATTTGCCGTTTCGTTGGCAATACTGTTTATTCTGGAAATAAGGAAATATGTTCTGAAGAAAAGCAACTAAGCAATTTATAAGGGTAAACTATAGCCATGCAAAGAAATAATCAATATAATACTTCTTTGCTGGCTACACGCAGAAAACAAAGTTTTCTGGTGCACCAACTCGAGGAAAGCAAAGCTTTCCTGAGTCTCCAGAAACCTCAGTTTCTGAGAGAAAAGCTTTGCTTTTTGGGTGTATGTAAACCAAATAAGTAGAATACCTGTTTATTTATTTGGTTTACTATAAATAAGATTATGATCGCCCTTTTTTTGCTCATGCTCTCGCTTTTAGTTCTCGTCAAATTCAGCAATGTTACCGTCGACAGCGCAGCAAGGCTGTCAAAAGTGAGCGGAATAAGCCCCACTATAATAGGGTTCATCTTTATAGGAATTTCAACATCACTTCCAGAACTGGCAATAGCTCTGGCGTCCTCACTGCAAGGCGAAGGGCAGCTTAGCTTAGGAAATCTTATTGGTGCCAACATATACAACCTCACCCTGATACTCGGATTGATGTCATTCGTAGGGTTTAGTACGACAAAAATATTGTCTTCCCAGATGAAATACGCGGCTTTCATGACAACCCTGATTGCCGCTTTCCTGATCTACACAAGGATTTCCGGTTTTGTCTTCGGGCTTTTTCTTTTGGCGCTTTTCTACATGTTTGCAGCATCCATTAAAAAAGTTTCAATTCCATACAGGAAAAAATCGGAAAACGTTTCAAAAAATATTCTGAAGCTGATTTTCGCCGTATCCGCAGTTGTCATAAGTGCACGCGTTGCTACGGATTCGTCAGTTCTCGTTGCCGCCAGCCTCGGTCTTTCAGAAGCCATGATAGGCGCAAGCCTTCTGGCATTGGGTACAACACTTCCCGAGATGAGTGTAAACATTGCCGCAGTAAGGAAGAGAAACATTGCCCTGGCTGTTGGAGACACTGTAGGCACTATAATGGCAAATCTGGCCCTGGTCGCAGGCGTAGCGTCCATGATAAATCCTATAACTATAACGTCAGACATAACCGGTCTTTTAATTATGCTCATGTCTGCCAATGCAATTTTTTTCTATCTGGCGCGTAAAATGCAGTTCGGATTCAGGCAAGGTTCTCTTTTATTATCCGCCTTTGCAATATATCTGTTAGTAGTTTTTGTCGTGTGACACACATACGAAAATAAAAATAAAATGGCAATCGACTCAAGCAAAGACCAAAAGGTCTTCTCTCAGAAACCAGAGGTTTCTGGAGACTCAGGAAAGCCCTGCTTTCCTCAAGTTGATGCATCAAAAGACAGAAGTCTTTTGATTGTTTTGCCGGAGCAAAAAGGGGATTATGGCGCAACTGAAAAGGCTTATAGGGAAAAAAACGCTGCTGATTCTAACTATAAACTCCATACTCGGCTCCAGCATCTTTTTCCTTCCGGCCATCGCCGCTGGTTATTCCGGTCCTGATTCCATAATAGCATGGATTCTGATGGCCGTTGTTGCTGTTGTCATATCAACGTATTTCGCAGAACTGGTTTCAAAATACCCGAAAGCAGGAGGCATTTACGAATATGCAAAACATTCCATTGGACAGTCCAGCGCCTTTTTTGTAGGATGGGTATCGTGGATTGTAGCCAACATAGCAATAGCCCTGGAAATAGTCGGCTCCCTGCTTTACTTGTTGCCGGGGTATTCGCTTTTTGTTTACGCATTGCTGTCTTTCGCCTTCATCGCGTCTTTCAATTATATCAGCTACCGCGGCATAGATTACAGCTCAAAGATGCTGCTTATTTTTGGTGGCATAACCCTCTTTTCTCTGCTCGCGATTATTGTGCCGGGCTCATTCGCAATAAATCCGGGAAATCTTGCCCTGGTGGCTATGCCCCTGCCTCTGATATTTCTGTCAATATATTTTGTTTCCGATACCTTTTTCGGGTGGGAGTCAGCCACATACCTTTCGGAGGAGGTGAAAAACGCAAGGAAGGTTATGCCAAGAATAATTGTCCTTTCAACTGTGATTGTCAGTTTACTGTGCATTGCACTTCCGGTTATTTCCCTTGGCGTTGTAGACTGGCGGACATTGGGTTCAAATCCGGCTTCCTTAACCCTTGTGGCTGAAACGATTTTCGGAACAGCCGGGGGCCGTATATTTTCGGTGCTGATTTTTGTGCTGATTATGGGCAGCGCTGCGTCCTGGATGGTGGCTTCGCCGCGCCTTTTGTACGCCATGGCCCGTGACAAAGTTCTCGTGCCACGTTTCGCCAAAATTCACAGTAAGTACCGCACGCCTCACAACGCGATCTTTTTCCAGACGATAATTATATCACTTGTTACAATTATAGGTTTTGCAGATTACGTCACGCTTCTGACATTAATTCTGCCTCTGGAAATGCTGATGTATTCTGTGATGCTTGTCGTTATAATAAAAATGCGAATGAACAACATCCGTTCCGGTTATAAGTCAATTTTCGGCTTGCATGGCGCCCTCGGAGTTATAGTACTCAATGCCTTCCTTGTTTACGTGTGGATTCAGCAGCCCGGAGCGCTGTCTATATTTGCCATGAGCGTCATGCTCGGGCTTTTGGGATTTCCGCTGTACCTTCTGATGAAGCTCAGCACGGACAAGCGATTTATCGAAAAATTCTTTGACAGGATTTCGTGGCTGTGGGACATGCTGTTTCCAGTATGGTATGCCGGTAAAGAAATAAGGAACGTCACGAACAAGCTAAAAATAGGAAAAGGGTTTGTTGTCCTGGACTTCGGGTGCGGCTCTGGCATAACTACGCTGGAACTGGCCAAAAAAGTCGGCGGCGACGGCACGATAGTCGCGGTCGACATAAGCGAGAAGCAGCTGAAGAAAGCCTTCGCCAAAATAGAGAATGCCATGAAAATCTCGAATGTAGTTTTCATAAAAGAATCTCAGCTGACCTTTGAGCCCGACTACTTTGACGCCGTGACGGCTGTAGGCGTTCTGGAGCACATGGACAACCCGGAAGAAACTCTGGGAAGGCTCTTCAAAAATCTCAGGAAAGGCGGAACGTTCTCTTTCCTGTCATTCGGCAAAAGCTTCGGCATACCTGCCCCGGAATTCCTGGGCAGCAAGAAGAAAGTAGAAGAGCTGTTCAGAAAATTAGGCGTGAAAGCAAAAGTGAGAATAGAAAAGAAGAAATTCACGGAATACGTTTACATATGGGGGAAGAAGTAAATGAAAGGCAACTTAACGTTCAGAAGCGCTAAAGAAAGTGATTTCAGCCGTATTCAAGAAATTGCCATGAAAGGATGGCTTTTTTCTTACAGCTATCTCCCTGAAAAAGAATTAACCAAACTTGTTGACAAATACTATTCTGACAAGAGCCTGAGCGGCTCTTTAAAGAGGGTTAAAGAAGGAACAGATTTGTTCATTGTAGCTGAAGCAGAAAAAAAGATAATTGGATTTTGCCACGTTACGGCAAAATCAAGAGTAGGCGAAATAGTCAGGCTCTACTTGGATACCGGCTACATTGGAAAGGGCATAGGCAAAAAACTCCTTGTCAGGTCAGAAGAATTTCTAAAAGCCAAAGGTTGTAAAAAACTTTTTACCTTTGTAAATATGCATAACAGAATAGGAATGGATTTCTACCTGAGAAATCACTTCGTGCATATCGGAGAAAAGGACACGGAAGACGAATTCAGGAACGGAAAAGTCTTGTGGTATATGGAGAAAAGTCTGTAGTTTTGCACCTATCGTAAGCAATTTAAAAAGTGATATGTATAAAATGGGATACGCACTACGTTGCTCGAAGCAACGGAGGGGTATTATGAAGGTGTTACCCTGGACTTACAAAATCGCAAAAGAGAATCTTAGACGTGATTAGTTCTCAGAGTAGTTTATCAAAGGCGACACCCTGGCACTTGTTCTTTGGGTAAAAAGGGGATCACACAGCAGCAAATCAAGGCGCTTACGGGTCTTTCTACCAGAACAATAAAGTCCTCAGTCTATGCGCTTACTTCTTGCAATATAATCCATGCTAAAACCTCCTTCCGCGACAGGCGGAGGAAGGTTTATTGTTTGAATGGTGAAACAAAATGACTATAGGCGTTATAGGTGGCATGAGTCCCGAAACTACATCCGCATTTTATCTGAGACTTATAGAATTATCAAGAAAATACAGATGCTCTTACCCTCACATAATTATAGACAGCGTGCCTCTCGATTTCTCCATCGAAGACGAAATGATAATCAGAGCAGAAAACCAGAAAAGGTTGCTGCCTTTTCTTGCTGAGTCCGTGAAGAGGCTTCAGAATACCGATTTAATCGTCATACCATGCAATACCGCACATATTTTTTTCAAGGACCTTAGAGAACGTTCAAAAGTTCCTGTAGTAAGCATTGTTGAAGAAGTGACAAAAAAGATAAAACTTTGCGGTTATAGAAAGATTGGTTTGTTAGCTACTTCTAGTACAGCAAAATCAGGAATCTACTCCTATAGTGAAATAGAATTTTTGTACCCTGAGAAAAAAGACCAAACTCGTCTGTCAGAAATAATAGTAAAGATAGTAAGAAACAATCCCGACAAAGCGGATAAGGAAGAATTGCAAAGAATAGCCCAAACACTAAGAGAACGGTGCGATGCTATACTTTTGGCATGTACAGATTTACAGGCAGTTCTAAAAGGCGACTATTTGGATAGTTTTGAAATTTTAGTTAATTCTGTATTTGAAAAATTTGGAGGTGTAGAAAATGGAAAAACCGTTATTTAGCATAAAAGATAAAAGCTGCGAACATAGAGAAGTAAGTTATGAATTAAGACCAAGAGGCGGAGCATGGAGTAGTATATACGATGCAGACGCTGTTCAAATGGTGGTCAGAGCTTGCAAATTAACAGGCACAGAATGCATCAGCAGATACAGGTTTGACTGCCCCAGATACTCCAATGCCATCCTTATGAAGCAAAGAGCAGAAGGCGGTTAGCATGCATCAATACGAGCTGATTGACAAAGAAAGCAATAGAAGGCTCTGTGTTGTGTTATCCACGAATACAATCGAATCTGCAACTTATCCGCAGGTCATAAAAGACGCGGCCTTGGCTATAGAATACCTGCGCTTGATAGACGGAGAAATAGCTAGTAAATACGAGCTGAAATATCTGGGGGAATTCAGGGAGCCAAAAGCAGGTTGGGGATAATGCTTAATAAAACTAAAAACAAAGAAATGATATTATGGCAATGAAAGTCACGCCGTGGGAAGTGTCAGGTCATATAGACTATGACAAGCTGATACAGAGCTTTGGAACGAAGCACATCAGCTCAGAGCTTCTTAAGAAGTTCGAGAAAGAAGCCGGCGAACTGCACTTCATGCTGCGGCGCCGCATTTTCTTTTCCCATCGCGACGCAGACTGGCTTTTCGAGCGTTACGACAAAGGGGAGAAATTTGTTCTTTACACGGGCCGCGGGCCTTCAGGCGACACGCACATAGGCCACATAGTGCCGTGGATTTTTGCAAAGTGGCTGCAGGACACCTTTGATTGTGAAATGTACTTTCAGTTGACGGACGACGAAAAATTCCTGCATGATGACAATCTTACAGCAGACCAGACACACAAATATGCGTACGAAAATGCATTGGACGTTATAGCATTAGGATTCAAGCCTGGCAAAACGTTCCTGTTTTCAAATTTCGATTATTCCAAAACGCTGTATAGAATCGCCGCAAATGTAGCCAAGCTTACGACGTTTTCGACAGCAAAAGCCGTCTTTGGTTTTGAGAATTCCACAAACATCGGCATGGTGTTTTTCCCGGCCATGCAGGCGGCGCCGTGCTTTCTGCCGTCTGTCCTGAAAAATAAGAACGTTCCTGTTCTGATACCGGCGGCAATAGACCAGGACCCGTACTGGCGCATAACTCGTGATGTCGCCGACAAATTAGGCTATTACAAGCCGGCTGCCATACACAGCCGTTTCCTGCCGGGGTTGCAGGGCCCCGAGAGCAAAATGAGCGCCTCTGTGCCGGATAGCGCAATATTCACGACAGACGACCCAAAAGCTGCAAGAAAAAAAATCATGAAGTCATTCTCAGGCGGCGCCGGCACTTTGGAAGCCCATAGAAAACACGGCGGCAATCCGAACGTCGATACGGCCTACCAGTACCTCTACAATGTGTTCGAAGAAAGCGACGGCAAAATAAAAGATATCCACGATGCATATAAATCCGGCGCGATGACGACAGGCGAAATCAAGGAGATGCTGGCAAAGAAAGTGGAAACCTTTCTGAAAAAGCACCAGGAAAACCGCGAGAAAGCACGAAAGCATCTGGATAAATTTTTGCTGAAGGACTAGTTTTTCCATTTTACACAAGCAATACCACCAGTCTAGGACTGGTGGTTTGATGTGTAAAAAACTTTGTCGGTAAGGGAGACAAAGATTTTTCACACAGTCGCCAGGAAATAAATAACAGCCCCTCCCATCGCTCCGCCAATAACGTCGCCCCAGTAGTGCTTTTTCATGTGAATCCTTGAATACACAACCATAGCTGAAACTAAAGCCGCCAGAACCGAAAGGGCCGCGTTGCTGAAGCGAAAAGACAGAACCAAAGCAAGGAATATCGCCCGGGCAGAATGCACACTGGGAAAGGATGATGCCTCAAACTTTTCCCATAGCTGTTTATACTTCATCTTTTTGGGACGGTTCCTGAAGAGAATGATTTTTATTGGCATAATTATGACATAGATTAAAATCAGGCCCTTCAACAAAGGGGAGAAAACCGCATCATTAAGAATGAACGCAACAGCCAGCAGAAGCAGGTGCGTAAATATGCTGCCAAGCGCAGAAACGTTTTCCATCAGCGCATTGAAATAATAATTCACGACTTTCATGCCAATCTCAAAAAGCTATGGTTTTGCAGATTTAAATCTTATCATGAATAACTCTCTATCCATGAAGAAGGTGAGTAAACTAAACAAATTCTACATAACAACGGCAATCCCTTATGTCAATTCCGACCCGCACATAGGGCATGCCCTTGAATTCATCCAGACAGATGCAATAAAACGGTTTCATGAATTGCTGGGCAAATCTGCGTTTCTGGTGACAGGAGCGGATGAAAACAGCCTTAAGAATGTGCAAGCTGCCGAGCAGGAGGGCATCCCCACCAAACAGCTCTGCGACAAGTACACTGAAAAATTCAAAGAGGCTATGAAAGCGCTTAATCTTTCTTTTGACGGCTTTATGCGCTCTTCCGGCAGGGAGCACTTCGCCGGTTCGCAGAAGCTGTGGAAGCTTTGCTCGAAGGACATATACAAAAAGAAATACAAAGGGCTTTACTGCGTCGGCTGCGAAGCCTTCTACACAAAAAGCGAGCTGGCTGATGGCAAATGCCCCGAGCACAAGAAAGAACCCGAAATCGTTGAGGAGGAGAATTATTTTTTCCGGCTTTCCAGATACCAGAAACAGCTGGAGAAACTGATAGAAAACAATGAGCTGAAGGTCATTCCAGAGACCAGAAAGAACGAAGTTCTCTCTTTTATTCGTTCCGGTCTTGAGGACTTTTCAGTATCGCGGAGCACCGCCCGCGCAAAAGGATGGGGCGTTCCTGTCCCTGGCGATGAATCACAGATACAATATGTTTGGTTTGATGCCCTTAATGTTTACCAGACAGGCGTTGGATTCGGTTTCGATGACAAGCTGTACAAAAAATGGTGGCCGTGCGACCTGCACGTCATCGGAAAAGGCATCATACGATTCCATGCAGTCTACTGGCCTGCAATCCTGCTTTCAGCAGGATTGAAGCTTCCAAAAGCCCTTTTCGTCCACGGCTACATAACAATAAACGGCGAGAAGATATCAAAATCCCTGGGCAATGTTATAAACCCGCTTTCGATGGTGGGCAAATACGGCGCAGACCAGCTTCGCTATTATATGATTAGGGATATATCGCCCTTCAACGACGGCGATTTTTCCGAGAAAAGTCTTGTCGAGAGGGTGAACGAAGAGCTGGTTTCCAATTACAGCAACCTGTTTTACAGGGTAACTTCGTTTATAGAAAAGAATTTTGACAGCAGGATTCCTGCAGGCAAGGAAGACAGGGGCATTTTCAAAATTATAGAAGATAAAATTGCTGAATACAAAAAGAAAATGGGCGAACTAAGGCTAAACGAAGCGCTCGAAGTGGCGATAGCCCTTTCAGGCGAAGGCAACAATTATTTCCAGAAAAAGAGGCCCTGGGAAACGATAAAAACCAATAAAAAAGATTGTGCTGTTGCGCTGTACAATGGCTCGAGCATTCTGGCTACTGTTTCGTCTTTGCTCTATCCTTTTATCCCGGAGAGCGCAGAAAAGGCGCTGGAGGCTTTGGGCATTGGAGGGTCTTCATTTAAAGCAAGGATAAAGGCAGGAACAAAGATAAATGCCCTGATGTTATTTAAAAATATTGAACCCAAAGATGTAGATAAAGGAGAAGCAAGCCCGGAAAAAGGGGAGATTAAGATGGTCGGTGGAGAAATTCCTTTCAAAGAATTCCAGAAGCTTGACCTCAGAATAGGGACTGTAACAGACGTCAAAGACCACCCGAATGCCGACAAGCTTTTTGTTTTGCAGGTCGATTTGGATACGGAAAAACGCCAGCTCGTCGTCGGCATGAGAGGAATATACAAAAAGGAAGAACTGAAAGGAAAGCAGGTCATCGTTGTCTGCAACCTCGAGCCTAAGGACATGCGCGGCGTGAGAAGCGAAGGCATGATTCTGGCTGCAGATGACGCAACGCTGCTTTCGCCTGTAAAGAAGGTAGAAAACGGGATGAAGGTCAGATGAATGGACATATTCAGAAGCGAACTTTCTATTGTCAATGGGCATAAGCTTCATTTGGATTGGCAAGCCATTAACAGGGCTTATGACATTTTAAATCTTCCTTGGGGATCCGAGTACGGTTTGGCAAGCCCTGGGCATTTTTACGATATGTTAAGAATGTGCCCCGACTACATGCTAGGATTAATGCACGGAGAAGTTTTGGCAGGGACGCTGCGTGGTGCGCCTCTTCTGGTCTACAAAGACGGTCAAGTAAGCCTTGTACGTAACGCAGACGAAATTCCAGATAGCTTTGAAGTTGTTACAAGGCCGTGGAGGGAAAAAGTTGGATTTGAAGGCACGCCTTATTTGGGTATGGTTGATGTTACACTGGCGCGTGAATACAGGGGAAGCATGGTAGAAGGCAAGCCTCTGATAGACGAATTCATACAGCGCGCTATAGAAGAACTTTTTGGGCATGAGCATGCCTTCACGATGACCCCGAGAATTGTACGAGAAAGCCTGCGTGACATGCACAGAAGAAATGGTGCTGAAGGCCCTGTAAGAATCATAAAAAACTTCAGGCCAGGCTACAGCGACCCTGATGTAGACGTTATGCATTATCCGCTTGGGCAATAATGAAATCGAGAAATCCGGCGACTGTTAGCTGATACAAATTACTTCTCTAAAATTGCCAAAAATGGGCCCGACGAGATTTGAACTCGCGACATCCTGCTCTCCCTATAGCATAGTTCTTTGACTGCAAGCAGAAACCTTGCGGTTTCTGATGTCTCGAAAAGCTATGCTTTTCGCAGACAAGCTACTTTCTTGCGAAGAAAGGAGCTTTAAGAGGCAGGCGCTCTAACCAGGCTGAGCTACAGGCCCTATTTCGTATACATTTTTATTCTCAGAATATTTAAGAACCAGAATAAATAAAAACTCATCCATTCTAAAAACCACTTTTTACAGCCTAAAAAGTCGCGTGAAAGCCGCATAAATTACGACCGCAAGAAAGAGTGAAATCAGCTCAGCTCCCGGCACTATTTTTCGTATATTCATGTAAATGAATATTGTAACAAGCACCGAAAAGACAAACGAGAAGATTATCGTCCAGATGCCGTAAGTCATATTAATTATTAATGGAAGAAAGGTTTTATCTGCAACATTGTTTAAAATTGCTGCCTTCAGGCAGCAGATACTATAAAACAATGTTGAGATCCCATCTTCTCACAGACCACCGACTAAAGTCGGTGGTATATTAAGAAGATGTGATTCTTGAAGAAAAAGACTGGGATTAGGCACTTCATCTGCGGTTATAGTGAAACGGTCTTTCCTTAATCCGAAACGAACACTAAATCCCATCATCCTACTTAATTCTCTTTCCCATTCTCGCAGTCTTGGGCTTCATGTGCAGGACTTTCTTTGTCTTCCTGACGCTCTTGTTCCATTTCTTCCATCTCCAGCCCTCGTCGCGTATCTTCGGTCGTGGATAACCGCACGCCGAGCATTGCTGCTTCTTGATGTGATAACTGTGACGGCCGCAGCGCTGGCAGCGGATATGCGTTATTGTATGGTGCTTACCAAAGCTCGGCGTTCCTTTTGACATTCACAGCACCTGTTTCCCCCGTCTACTCGTTAACACTATGCTAGTTCTACTAGATATTTAGGCACAGGAATTTTTTTTGTTCTGCCAGGATAACAGGCAATAACCCTTACTCTTCTTCCTACGTAAGGCTCAAGCCCTCTTCTCACCTGTTCTACAGGCATAGCTTTATCTGTTTCCAAAATGACTTTTCCAGACATGAAATCACTTACTCTCCTTTTTCAGGAGATACATAAAGTATGTTGTCGCCGCGAATCAGTATCGTTCCGAGCTTGACCTTGTTCTCGTCAGTTATCTGTTCTGCATTTTCAAGCCACATGTTGAGATGCAGGTCCATGGCCTGCAGGATGCCGGATATCTCCGGTCCCCTCTTCAGCTTTATCAGGACCCTTTTCCCTTTCGCGTTGTTCAACACGTCTATCGGTCTTTCCATTTCCAAAAACCCTCCACGACAAAAAATTTTAATGGTTCTTAATTATAACATGTATATTTAAATCTTTGAATTCCAGTATTGTGAACATGGCACAATGGCATTTGCGTTCAAAAAGAAAGCCAAGCGGCAAGCTTTTGAATAAAAGAAGCAAGAAAAAAAAGTACCAGCGGGGCCGGGATTTCCTGCCAGCGCATATAGGGGAACCCAAATCTCAGCAGCTAAGAACAAAAGGCGGCGGCGAAAAAAGGCTTTTATTGAGAACAAATATCGTGAACGTGATTGTGAAGAATAAGGCACAGCAAACCAAAATACTGTCCGTCATCGGCAACCCAGCTGATTCTCAGTTCATTCGAAGAAACATCATAACCAAGGGGGCAATTTTGCAGACTGATCTGGGAAAAGTCAAGGTGACTTCCAGACCTGGACAAGACGGGGTAGTAAACGGAATCATGATAGAGCCGGCAGCCGGGAAAAAGTAAAGTTGTCGAGTCAATAGCTTTTCTTTCTTTTCTCAGAAGACATTCGTCTTCTGGAAACTCCAGAAAGCTTTGCTTTCTGCGAGTTAAACCCAAGGGCGTTTCTTTCTTTTCCCAAAAGAAAGAAAAGGGCTTAATGGTGTTCAGGCAGCTTTTTCTTTGGCGTGAACGGTCCTATTTCTCTCTGCTCAGGAGATTGTTTATACTCAGGCACTTCGCCGCCCACTTTTTTGTACGTGGATATCACAGGCGTGTACCCAGAAACAGGTTTTGTGTAGCCTGTTCCTGCTTTTAATCTGTATTCATGAGTCTCCTGGCTTAGTGACAGGATAGCCCCTTTCGGCACTGCATTCAGCTGCTCAGCCGAGAGCTTCGTATCTATAAGGCACGACCAGTCCAGCACTGCGTCTTTCAAGTCAGCTTTTAACATGTCGTTCCCGCACAAGTGCGCCCACATGAAATTGGCGCCGCGGAAATTTGTGTTGTCTATAACGGCGGCCCTGATATTGGCCCTGCTCATATCTGCCTTTTCGAATTTTGCATTCCTCAGAATCGCCCCGGTAAGTGTAGCTCCCGCAAGGTCGGCATGGCTGAAATCCGCGTCCGTCAGGTCGCTGTTGCTGAAGTTGCAGAAGCTCAAATCGCATCTCCGCATGATTATGCCTCTAAGTCTCATGGACGAGAGATTTTCACCCCTGGCAGCAGAGCCGCTGAAATCCCTCCGCCCGCTTTCGTAACTGGAAACGATGTCGTTAGCCGTCGTCATGAAAGTCTTATAGCCGTTTAGGATAAATAACTTAAAGTGTTACTAAAACGACTGGAAGGAGCTAACATTGTAAAATGGCAATCGACTCAAGCAAAGACCAAAAGGTCTTTGATGCATCAAAAGACTTCTGTCTTTTGATTGTGCGGAGCAAGGGGATATGATAGACAGCCATTGCCACCTGCATTGCATCAATGATATAGACGCAGTCATCGGAGAGGCAAAGGAAAAAGGCATGAAAGCCATAGTCACCTCTGCCCTTGACACTGGCGAAGCCGAAAAGGCGCTGGTTTTGCGGGAAAGGTATCCCGGCTTTGTTTTCGTATGCCTTGGGCTTCACCCCAGCGATATCGATAAGTTTACTGATGAGCAGCTAGAAGATTACACAGGATTTATAAGAAAGAATAGGGAAAATATTGTTGCTGTAGGTGAAGTCGGCTTAGATTACAACTGGGTTACGGATAAAAACAGGCAGGAGAAATCTAAGGAAATATTCTCTAGAATGATAGAACTGGCGCATTCTCTTAGGCTTCCTTTGGTTATACATTCGAGAAATGGCAGTGATGGCAAAAGTGCCATTAGCGATACAATTAAAATACTGAAAGTCTACAACGCAAAACGCGTGATGATGCATTGCTTCTCCGGAAACGAATCTAATTTAAAGGATGCTTTGGACCTTGATTATTACATTTCTTATGCCACGAATATCTGCTGGACTAAGAAGCACCCTTATCTGGCTGAAAAGACCCCCTTAGACCAGATGCTTCTGGAAACAGATTCGCCGTGGCTCGACCCTGATTCGCCGCTGGATAAAAGAGAACTAAATAATCGTCCGTGGAAGGTCGAGAAGAGTGCGGAAAAGATAGCTGAGGTCAAAGGAATAACGAAAGAAGAAGTTTTGCAGGCAACTACGGAGAATGCGGAGAGATTTTTTAGATTAGAAGTTTAAGCTAAATAGCACGACTTAATGATCTTACATTATTTGATAGATCCCTATCAGGAAATTCAAATGTTAGTCTGTATTTCCCTCTTTCAAGTCTGTCCCTATCCCACTCTCTTAGACCTTTTCCCTTTGAAATAGCTCTGTATACGCCCTCTCGTCTTATATCACCATAAACAAAGACAGTTGATCTTTCAGGTACTATAAGTCCTTCTTGATTTCGGTGAGTTGCAAGCACTGTTAAATGCGGGTTCTCGAGTTCATCTCTACCACTATATCTGGCCGCATAAACACGTTCCCATATTCTTGCACATTCTTCATGTGTATCCGCACCTATGTCATCGTCCCATAAATTTATGTAAGGTGAATTTGGTACATACGTCCACACGTTGGCTGAAGTTTTTACAGAAGAAGGTTTCGCTGCAACTTTAGGGTCTTTATCGCCGACCATCCTTCTCAGCCAAGCATCGGCTCTTTTTTGTTCTCTCTCCAGAAATCTTGCAGCATCCGGATTAACAGCCATAGAACGGTCTGTATAGATAAGAGGTACTTCCCATTTTTCCTTGATGCCATTATAGAAATGCTGATAGGCAGCTATTGCTGTCGAACGTGTATCTATCGGTTTGCCATCTAACGTTTCGTCCTGTATTGTCGTCCTCAAAACAAAAATGGTTTTTCTGACGGGTTTTCCTTTCCACTCGTAATGGGTTTCTCTTGTATCTATTGTAAATCCTGTTATTAATCCCACACTTCTGGCTTTGGCGGCGAGTTCCTGCAAATAGCCTTTCTTGTCAAATTCAACTTCCAGCCTTATAACAGGTACGGGAGTATCAATTGCTTCCGCCTTAAGTACTATACTTTTCATTACCCTGTCTATAAGCGCTCTTAACCGAGGGTCTTCCGCTTCTTCGAAGTATTGCATGCCCTCCGGTAATACAGGTTCATCTGCTATTTCCATGACCATAAAACCTCCCTAAATCAAAACTATTAAAACCTTTTATAGCTGACCAACTTAATATTTAGTATACCACAAAAGTTGGTCACATATAGCAAAGCAAGGTATTATAATATCCGGATTCTTTACTTGGTTTGCTATAAAAGAGGAAATTCTAAAAATAACAGCTGATAATGCGAGAAACTTTTTCTGTATCTAGGGATTTAAAAGTTTCCTGACAGAACAGAAATATGTTCATACCCAAGACGATGTCGACGCAGCACCCCGACAACGTTCGGGCGCCGTTCTTTGCAGAGAATTCTGTCTTGGAGGGCGACGACGAAATAAAGGAAGCATTTTATGCGTATTCTCATCTGAAGTGCCAGGAGCAGTTATGGGACTGCGAAGGCAAGGAAGTTGACAATTTTATTGTAAAAAAGCTCCTCACGAAATACGAGCCTTTTTTCATGCAGAATAAGCTGGGAAAAGACTTTTTCCTTACGCTTCGGGTACCGAATCCGGAAATCGAGAAAAATGAAGCAAAGATACTCTTGGAGACGCTGGAATCAATTCCGAGAAATTTTGACATAGCAAAAATATTCTACAATGATAATACAGTACCGATATTCGAAGTCGCTTTGCCGATGGCATCTTCGGTAGAATCCATCATAAGGCTGAAAGAATATTATACGCAATTTGTAAGCGGCAAATCTGCAAAAAGGATAATAGAAAATGACATTACAATCGGCGAATGGGTCGGAAATTTTTTGCCGGAGGAAATAAGCGTCATACCGCTGTTTGAAACAATGGACAAGATACTTGACGCCGGCAGCATTATAGGAAAGTACATTGAACAGGTCAAGCCCTCATACATGCGCGTCTGGCTTGCGCGTTCAGACCCTGCGCTCAACTACGGATTTCTTCCAGCTGTGCTGATAAATAAGATTTCTCTTCAGCGCTTGCACAAAGTGCAAGAAAAGACGAGCGTACCGCTGTTTCCTATTTTAGGCTGCGGCTCGGCGCCTTTCCGTGGCAACTTGCGGCCGGATAATCTCAACTGCCTTGACGGCTATCCGTCTGTGCATACGTTCACGATACAATCTGCGTTCAAGTACGACTACCCTGAGAATAAAGTGCGGGAAGCAGTGGAAAAAATAAATGCGCATAAAACAGGCAGGCCAAATCCTGTCGCCGAGGAGGAAATGCTACCTGTAGTGGAGAAAGTTTCCGCCACTTACGTCAATCAGGTAAGGCAGCTAGCTGCCCTGATAAACGATTTCTCTAGGTATATACCGTCCAGAAGAAGAAGGAAGATGCACATAGGGTTATTCGGCTATTCGCGGGGTTCCGAAGGGTTTTCTCTTCCAAGGGCGATACCTTTCTGCGCGTCGCTTTATTCTTTAGGGCTGCCGCCTGAGCTTCTCGGCTTGAGCGCGTTGACGGAAAAGGACATAGACGGCGTGATGCAGAACTATGGGAACTTTGAGAATGACGCCAAAGATGCATTGAGATACGTGAACAGGGACAATTTCCGCGTCTTCCCCGCCGCTGTGATAAAGGAGGTGGAAAAAGTCCTTGCAATGTTCGATTTCAGCAGCATGGATGTTGACGAGAAGCACAGGAAGGTTACAGGCATAATTCTCGAGGATTACAGCAAAAAAGCGCCATCACTGGAAGAAAACATAATCCGTGCCAGCTCGATAAGGGGCTTCCTTGGGTAGAACTTTTAATACACGGAAAAATAATTACATCACATGCAGGTATTCTTTTCCCACAAATGCCTTGAATATAAGCAGGACGGACATCCTGAAAGCCCTGCCAGGGTGAAATCAATATACAAGCACATCAAAGACAAGTTCGATTTTTCCGAGCCAGAGCCGTGCACGGACAAGGACCTGGTGCTGTGCCATGAAAAGGGCCTGATTAACAGGATAAGGCACAGGGATTTTTCCGGCGCCGATACGCCTAATCTGCCGCAGATGTTTGGATTTGCAAAACTGTCCGCGGGCAGCGCTATCGAAGCCGCGCAGCACGCAGTGAATGGCGAGAATGCTTTTTCCCTTAGCCGCCCGCCTGGTCATCATGCCGGCAAAGATTTTCTCGGGGGTTTCTGCTATTTCAACAGCATAGCTGTTGCCGTAAAGAAAATCTTGGAGAAAGTCGACAAGGTTGCAATTATAGATATAGACGGCCATCATGGCAACGGGACGCAGGATATCATGATTGGAAACAAAGACGTAGTCTTTGTTTCCCTGCATCAGAAAAATGCATTTCCCGTGAGCGGCTTTGTTTCTGAACGAAACTGTTTCAATTATCCGCTGGTGCCTGGGACGAACGGCAGGGAATATGTAAAGGTTTTTGATTCGGCCCTGGAAAACGTGGAAAAATTCAGCCCCGACATTATAGCGGTTTCAGCCGGCTTTGACGCGTATAAAAAAGACCCGTTGCTTGAGCTTGCCTTGGACATAGCAACCTATTTTGAGATAGCCGATATGATTTCGCATCTCGGCGTGCCTGTTTTTTCGGTCCTGGAAGGCGGATATTCTGAAGAAATAGGCAAGTGCGTTCATGAGTTTTTGAAGGGGCTGGGTTAGATATTATATCTCAGCAATGCAGCAACTCCGCCTAACTCAAAGAATTGCTGCCCCTCTCTTGTGTCGGCAGAAACTACTTCCAGCTTTGTGCCGTAATTATTTGCCAGCTCTTCCAGAGCCACCAGCAAATCTTTTTCGCCCAGGATTTTCATCTGCTTCTTGCACGTTCCGCACGTTTGCTTGTTTTTTTCAAAAAGATTTACAAATCTCTTTTTCATCCCGCAATCGCATTCGTATTCCACTTCTTCCAAAGAAAGCCGCTCGCTGGCTATTATAATGTCTGCGGCGCCCTGCTCCGTGACTTTCACAACATTCTCAAAGCCGTAGACAGCCATGCCATGCGGCTTCTGAAGCTCTTCAAAAAATTTCTGGAGAATCTTCTTTTCCTTCAGGACCGAGGCTTCTTTTATCAGGTCTTTTCCGCGTTCCAGTGCTTCGTGCAGGCCGTACTCGCCGGTATAACTTGTGTCAACCGTTCCGAGTATTTTTTTCCTGGCAGCGTCATGCAAATAGCCCTCTTTAAGAAACATCTCTTTTACCGGTCCCGGCCCGCCTACTATGATGCCAATGGTCTCCTTGTGGCCCTCGAAAACCTTGTTTACAGCCTCTGCAAATTGCTTGAACCAGTCGTTCAACAAACCCTCTCTCACCCTGCTGAACCTCGCTGACGATTGTCCTCCAGCACGTGTTTTCCCCGGGACGAGCGACTCCATATGCACAAGAGGCTCTATTTTTTTGCCTACAAGCAAACCTATATCCGCCTCGCTCCTGTCAACAGTTATAATTCCGTAGACTTCTCTTTCTTCTATCATCTCAGCCAGCGGCTCTAAGACAAATTTCTGGTCGCACCAGTACATCTTCACCTTCACGGGTTCTGGCGGCTCAATAGCCACAAGCTCTATAAGCGCCTCGCCCTCTTTTTCGGAAACATTGCCGCAGAATATGGCCATGCCGTTTTCCGGGGTTTTCTTGTATAGCTGCAGATGCCTTATGATTTTGTCCAGGCTTGTCGTAACGTTTTTTCTCACGCCTTTTGATTTTATGTTTTCTGCCGTGCCCTCTTCTTGCCGCAACTGGCTACTTATTTCGTGCAAGCTGTAGTTAGCGGGAACGTAAACGCTAACCAGTTCCGTGTGCCGGCCTTTTATTGCTGCAAGTTTTTCAACAAGCTTTTTCAGCTTGAACCTGCCCTTAACCCTTTCCGCTGTTTCGTCAGTCATAAACCTCTAACCTGCTGTTCTCTGTTTCAATGCCGCCCTCAATATGCGCAAAATCAATCTGTTTTATTTTCATCGTAGTCTTTATCACGTCTGCCAAAGGTTTTATTGCATTATTGTCGATAACAACCCTTTCCAGTTCCTTGTTCATGGACATGCTTTTGCTCGTCTTGTATTTTCTCAAAGCCGATATTATTTCTACAGCCATATCGCCCAGTCTTTCTTCTTCTTGATAAGCTTCGCCAGAAGCCGGCCATCTTGATACGTGGATGCTTTTTGATTTTTCGAACTGCCTGAAAAACATCTGGTAAATCTCCTCTGTTGCATGGGGCATTACGGGAGCAAACAATTTGAGTATGCTAAGGAGGGCGGTATACAGGGTATATCTTGCAGATTCCATAGCCGCCGGAGAATAGTTCTGGCTGTTATACAGCCTGTCCTTGACTATTTCCAGATAATAATCCGTGAAGTTCCAGAAGAATTTTTCCGTGGAAGATTTGGCAGCCGCATACTCGTATACTTTGAACGCATCTGTGCTCGCAGTAACAGCGCGGTTCAGCTTTGTCAGCAGCCATTTGTCCGTTATTTCCAGCTTTGCCGTATCTTTAGGCCTGTAGTCCGCCAGACTCATTATCACGAAGCGCGAGGCATTCCAGAGTTTCGTGATAGTTTTGGAGCCCGTTACAAGGTCTTTTTCCTGATACGGCAAATCTTCACCCAGTTTCGAGCCGGCCGCCCAGAATCTTAAGGCATCCGCAGAGTATTTCTCCATCACAGCCTGCGGCTCGACAACATTGCCCCTGCTCTTTGACATCTTCTTGCCGTGCGGGTCCAGCGCCCAGCCGGATATCATGACGTCCTTCCACGGGTTTATGTTGTTGTGCATCTGGCTCTTTACGACCGTGTTGAAAAGCCAGAACGTTATAATATCATGCGCCTGCGGCCGCAGGTCCATCGGATAGAGCTTGTCATGAATTTTTGGAAACAGAGCAGCTGCTATCTGCGGCGTTAGTGAAGAAGTCGCCCATGTGTCCATGACGTCCTTTTCAGGCTCGAAATCGTCTGAGCCGCAGTCGCATTTTTTCAGCGGCCTGTCGACCAGCGGGTCAACAGGCAGATGCTTTTCCCCTGCGACGATTGTAGCATAACATTTTTTGCAGTACCATACCGGGAATGGCACGCCGAAGTGCCGCTGCCTTGATATCGACCAGTCCCATTTCAATCCGTAGATCCAGTTGTCATAGCGGTTTTTCATGTAGCCGGGATGCCAGTTTAGCTTATTGCCGGCTTCCAGAAACTTTTCTTTCAAATCCAGGTACCTTATAAACCATTGCTCTGTCTGCAGGATTTCTATATCCGTCTCGCATCTTTCATGCACATTGACAACATGCGTTATCGGCTCGATTTTTTCTACAAGGCCGGCTTTCTCCAGATCGCCTGTAATTGCATTCCGCGCATCCTTTGCTTTCATGCCTTTGTACTTCCCCGCCTTTTCGTTCAGCGTGCCGTCCTTGTTCAGTATTTCTATGACATCAGTCTTGAAAGTATCAACCCACTCTGCATCGGTCATGTCGCCGAACGTGCAGTGATAAACTGCGCCGGTGCCAAAATTAATATCAACCGTCGGATTTGGATGTATCGGGGCTTCCCTGTTGAAAAACGGTATTTTCGCCTTTCCACCGATGAATTTTTTATATCTTGCGTCAGCCGGATTTACGTAAACGGCCACGCAGGCAGCCATCATCTCAGGCCTTGTAGTCGCTATGATTATTTTTTCTCCAATGCTTGTGTCAAATTTTATGTAAACCAGTTTCGATTGTTTCTCTTTGTCTTTCATCTCTACTTGCGCGATAGCCGTCCTGCACTCAGGGCACCACATGAACGGCTTTCTTTTCCTGTAAACCCTGTCTTTCTTGTAAAGCTCAATAAAAGATTTCTGGCTTATAGAACGGCAGTGGTCATTTATAGTGGAATAAAATATCGTCCAGTCGCATGACATGCCCAGCCGTTTCCAGTCTGCAACAAAGCCGGGGCGAATTCGTTCTAACGTCTTCAGGCAAAGGTCTATGAATTTCTCCCTGCTCATTTCCGTAGATCTTACCCGGTTCTCTTTTTCTATCAACCTTTCAGTAGCTAGGCCGTTGTCGTCCGTCCCGAAAGGATAGAAAACGTTCTCGCCGTTCATCCTGTGAAAGCGCGCCACAAAATCCTGGTGGGAGTAAGAGAATGAATGTCCTATGTGCATTTTTCCGGATACGGTGGGCGGCGGCGTGTCTATGGTAAACAGGCTTTTAGGCGAAGCCGGATTGAAGCGGTAAATGCCTTCGTCCTCCCAGAACTGCTGCCAGCGTGCTTCGCTTTCCTTCGGGTTGTAGCGCTCAGATAGTTCCATAGTTATATCACATGTCAATTATCTATCAATACTCGTTACCAATATTTAAGAAATAATTTATAGCCAATCTTGTTCTTGCGCCTTTCTTTTAACAATCTTTAACGTATCCAGATCTATTTCCATGAAATCCTCAGCTGCTACAGTTTTTATTCCAGTACCCTTTTCAATGATTTTTGCCTGCACATAAACGTCCGCCCGCAGCATCCAGAAGGAGAAGTGCTGGATTACAATCAGTTTTGGTTTGTTTTTTGCTTTTTTAACCATTTTAATTGCTTCATCTACGGACATGTGCTTGTGCGGTTCTGTTTTCATTTTAGTTGGCACGAGAACATTTAGAATAAGTACATCACAATCTGAAAACTGTCTTTCCTGGCCCTTATAGTAAACCCCGTCAGCGGCATATCCTATTGTCTTACTCCCTTTAATCACAAACCCGGCAGTCGGGTCGTAATGGTCTGCCTTCGTTACAAAAACATCAAAACCGTTTACTTTTATCCTGTCCCCTTCTTTCACAGCATATACGTTGGCTTTCTCCTGGTGATACTTGCTGACAATCGGATAGAAGTCCCTGCTCGGCTTTACGCAATGGCGCTCCGCTACGATGAACGGTTCTTTCATGCCGTCAAGAAGAACGTCAGCGTCGCTCGAATTGTCAGGATGCACATGGGAAAGAAACAGGCCGTTCCAGTTTTCCGGATTCAGTTTTATCCGTCTTGCGTTTACCAGCGACCCCGGGCCGGGGTCGATGACGAATTTTTTGCCGTCTAATTCTACGTAAATTCCTCCTGTCTTTCTGACCTGCGCCAGCATGACATGACGTCCGCCGCCGGTGCCGAGGAAGATTAATCGGTTTGGCATAATGGTTATTGTTCACTCATGATTAAATTAATTCGTTAGGCAAGGCCTTAGGCAGAAAGAAAAGCCTTGGACGTGCACTCTGAAGTCGCCACATTTATAGTTGCTTTGTTATTTTCCAAAGACTCAAATGTGATTTTAATCTGAAAAGATACATTGCCGCCGTAAACTCTGCCTATGAACATGAAATTCCCTCCCTGACGAAATCTAACAGAACCGTCGGGATTTGCATACGGTTTTGCCCCTTCTGGTACAACGGCATTTCCATTGTCATCCAAAAAAGCAAAGTTATTGCCACCTCTGTATTGTATGCGTCGTATTGCGCTCGAAGTCTCCTGCCCTTGGAAAAATCCGTATCCCTGGCCAGGCGATAGGGAATCTCTGTAAATCAATGGCTGCTGGCATTCCTCAAGCGGGATAGGCGAAGGAACTGGCGTCACAGTTGCTGTGGAAGACGAGCACGCAGCCAAACCTAAAGCTATGGGTACGCCTAATGCAACTAACAATTTTTTCGGTGAATATTGCATAGCCAAAGTTAAGTCAGAAACCTTTTAAAATCCGTCGTCAAACAAGTAAACAATAAGGTGTGCACATGCCCAAAGGAATCGTGATCGTTATTTCAGGCCAGCCGGGATGCGGTTCGACTACTACCGGAAAGCTTCTCAGCGACAAGCTTGGTATCGGGTTCTTTTCTGTCGGCACGCATTTTAAGAAGCTGGCAGGAGAGAAAACTAAAAAGAAAGTTGGATGGCCATCGCCCACCATGGTCTCGGCAGATTATTTGTCCACAAAAGAAGGCTCCGGCAAGAAGCTTCACAACGATATCGATGCCATGCAGATAGAAAAGGCAAAAACGGGCAATATTATAATTGAGAGCAAGCTCGGCGTTCATATGCTTCCGGATGCAGATTTCAAAATCTGGCTGAAGGCACCAATAAGAACGAGGGCAGCGAGGGTGGCAGAGCGGGACAATATATCTTTTGAGACTGCTATTAAAACGCTTATGAAAAAGGAAAAACAAGAAAGGAAAAGTTTCAAAAAGATTTACGGCTTTGATTTCTTCGAATTGGAAAAGAATGCGGACCTTGTTATAAGCACAAGCAGCAAAAAGCCTGAAAAGATAGTAAACACGATTATGAGTTCTCTGAAAGCCAGAAAGCTGATTTAGGAAAATTTATTCCGGGCGTTGAATTTGGCACGGACTAATCTTATCTCGTCGTAAGAGTAATCATCTCCAAGACTTTCCTTCAGTGCGGTCAGCGACATCGTATCCATTTTGCCCATACAGTTTTCAATTGCCCGCTGTTTTTCTGCTCTTACTACAGCATCGATATTCACGTTTTCTCCTGTCGCAATCAGCTTTTCCAGATGCGACACGATAGTGCTCGGCGCGACGCCTCTGGCTTTGGCGATCTGGTCAAGAGCCAACCCTTGCCTGCACAATTCAAGAGTTCTGCCATAGATGTCCATTTTTGGAGTTGGGTTGTATTCAGCGTGCAGCCTGCAAAACTCAGCTATCTTTTCCAAAAACGTCTTTCCGTATTTCTCCAGCTTTATCTGACCCACGCCTTTTATTTTCTTTAGCGATTCGACGGTCTGCGGCTGATGCACAGCCATCTCCTTCAGCGTGCTGTCGTGAAATATCACATAAGGCGGGACTTTTTCAGAATCGGCTATCTCCTTTCTCAGCAAGCGCAGTATATCAAAGAGTTCCGCGGGTTCTTTGCCTGTTTCCTTTTTCGTCTCGTGTTCTGCATCCTTTTTTTCTGCCGGTTTCGTGAGTTGCACCGAGAGGCGGCCTGAAAGCAAACCGAGGCTTTTGCTGTTTATCTTGAGAACGGGATATTTTGTGCCAGATACGATTATGTATCCTTCCTTTATGAGTTCTCTTATAAAAGACTGCCATTGTACGGCTGTATACTCTTTTCCGGTTCCATACGATGCCAGTGAATGATGATTATACGCCTTTGACCTCTTATTGCCTTTTCCAAGCAGCATCGAAATCACGTAATTCGCGCCGAACCTTTGGTTCAGCTCAAGTATGCATCTGATAACCTTCTTTGCGGTTTCCGAGCCATCCGTTTTTTCTTTCGGATTCAAACAGTTATCGCACTTTTCGCATTGGCCGCCGTATTCTTCGCCGAAATAGCTCAGCAATGACTTTCGCCTGCATTCAGTGCTCTCGCAAAAGCTTATCATCCCGTCCAGCTTTTCATACGCCACTCGTTTTTTCCTCTGGTTGTAGCCCTTTTCTATCAGCACCACTATCTTCATGCGGTCGCCATGGCTGAACAACAGTATGCAATCGCTGTCCAGGCCGTCCCGGCCTGCCCGGCCTGTTTCCTGATAATATCCCTCTACATTTTTCGGGAGATCGTAATGAATTACATACCTGACATTCGACTTGTTTATGCCCATCCCGAACGCGATGGTTGCCACTATAATACCAACGTCATCACGAATGAATTTTTCCTGGTTTTCGGTTCTTTCGGCTGCGGATAACCCGGCATGATATGGAAGGGCAGAGAAGCCGTCGCTGCAAAGCTTTTTTGCAAGGCTTTCCGCGGTTTTGCGGCTCTGACAATAGATGATTCCTGAATCGTTTGGCCTCTTTTTTATATAGTCCGCAAGCTGAACGTATGCGTCATCCTTCGGCAGTACGCGATAAAATAAATTGCCGCGGTTGAAGCTTGCTTTATAGATTTGCGGATCTTTCAGGTGTAGATGCTGCACGATATCTTTCTGCACATCCGGAATGGCCGTTGCGGTCAGCGCGACTATAGGAGTGCCCGGAAAGTTTTCCCTGATCGTGCCTAGTCTCCTGTATTCGGGACGGAAATCATGGCCCCACTCAGAAATGCAGTGGGCTTCGTCTATTGCGAATAAAACTATCGGCAGCGTCTTAAGGAAGGATATAAAATCCAGCGAAGAAAGCCGTTCGGGAGCGACGTAAAGTATCTTGTCCCTGTTTTCGAGCAGACGAATTTTTACCTCTTCTATCTCGCTCTCTCTCAGCGTGCTGTTTATGAAAGACGCGCCGATGCCATTAGACCGCAGCGAATCAACCTGGTCTTTCATCAGAGCGATGAGCGGGGAAATGACTACTGTTATGCCGCTCTTCATGACCGCCGGCAGCTGGTAGCAGAGAGATTTTCCGCTTCCGGTAGGCATGAGAACGAAGACGTCCCTTCCGGACAGAATGTCAGATACGATGTCTTTCTGCATCGGATTGAACTCAGAGTAGCCAAAATGTTTCTTCAGCATCTCCAATGCGTTTTGCATAAGAAACGTTGTTATTAATCGTTTAATAATTTATCATCGAATTTACAGCAGATGGGCTCGTAGTCTAGTCTGGACGCATATAAATGTGAGGCATAAAGACGCCACGTTCGCAACGTGGAGACCAGGGGTTCAAATCCCCTCGAGTCCATATGGATTTGAACCAGTGGTTCACATTCAGAGAGCAGAGCTCTCTGATGGCTCGAAGATGCAGAGCATCTTCGAAGCAATCCCCTCGAGTCCATACCCTTAAAGGTGTTTTGATCAACTATAATAATAAACGAAAGGGCCTGTAGATCAACGGAAGATCGCTTGCATGGCAACTGAACCGCAGGGGAAGTATCCCCTTCAGTTTCAAGTTCCTCCTGATTTCCCTCTTTAATAGGAGGGTTCAGGAGTTACCAAGAACTGAGGGAACCTTGGTTCCCGCGGGTCCGGAATGCAAGAGGCTTCGGGTTCGAATCCCGACGGGTCCATTCCCAAGCCCTTTTCTTAGAAAGAAAAGGTCTAGGGTTTACCCCAAAAGAAAAACTGGTCCAAAAAACAGTGAGGTGTTTTCAATGCCAAGACAATCCCAGCTGAGAATCCTGATAGTTGCCAAGCAGAACAAAGCCGGCATTCATGCAGCCAGGAAGCTGGAAAAGCTGCTCAAGGAATATACAGAAGACATACATTTCGATTTGTCTACTGTCAAAAAAGCCAGAGAGGCGAAAGGCACGCCTGTAAGGAAATTCGACGGCGATTTCGTCATAACAGTCGGCGGAGACGGGACGCTGCTCTGGACAGCCCAGCAGACAAACAAGCCTATTCTGCCTGTAAGAATAGAAGGCTACGGCTTCCTGTGCACGGCTGATTTCAAAGAACTGGTGGAAAACATAAAAAAACTGATAAATCGCGACTTTTCCATACAGGAAAGAATGCGGCTCTCTTGCACAAAGGTGACGAAAGGAAAAATAGAGCGCTATCTGCGCCTCAGGCGCAGCTATCCGGCGGCCGCCAACGAAATCGTATTCGCCCGCAAGCGGCCATCAAAAATACTTACAATAGAATTCACGATAGACGACACGGTTTTTGAGTTTTCAGGTGACGGCATTCTGATATCAACGCCGCACGGCTCCAGCGCGTATGCAGCGTCAGCCGGCGGCCCCCTTGTTGACACGTCATTAGACGTCATCAGCGTAGTTCCGCTCTACCCGTTTTATTCAAAGATAAAGCCGTTTATCATGCCGGCAAGCAAAAAAATACATGTAAAAATCAAAGCCGGCGAATGCGCGGTTATCATGGACGGACATGGAGGCGATTACGTTTCCAGCGAAGCCGACTTTCTGATAGAAAAAGGCGAGCCGCTTAGAATAGTAAGCCTGTTCAAATCCAGCTTCTACGAGCGCTTCAAGAAGAAGTTTATGTAAAAGCTCTTTTATAGTGAACCAAATAAAGAATAGGTATTATACTTATTTGGTTTACATACACTCAAAAAGCAAAGCTTTTCTCTCAGAAACTGACGTTTCTGGAGACTCAGGAAAGCTTTGCTTTCCTCGAGTTGGTGCACCAGAAAACTCTGTTTTCTGCGTGTAGTGCACAAGAAAAGTAAAATATATTCCGATTATTTTCTTGTAGCACTATAGCTCAATCCTCTGGTTCTATAACTATCTTGTTTCCCACTTTGCTTATACTCACGGATTCACCAGCTTTTAATTTAAAGTCTTTTTCGAGATCACTCGGTATTCTCAGCACTAATCCGCGGCCACTTTTCGAGAGACTCCTGTGCAATTTTAGAGGTTGCGGCCATATGCCAAGTTTTTTTGCCACTTCAATAGTACGCTGTGCGTTTTTCTCATGTATAAATTCTTCTCTGCACTCTGTGCATCTTTGGCCCTTTTCTATGAAAATATAGCCGTCCATCTCAGACACTATATTGTCTACTTCTAACAGCATCCCCTTTTCGCACATAGGACATTTTTTATTTTTCATTTTCCCTCAGCTCCGGTTATTATAAAGATTTCATATAAAGCTTTCTAGGTGTCAATTTATATAAAAATCTACGAATAGAAGAATGGAAGGAAGAACTTATTAGGGCGCGTAGCTTAGCCTGGTTGGAGCACCCGAATAAAGGTGAAACTGATAATCGGGCGGTCGTCAGTTCAAATCTGACCGTGCCCACTTTTTTATTCGGGTATAGAAATAGAAAAGCATTTGTTTACTGAGAAGATGTTTGCTACCGTGCTTTTTATGATGTTAGGAGAGGATTATGGATAACTCTATTCCCGAAATAACTCTGTCGTAAACAACACTTCCACGTAGATTCCAAACTCTATGGGAATGTTCAGAACCCCAATTTGGAAAGCCCCATAATGTTTCTGACGTTTCATTTGCCTCTTTTTCTCTTATCCACATGCTTCCAATCCATGTTTTTGGTTTCCAACTCATGAGAATTTGTTGATTTTTCTCCTTTTTATTTCTACCTTCGGAACTACTTGCCCATCTAAAACCTTTATATACCTTTTTCTATAAATAATAAACGCTCTCATGACCGTCGCAAGCGACCAGTCTACTCCTAGGGTTAGCTACCATTGTAAAATGGCAATCGACTCCGTGCAGAATGCAGAGCATTCTGACGGCTCAAGAAGGCTCTGCCTTCTTCGAGCTGCAAAGCAGACCAGTCTCGGACTGGTGGTTCGTGGTGTAAAAAACTTTGTCGGTAATATACAATGATGCCACCGGTCTATTGACCGGTGGAGACAAAGATTTTTCACAAGATTCATGGTTAGCTGTCAAACTCAGGTAAAATGAGAGCCGTGAAAAATAATCATAAAATGGGACTCGACTTAAGAAGTAAGGGGAGAAAGGAGCGGAGCGACCAAACATTATAAAATGGAACTCGACTTTTGCAACAGCAAAAGGGGAGAGGGGAGAAATATGCCGAAGCGTTCAAGACCAAGACGTGGTTCATTGCAATACTGGCCGCGCAAGCGCGCTAAACGCATTTACCCGCGGATATCCCATTATGCCGCTTCAAAAGAAACCAGGCCGCTCGGTTTTGCCGGGTGGAAAGCCGGCATGACGCATGTCCAGCTTGTTGACGCCAATTCAGCTTCGCCGACGTATGGAAAAGTTCTTACAACGGCAGCGACAATTATCGACGCCCCTTCTCTTTTTGTTTGCGCAGTCCGCTTCTACAAAAAAACCGCTTCCGGATTAAAGACGACAGGCGAAAAATGGGCTGACAAGATTCCGAAGGAAATAAACATCGAAAAGAAAGTAGGCAAAAGAAAATCTGCTGCAGGCAAACCAGAAAAGGATGTATACGATGTCCGGTTAGTTGTCTGCACAGACCCTTCAAAAGGCGGCGTTAAGAAGAAAAAGCCTGAGTTGTTTGAATTGGCAGTGGGCGGCGATGCAAATAAGAAACAAGAATATGTTCTGTCCATGCTTGGCAAGGAGATTTCTTCAAAGGATGTTTTCAAGCCGGGCGACTTTGTAGACGTTTCAGCCGTGACAAAAGGCCATGGCTTCGAGGGGCCGGTAAAAAGATTTGGCGTGCGGCTCGGAACGCGCAAGAGCAAGCAAGCCCACCGCCACACAGGTTCCGTGGGGCCGACGACGCCAAGCCATATTTCCTGGACCGTGCCGCAGGCCGGTCAATATGGTTTCTTTACAAGAACTGAATACAACAAAAGAATACTGATGATTGACGAAGACGTCAAAAAGATAAACCCCCAGGGCGGGATTGTCGGTTACGGCCTTATCCAAAAATCATTTATTTTAATCGAGGGCTCTGTGCCCGGTCATAGAAAGCGGCTTGTTCGTATAAGAAAGGCTATAAGAACATCAAAATTCCAGCCGGCCGAAATAAAAAACATTTCGACAGAAAGCAAGCAGGGGAGATGATATGGAAAATATGAATTTTTCCGCCAGCGCTTTTCAGGAGAAAAGGGCTGTGGTCTACGATTTATCCGGAAACGTGAAAGAGGAAATAAAGCTGCCCGAGATATTCAGCGCCGCCTACAGGCCGGAAGTGATAAAGAGAGCGGTCCTTGCAAACCAGTCAGCAAGACGGCAGAAATACGGCACCGACCCGATGGCCGGCAAGAAAAGTTCTGCGCATTACCACGGCAAAAGAAAATACAGGTGGAGCATGATGAACAAGGAGATGGCACGCATAGCAAGAATACACGGAAAGGTCGGCTACATGGCGATGCGCGCCCGTGTTGTGCCGCAGGCCGTTAAAGGACGCGCGGCCCATCCGCCGAAGGCGGATAAGAACTGGATTCAGAAGATAAACGAAAAGGAAAACATGCTTGCGATAAAATCGGCACTGGCGGCAACTGCCAACAAAATTCTTGTGACAAGCAGAGGGCATGTGTTCGGCAACGAAACTCCTGTCATAGTTGTAGACGAGTTTGAGCATGTTTCCAAAGCCAAAGAGGTGGAAAAGCTTCTGGAAAAAATAATAGGCGAAAAAGAGCTGCAGAGGGCGGAAAACAAAAAAGTCCGCGCCGGGATAGGAAAAATGCGCGGCAGGAAATACAAAAGGAAAAAAGGCGTATTGATAATTTCATCAAAAAAATGTGATATGCTGAAGGCAGCAAGAAACATAGCAGGCATAGACGTTGTCGACGCTGATAACATTGATATAGAGCTCCTGGCGCCTGGCACGCATGCCGGCCGGCTTGCAGTTATAACAAAATCAGCCGTGGAAAAACTGAACGAGAAATACGGCAAGTAGGCTTTGTTGAAAAAGAGACCTATTGGTCTTCTGAATCCAATAGACTGATATCTATGGCTGAAAAGAAAGATGCAAAACCGAGAGAGGATGCAGAGTTAGCCAAGACTGCAAAATCCAAGAAGCCTGCTAAATCAAAAAAGCTGGAAAAGGAACTTAAGCCAAAGGAAGAAAAGGCTCAAGCAAAGAAAATTGAACCAGCAATTCCCGTTATCGACCATTTTAATGTCATTAAATTCGTTCTGATGACCGAAAAGTCCATACAGAATATCGAGAAAGAGAACAAGCTCGTGTTTATCGTTAATCGCAAAGCCACGAAAAAGCAGATTTCCGACGCCGTAAGGTCTGCATTCAATACCGCCACGGCAAGCGTCAGAACATCTATAGACCAGAAAGGGCGAAAGAAGGCGTTTGTTCGCTTTGCCAAAGCCGGCGAGGCCGGAGATATTGCCGTAAGATTGGGAATAATTTGATACTAAAATGATTATAGACGGGAGATAATAGAAAAATAATATGGGATACGACATCTTCGAAGAACAGAGTTCTTCGGGATGCCAAAGAACCTTTGGTTCTTTGAGCACATCGTCGTAGCAACCAAAATAAATATAACATAGATGTGGGGTATATGGGTAAGAATCTCAGGCAACAGGCGCGTGGAAAAGGTGGACCTAGATACCGCAGCCCTGGCCATCGTTTCCCTGGCGCTGTTAGCTATAGATATATCCCGGCAAACGTGAAGCATGGAATTGTAGAAAATATCATAGACGCGCCCGGACGTTACGTGCCGCTGGCCGTTGTCAATTTTGACGGCAAAAAGGTTCTGCAGATTCCGCACGAGGGCATTCGCGTAAACCAGCAGATAAATTTCGAAACGCCGGAAACAGGGAATATTTTGCAGCTTCGCAGCATTACAGAAGGGACAAAAATTTATAATATTGAATTGAATCCGGGAGATGGTGGAAAACTCTGCCGTTCATCCGGTTCATTTTCGATGCTCACAACAAAAGAAGGCAATAGATGCACATTATTGCTGCCTTCTGGAAAGAAGAAAGTAGTTTCAGCCGATTGCAGAGCCACTATAGGCACTGTAGCCGGTTTCGGAAGGCTTTCAAAGCCTTTCATGAAGGCGGGGACAAAATACTATGCAATGCGCGCGGTTAACAGGCTGTGGCCGCGCACGTCGGGCATTTCCATGAATCCTGTGGACCATCCGTTCGGCGGGAAAACAAAACCGGGAAAACACAAGACAGTATCAAGGGATATGCCGCCTGGAAAAAAGGTTGGCTCAATCTCTGCAAGCAGAATGGGCAAGAAGAAGGGTAAGGCGTAAGTAACATGAATGATGAATATTCATAATATGGACTGCAGATTTGTGAGAGGAAGAAAAAGAAAAATTAATGAATACAGCAATCAACTTGCAGGGAAAAGTGCCAATTGTTTGTAATATGGCACTCGACTTTGCGGAGCAAAGGGGAGATGGCTAAGAAATTCTCATACCGCGGAAAAACTCTTGAAGAGACCCAGTCGATGAGCCTGGAAGAGTTTTCAAAGCTGTTGCCGTCACGGCAACGAAGAAGTCTTGAACACGGCATGTCAAGGCAGCAGAAAAAGCTTATGGAAGAAATCCGCCGCCTTAAGGGCAAAGACGTCTTGATAAGAACCCATTCCAGGGACATGATAATCATACCCGAAATGGTCGGCTCAAAGATAGGCATTTATAACGGAAAAGAATTTACTACGGTTACGATGGAAGAATCAATGCTCGGTCATTATCTCGGGGAATTTGCGCCGACCCGCCAGCGCGTCAAGCATAGCGCGCCTGGTTTAGGCGCAACGCGCGGCAGCAAGTTCGTGCCGCTGAAATAAGTGAATGTTATGGGAAAGGTATTGGTCACCATTGACGGTAAAGATATCTTGCTCGAAAGACAAGGACCTAAAAAAATAGGTTTATACCTAAGCGAAGATTCAGAAGAACCTTATGCGACTGTCATCATTCCACAAGAGTATACTGGCTTTACAAAAAGACATCGCCCGGGGCAGGGACACGATAGGATATATGCTTTTCATATGCACTGGCTTGTAGAAAACGTTCCTGGGATACAAGAAGCTATCCGCCAAAAATTACCCCTGCATCAGCAAATTGGAGTGTGAATATGTCATATACATTCGTTCCGGAAAAGAAGTATGCAAAGGCATACGGCCGCAACGTAAAAATAAGCACCAAGAGCGCCGCAAAGCTGTGCAGGGTCATAAAGAACAAGCCTCTTTCCAGGGCGAAGCGGTTGCTTAGCGACCTGGTGGAAGGGAAAAGGGACTTGCGAGGAAAATACTATACGAAAACTGCAAAAGAGCTTCTCATGCTAATCAATTCGTGCGAGAAGAACGCCGAATTTCTTGACCTGAACCCCCAGCGGCTTTTCGTCCACGCATCGGCGCATACCGGCACGATGATAAGGAGAAGAAGACGGCGGGGCGCTTTTGGCTCTAAGCTAAAGACGGCAAACGTGGAAGTCATGCTCGTCGAACGCGGCAAGGAAAGGAAAGCCGATGTCAAGATTGTGAAAACCAGGAAAGACCTGGAAAAGGTTGTCAAGGAAGTCGCCGAAAAAGTCAAGGAAAAGAAGCTTGCAGAGGCGAAAACAAAAACGCAGGAAGCCAAAGAGGAAAAGCAGGGTGATAAAAAGCAAGAAGCGATGACTGTTACCGCTTAAACAAAAAATAGAAAAAGAAACCATAGGTGTCGAAAATTATAATATGGCGCTCGACACGCGGAGCGTGGGGAGAATGAAGGAGAGAATTTTCATCAAGAAGGCAAAAGAAGACGTTACAATGGAAGAATTCGTCCGCCGCCAGTTTGGCCAGGCGAAGTGCGGTGCAATAGAAGTCCAGCACACGCCTATTGTAACGAGGATTATAATCCATACAACTACGCCGGGACTGGTCATCGGCTCTGGCGGTGAGAGGATTAAGGAAACAACGGAAGTCCTGAAAGAAAAGCTCAAGATAGAGAACCCGCAGATAGACGTGCAAAAAATCGAGAATCCGGACTTGGATCCCCACATAGTTGCGCAGACCATTGCAAATTCGCTGGAGGGCGGCATCAACTACAAGAAACTGGGCAACCATTACTTGACACGAATAATGAATGCCGGCGCTGTCGGTTGCGAGCTTCTGTTCGCCGGCAAATTATCCGGTGAGCGATCCAGGCGCCAGATATTCAACGCCGGTTACCTGAAAAAATGCGGCTACCCGGCGCAGACAGAAGTTTTGAAAGGATTTGCAGTTGCAAACCCGAGGCTTGGAAACATAGGGATAACAGTGAAGATAATGCTTGTCCGTTCGCAGGAAATCAAAGACCTGCCGGCGGAAAAAGCCGAGCCTGTCAAACCTGTCGTGGTTGCTGAAGAAAAGCCAGCCGAAACGACTACAGCGCAGTAGTAGGGGAGAATGGAACGGAGTGACCAAAAATTATCATAATGCAACCAAAGAATCAGGAATTCTTTGGTGCTACAAAAGACAGAGCTTTTGCATGCATCAAAGGCTTCTGTAGAAGCCTTTGCTTGAACCGGAGGTTATTGGGCACGACTGGAAGGAGCTAAATTTATAATATGGCAATCGACTTGCCGGGGCAAGGGGATAATGGCAATACTGAAATCAAAAAAAATTGCAGAAATGGGCGAAAAGGACTTAACGGAGAAAAAAAGAGAGTTGCAGCTAGAACTCTCGAAAGAGATGGCGCTGAGCGAGGTGGGCGGCAGCGTGAAAAACCCGGGGCGCATCAAGGAGATAAGAAAAACAATAGCAAGAATACTGACGGTGAAATCAAAGACATCAAAAGGGAAGAAGCGATAATATGTTCCATAAGGGAAATGAGAGAACTTGAGAGAGAAACCGTAGGTTTCTACTCTAGAAAGGAGGTGTTGAGGATAGCAATTTGTGCAAAATGCGGATTGCCGAAGGAGCTTTGCGTTTGCGAAACGATCGCAAAGGAGGCGCAGAAGGTAAGGGTTTATGTCATTCAGAGGCGGTTTGGCAAATACATGACAATCATAAAAGGAATAGACACCGCGAAAATCGATGTCAGGGAGCTTCTGAAGAAACTGAAATCAAAACTTGCCTGCGGCGGAACGTACAAGAATGAGGAAATAGAACTGCAGGGAGACCACAGATCCAGAATAAGATCAATCTTGGTGGGAGAAGGCTTTCCGGAGAGCATAATAGAAATCGACTGACGAAGAACACGCAAAAATTGTAATACAATCAAAAGACTTTGCGGAGCAAGAGCTGTAATGTGTAATATGGCTCTCGACTCTGCGGAGCAGAGGGGAGTATGAGGACTTATAAAAATATACTCCGGCACGAGCTCACCGGACTTGATTGCGAAATTGTCGGGGCGTTGAACAAAAGCCAGATAGGCATAAAGGGGAAGATAGTCGAAGAGACGCTGAAGACAATAGTCATAAAAAATGATAGCCTGAAAAGAATCCAGAAAAAGGGAACAGTTTTCAGGCTCCAAACGCCGAAAGAGAAAATTGATGTTTACGGCGATTTCATAGTTTCCCGGCCGGAGGACCGGATTAAAAAGAAGATAAAAAAGTGGTAAGGCTCCTTTTTCTTTAGGAAAGAAAAAGTAGCCTGCAGTCAAAAAGAAAAATAAAATATAATATGGCACTCGACTTGTAACAAACCGACGCAAAACAAAAAGACGCACAGCAGTGCGTCAGTCTTTGTTGCGTCAAGTTATTCAGGGGAGAAATATGGCAAAAAAAAATCTTGACATAGGATTTGAGGCAGCCCAGCCAAAGGGAATGTGCAGCGACGAAAAATGCCCGTGGCACGGGCACCTGAAGGTACGCGGACGTGTATTCAAGGGGCGTGTCAAATCAACAAAAGCTGTAAACACGGCTATCGTTGAATGGGACTACTATAACTATATTCCAAAATACGAGCGTTACGAAAGACGAAAGAGCAGCGTGGCTGCCCACAGGCCTCACTGTATCGAAGCAAAGACTGGCGATACAGTGCGCATAGGTGAATGCAGGCCTGTTTCAAAAATGAAAAGGTTCGTGGTAATCGAAAAATTATAATGAATAATATGGCACTCGACAACTTTGCGAAGCAAAGGTGGGGAGTATGAAAGCGCTAACGGCAAAAGTTCCAAGAGGAATTCAGCTGAAAACATTGCTGACGTGCGCCGACAACACCGGGGCCAAGGAACTAGAACTTATAGCTGTCAGAGGGTACAAGGGCCGCCTGCGGCGATTGCCGAAGGCCGGCATAGGCGATGTAATCATATGCGCCGTCACAAAAGGAAAAGAGAAATTAATCCACACTGTTGTGTACGCTGTTATCGTGAGGCAGCGAATGCCTTTCAGGCGTCTGGACGGGACGCACGTAAAATTTACCGACAATGCCGCAATACTGGTGAACCAGAAAACATTCGAACCGCAGGGCACTGAAATCCGTACCGTCATCGCCAAGGAAGTTGTCGAAAGGTTTTCGGCTATAGGAAAGATTGCGAGCATAGTGCTGTAATTTTGTAATATGGAATCCGACTGGAAGGAGCAAACATTGTAAAATGGCGCTCGACTCAAGCAAAGACCAAAAGGTCTTTGATGCAACCAAAGAATCAGGAATTCTTTGGTGCTACAAAAGACAGAGTCTTTTGCATGCATCAAAGGCTTCTGTAGAAGCCTTTGCTCGAACCGGAGGTTAGGGGAGAATGAAGCTGAACGAATTTCAGAGACTATCAACCGAAACAATAGAAAAGATAGACAAGAAAACAAACAGAAATCATGATGTAGACCTTACCGTAGTTCATCTTATGGAAGAGTTGGGCGAGATTGCAAGAATAATTTATAATGAGAAAACCGGGCGCGCGCCAGTTGCAAAAGACGCGATAGGCGGCGAGTTTGCAGACTCGATGATGCTGCTGGCCCACCTGGCATCCAAATTCGGCGTCAATCTGGAAGATTGCGCAGGGAAAAAGATGGAAGAGCTGAAGAAAAGGTTTGAATTATAAAAATAACATGGCGATCGACTCGGAACAAACTGACGCACAGCTGTGCGTCTAGGTGTTGAGGGGATTATGAAAAAGTTCTTTTCAAAAAAATGGATTGGCAGCACGCAGCCAAGGAAACAGCGCAAATACAGGAGCAATGCGCCGCTTCATATTAAGCGCAAGCTATTGGCAGCGCATGTCAGCAAGGCGCTCAGAAAGGAGATAAATAAAAGGTCGATGGTTGTGAGAAAAGGCGACGAAGTGATGGTGATGCGCGGCGAATTCCGTGGAAAGAAAGGCGTTGTGTCGGATGTCAGTCTCAGGAAGTCGAAAATTTTAATAGACAGCATCAAAAGAAAGAAAGTTTCCGGCCAGGAGGTTATGGTTCCCACGGACCCGAGCAACATCCAGATAACAAAGCTTAGCATGGAAGACAAGATGAGAAGACGAATCGTAGGACGCATTCACAAAACCGGCTTGAGGAAAGAAAAATAAATCAGAGGCGTATACATGCCGCTAAAAAGAACAATGGCCCCAAATTGGCCTATTGAAAGAAAGACAAAAAAATATGTAGTCACGCCTATGCCTGGCCCGCATAGCAAATACAGCTGCATACCTCTTGGCGTTGTTTTGCGCGATATTTTAAAATATGCGGCAACCCTCAAAGAGGCGAAAGAGATACTGAACAAAGGAATTGTAAAAGTCGACGGCAGGATAAGGAAAAAAGTAAACTTTCCATTAGGGCTTATGGACGTGTTTTCGGTACAAAACGAGCATTACAGGCTGTTGCCCGGCATCAAAGGCCTTTATTTGAAGCCCGTAGACGAAAAAGAGGCGTCGGTAAAGCTGTCAAAAATAAACAACAAGATTGTGATAAAAAACAGCAGAATTCAGTTGAACATGTTTGACGGGAACAATATACTTGTTACCAGCAACGACTACAAAACCGGCGATACGGCAATACTGGCGTTGCCGGCAAAATCTATAAAAGAAACCCTTAGAATGAAGAAGGGCTCCACGGCGCTGATAACTGGAGGCAGGAATATTGGCAGCGTCGGGACGATAGAAAATATCATAGTAACTAAAAATCCGCAGCCAACACAGGTCATTGTGAACGTGTCTGGCAAAAACGTTTCCGTGCCGAAAAACTATGTGTTTGTTGTGGGGCATGAAAAACCTGTAATAAAGTTGGGGTAGGCAGAATATGGCAATAGCTGTTGCAACCGTGAAAAACCAGCCGATGAAGCAGATAAGGCTGGAAAAGATAGTCCTGAATGTAGGCTGCGGGACAAAAACGAACATCGAAAACGCAAAAAAAATACTGGAGATGGTGTCCGGCTCAAAGTGCGTTATAACAAAAACCAAGCGCAGAAACACCTTCAATGTCCCGAAAGACAAGCCCATAGGGTGCAAGGTCACCGTAAGGAAAAACAGGGACGAATTTCTGAAAAAGCTGCTGCTGGCAAAGGAAAAC
This sequence comes from Candidatus Aenigmatarchaeota archaeon, assembly GCA_016180945.1. Classification (GTDB taxonomy): domain Archaea; phylum Aenigmatarchaeota; class Aenigmatarchaeia; order GW2011-AR5; family GW2011-AR5; genus JACPAG01. Next base: position 137,718 of record JACPAG010000005.1, on the reverse strand, counting down.
AGGCTGAAACAGGAAAATTTTGACTCAACTGGGAATTTTGCATTCGGCGTAAAGGAGTACATAGACATCCCCGGAATGGAATACGAGCCTAAGATCGGCATAATAGGTTTTGATGTTTGCGTTTCTCTGGAAAGGGCCGGGTATTCCATTAGGAGACGAAGGATAGAATCAAAGGTCGGGAAAAAACATCTGATAAAGAAAGAAGAGGCAGTTGAATTCGTAAAAGATAAATTTGGGGTGGCGATTGAGTAATGAAAATAAAATGGCACTCGACTTTTTGTCGCAACAAAAAGGGGAGGATATGAGGAACAAAGCAGTAAAAAGAAAGTTCGGCAAGGGAGCCAGGAAATGCATTAGGTGCGGCGGTTTCCATGGCATCGTAAGAAAATACGGTCTCATGTATTGCCGCCGCTGCTTCCGCGAGGTGGCCAGCAACCTGGGCTTCCACAAATACAGTTGAAAAGGAAAAATAACATGGCACGCGACTGGAAGGAGCAAAAAGGGGATGGGGATAATGGAACGGAATGACCAAAAATTATTATATGGCTATCGACTTGGAACAAAATGACGCACAGCTGTGCGTCGAGTTGAGGTAGGGGATAATGAAGATATATTTCACATATTCAGGAAACGATGAATTCGCAAAGGCTGTAGCCCATGCGCTCAGAAATTTCGGTCATGATGTATTGACAGGGCATCTGATTGATGCACAACTTGCTGAAAAGGAAAAGATGCTGTCCAGATTCTGGAGATTTGAAAGGAACATTAGGATGATAAAAGAATGCGACGTCGTCGTGGCCGTTTTGTCTGATGATAGTAATTTTGAAACCGGTTTCGAGGTCAGCCATGCCCTTGCAGTCGGCAAGGTCGTTTATATGCTTTACGAAAAAGATAGCGAAAAAGAGATGCCTGTGACGGTAAGCGGCAACAGCAATCCAAACCTAATGAAAGTTCCTTATGAAAACGAAGAGGGCCTGAAGCAGTTTTTGTACGACAATTTCAGGGTTGCCTCCGTAGCGAGAATGCAATAGGTGAACCATATGTGTAAAATGGCACTCGGAACAGATCGACGCGCAACTGTGCGTCAAGTTGCTGCGAAGAAAAGGTGGGGAGAATGAGGCATGATATTGTTTCAGATGTTTTGTACGGGCTGAATAATGCCGAGAAGGTTGGCAAGCGCGCCTGCGTAGTGCCAGCTTCAAAATTAGTGAAAAATATTCTGCTGGCTATACAGAAGAACGGCTATATAGGCAGTTTCGAGTTCATAGATGACGGGAAATCCGGCAGCTTTAGCGTCCAGCTTATAGGCCGCATAAACAAGTCCCGCTCCATAAGGCCGCGGTTTGCAGTCAAGAAGGGCGAATACGAAAAATGGGAAGGGCGTTACCTGCCGGCAAAGGGCTTCGGAATTCTTCTGGTTTCCACGTCTAAAGGCATAATGACTCAGAAAGAAGCGATGGAATCAGATACGGGAGGCAGGCTTGTAGCTTATGTCTATTGAGATGATACGAATGAGTGTTGTAAAAACTAACAGCGAATCTAACTATCAAGTGTCAGTAGAGATTCCAAAAGGCGTCGAGATACAAGTAGACGACAAGGCGGTTACTGTAAAAGGGCCTAAAGGAACGCTTTCAAGAAATTTCAGCAACCCGACATACAATAAGCTGATAAAAATTGAAAAAAATGGCGGCATAGTGGTAAGCGCCTCCTCAGAAAAAAGAAAGATGAAAGCAGTCGCCGGCACAATCCGCGCCCACATAAGAAACATGATGCTTGGGGTGACAGATGGCTACAGGTATACGATGAAGATATTGTATTCCCATTTCCCGATGACAGTGGACATCAAGGGCGGCGAAGTTCATGTGAAGAACTTCCTTGGCGAAAAGGGCGCCAGAGTTGCGAAAATAAAAGGCAAAACAGAGGTCAAGGTCGACAAGGACGAAATAACATTATCAGGAATTGATCTTGAAAATATCGGTCAGACAGTGCAGCGTATTGAGCAGGCATGCCGCCTGTCGGGAAAAGACAGGAGAATATTCCAGGACGGCATATTCCTGACAGGGAGATATACGCAAACAGGAAAACCACTTTGACAAATATGGTGAAAGGCATGAATTATCGAACAGATTTGCTCTCAGCTGCATTGGATCTTGTAGCAATAGCAAGAAAGCATCCAGATAAATTTGGTGCCGTTGTAGTTTTTGGTGGCTTCACATACGACCCGCACGGCAGCAGGCATGACATATATTTTCAAAATAGAAGAATAGTTACCGTAGAGGAAGGCAGAACTAGAGAATATAAAGTATCATTAACAGGCGCAACACCGAGGCGAGAAGCAATGCTAATAGCAGCTGTGACAGAGATGAAAAAACAATTTAGTGCCTAAAAATAAAAACGGTGCACAATCATGTCAAAACGTTTCAAGACACAGGATTACGCTAAATTCAAGAAGCTTGGGATTCGCTGGCGAAAGCCTTCAGGCCGCCAGTCAAAACTGCGGGTAAAGAAAACTGGCAGCGGCATGCTCGTGAAAATAGGTTATGGAACAGCCAAGAGTATAAGAGGAAAAATCCAGAACGCCGACGCTCAATTAATCAGCAATGTCAGCGAACTCAACGGCAGAAAAGCAGTCATAATTTCCGGTTCTGTTGGGCTCAAAAAAGCACAGGCCATTCTGGAAAAAGCAGACGGCCTTGGAATAAAAGTTCTGAACAGCAGAAGGATAAAGGACGGCTTGAAGTCAAGAAAAGAGAAAATTAAGAAACAGGTTGGGGCAGTCAAAGAAGAAAAGAAAGAAGCCAAAGAAACAACTGCGACTGAAAATAAGAATGAAACGCAAAAAACAACAGAAAAGGCTGCTACAGAAACAGCTAAAACAACAGAGATGTGATACTCATGACTGACCTGAAGTCCCAGAGAGACATGGCATCCAGAATATTGAAATGCGGCAAATCACGCGTCTGGTTCGAGCCTTCGAGAATAGCCGACATCGAAGAGGCGATAACAGCAGAAGACATACGCCGGCTGGTGAGCGACGACGTTATAAAACTGCTGCCGAAAAAAGGCCTCAGCAGTTTCAGAAAGAAAAAAGCAGCCGGACAGAAATCCAAAGGAAGAAGGAAAAACAAGGGCTCCAGGAAAGGCTCACTAGGAACGCGTGTCCCTGCGAAAAAGCTCTGGGTAAAGAGGATACGGGTTCTTAGAAAGATGCTCAAAGAACTCGTGGCAGAAGGGAAACTGGAAAAAAAAACTTACAGGAAGCTTTATCGGACAGCGAAAAGCGGCTATTTCCGAAGCCGTGTCCACATGATGTCGTACATCGAGAAAAATGATATGCTGAAGAAATCGGAAAAACAGAAAAGTGAAAAGAAAAAATAGGTATCTTATATGTACTGCAGATTAAATGAAAGGGAAATGTATGTCTGCAAAGAAGCTAAAAGCTTCTTTGAGATGCCAAAGAACTCTAAAAGTTCTTTGAGCAAGAAACCGTAGGTGTCTTATATGTACAGGAGAAGACGGGAAAAGAAAACAGACTACAGGCAAAGGCTGGCTTTGCTGAAGTCGAGAAAAGTCCGTCTAGTCGTCAGAAGGAATCTGAATAATATTCATGCGCAACTCGTTGATTACGAAAAAAACGGCGACAAAACGCTACTTGAAGAAATTTCAAGAAACCTGTCAAAATACGGATGGAAGGGGCACAAAGGAAATATAGCCGCAGCATATCTTACAGGCCTTATTATAGGATTTAAAGCGGCTAAAAAAGGCATAAAAGAAGCGACACTCGATGCGGGCCTGCAGATATCAACTAAGGGCTCTTCCATTTACGCTGTTGTGGCTGGCGCAAGGGATGCGGGTCTGGATGTTCCTGTGGACGAGGAAATGCTGCCGCCGAAAGAAAGGACAGAAGGCGCCCATACGGCTAATCTCGCAAAGGTCCTGAAACCAAAACAGGACATGTATAAAAGGCAATTCGGTGCTTATCTGAAAAACGGGGTAGATCCCGAAAAACTGCCGGACCATTTCAGAGAAGTCAAGGACAAAATAATGAAAGATTTCGCAGCCATACAGGCTATAAGAGACCAGGAAAATTTCCTGAAGAAGTAAAAGATGATAGTCATGGCAGATTGGATTCCAAAAACAGAACTCGGCAAAGAAGTAGCCGAAGGCCGGGTAACTTCATTGGACGAGATTTTCGCCGCCGGCAGGAAAATAAAAGAGTCCCGCATAGTTGACAAGCTCCTGCCCGGCCTTCAGAACGAGCTGATTTTTGTAGGAGGCTCGCCTGGCAAGGGTGGCGGAAACAAAAAAACGCCAACGAAAAGGACTGCCAAGATGCACCGTTCCGGCAGGCGCTATAGCATTTCGGCTGTTGTTGTAGTAGGCGACGGCGACAAATACATAGGCATCGGCAAGAGCGAAGCGCTGGAGAACAGGGAGGCGATAGAAAAAGCCATGGAAAAGGCGAAGCTGAACATCATGCCGGTCAGGAAAGGCTGCGGCAGCTGGGAATGCATGTGCGGCGAAGGGCATTCCATACCGCTGGAGATAGAAGGAAAGAGAGGTTCAGTGAGGGTTGTTCTCAAGCCCGCCCCGAAGGGCGTCGGTCTCGTAGTCAGCGACGAAGCCAAAAAGATTATGCGCCTTGCAGGCATAAAAGACATATGGTCAACGAGCTTCGGCGAAACGCACAGCAGGATAAATTATGTTGACGCAATATACAAAGCCTTTAAAAAAATCAACAGCATGAGGCTAATAGTTGAGGAGTCTGAAGAAACAGCTGAAAATATAGATGAACAGGAAAAATGAACGTTGTGATACCTATGAAAAATAATATGGCGATCGACTCGCTGAAGGCGAGGGGATTATGCTAGCTGTAATCCGTCTTAAAGGTCATGCACTTGCCAGGAGAGAAGTAGAGGATACGCTAAAAATGCTGAGCCTGAAGAAAAAAAACACACTGGCCATTCTTCCCCGGACAGACTCAATACTTGGAATGCTAAGAAAAACAGAAACCATGGTTACATGGGGAGAAGTCGACGAAGACGTGGTAAAACAGTTTAACGAGAAGAAGGTTATACGATTAAAATCCCCCAGGAAAGGCCTCAAATCGCTGAAAACCTTTTACCCGAAAGGCGATCTGGGCTACAGGGGAAAGGAGATTAACGAATTAATCAAAAGAATGATGTAAATTATAGGGCGACTGGAAGGAGCAAACATTTATAAAATGGCGATCGACTTACGAAGTAAGGGGATAAATATGCCTCCACGATTCAGGAAAAAATCCCGCGGGATGCGCGGTTCGATGACGCACGGCTACGGCTCCAAGAAAAAGCACCGCGGCAAGGGAAGCAAGGGCGGCAAGGGCTTTGCCGGTTCGACTAAGCATAAGAAACAGATGGTCTTGGAAAAAAACCCGGACCATTTCGGACATACGGGCTTTCATTCTCTGGATAAAACAGAAAATAAAATAATAAACGTAGGCGACCTGGAAAATCTGGCTGCCGGAAAGGGCGAGATTAATCTGGAAGAATTGGGGTATCAAAAACTGCTTGGAAACGGGGAGATTTCATCGCCGCTGATTGTTCATACTTCACAATGTTCAAAATCAGCCAAGGAAAAAATCGAGAAGGCCGGCGGGAAGATTGTTGAGTAGATTGCTTATCGCATCTTGATAACTATCTTTTTACCAAACACGGGAACAAGCCTTTTCAGTTCTATTTCCACGTCTCTCGCGATTACAAATTTGTCTATAGGCTCATTGGGCATCTTGCCGTTTATTTCGTAGACGTAATCTCCTGATTTGCCGTCAACTGTCGTTTCCGTCTGGCCGTCTTTGTTTTTCCACACCTTTATTCCGGGCACGCGCTTTAAGGCATCGAGCAGCGTAGTGTTTTTGCCAACCTCTATTAGAAGGGGCTCCTCAAGGATGTCAAAAGCAAGCTTAAGCTTTTTCACTGCACCTTCCTTTATTCTGAGAATGTGCACATTGCCCATTTTTTCTCTTTCTATTATCCCGGCCAATTCAAGTTTTCTCAGATGTTTGAATACCACTGGCGTAGGGACATTCAGTTCTTTGGCAAGAGAAGACATGTAAAAGCTTCCTTTCATGAGGACCTTTATCATATTCCGGCGTGTTTCATTGCCCAAAAGCTTAAACAAATCCATTATAACCGGCCCCTTTTATCAATTAGTTAACGACTATTACCGAAATAGTTACTATTAAGAAAAAAGGCATTTAAAATTATCACCGTGACGGATGCGGAACTACGGTTAAAAAGAAAATTAAGGCAGCTGCAGATACTTCTGATAGCGCAGAAGTTGCAGTACTCCCCTCTAAGGATTGCACTTCTGGTAACTTTGCTCACTTCTTTAGGCGTGCTTGGGAGGGCAGCGCTTCAGTTTATTCCAAGCGTTGAGCCGCTTACGGCGATTGCAGTTTTAAACGGATTCTTCTTCGGCCCTTTGGCGGGCTTTGTTTCCGGTGCGTCTGGATTTTATGCATCAAATTATTTGGTATGGGGCGGGCAGGGGCCTTGGACTGTCTTTCAGATGTTAGGCGCGGGTTTAGCCGGCTTTATCGGGGGTGTTTTTGGTTTTGGGAAAAAATCCAGATGGAAGGTTTTGGCAGCAACATCGATTGGATTACTTTTCTACGAATTGATCGTTACGATTGGTTTGTCTGCCATTGTCTCGTTTAATCCGGCTTTCATAGCCTTGTATCTGCTGACAAGTCTTCCCTTTTCTGTTGTTCACATGGCAAGCAGTGTGGGATTTTCCATCACGTTATACGAATTCAAGGAACAGATAAAAAAACTGAAAGGAGGTAAGATAATTGAACAGGAAATTCTTGGCATTAGGACTGCTGATAGCGATAGCAGCGGGCATAGCGATAAGCTTGTACCTTTCTTCTACTCCAGAAAGACATTCGGGAAGGATAACAGTAAATCTCGCAGTCGATTTTGGCCGGGCAAACACGACGAAGACGATAACGATGAGTAACGGAAGCACCGTATTCGACGCCCTGAACAGTTCGTTTAGCGTAGAGTTCATGGGATTCGAAGGTTTAGGAAAGCTTATCACCGGCATAAACGGCGTAACCCAAAATTCAACCCATTACTGGTTTTATTTTGTTGACGGCGAATTCGCCCGGGCGGCTGCAGACAAACTTGCGCTTACAAAAGATTCGTCGGTCTTGTTCAGGTTCACGCCAGAAAGCGAATTTGCAATTAGGTGATTCCATGATCCGCATATTCCTGCTAGCGTTATTGCTCTCCGTATCCTTCTCTCACGCCTTTCCGTTGGGCGATTCCAACGAAACGATACAGAAGGCATTAGTCTACCTCAACAGCACGCAGCAAAGTGATGGAGGCTTTGGAGATTCCCCATCCGCTTACTATGCGGATTTGACGCCTTTTGCTGTCATGGCTATCAAAGCTGCAAATCAGGACCCTCATGGCTGGGCAAAAAACAACAGCCCAATAGATTTCATGAAGAATGTTTCTGTTCCGTCTTTCAATAGTTCTACTGTACCAACGTATTATGCTGCTGTAATAATGGCATTGGTTGCTTCTGGAGAAAACCCTGATAACATTTCCGGCAGAAATCTCACTAATGAACTGATTTCTCGCCAGCTGTCTGACGGCTCTTTTAACGGCAGCGCGTGGATAACAGATGAAGAATGGAGCATATTAGCGCTGGTTGCAGCAGGCTATAAAAATACTTCTGTCGTGCAGAATGCTACAAATTATTTAATAACGCAGCAAAAGCCTGATGGGGGTTTCGGCGCATTTTGCCCTGACGCAAGCTCTTCTTGTCCTGATGAAACTTCTCTCGGAATCACGGCTTTGATAACCGCTGGCTACGAGACGAATTCCACTGCCGTTCAACAAGCCATATCGCGGTTAAAACAGTTCCAGGCATCTGACGGCGGCATCGATCCCGGATGGGGCGCCAACACAGATTCAGATTCGTGGGCTATACAGGCCGTTGTTGCTGCGGGCAACAACTTCACGTCTTGGGCAAAGAGCAATTACACAGCAAATGCCTCGTCTGGTTCTTATGTGACCGGCATTTTAACAAACTTCTCGATAAACATAAGTGTTACAAATTACGGCAATAATTATCCCTTTGATCATCTGGCAAAACTTCAGAATTCAAGCGGGGCATTCAATTATTTCAAGCCTGTGCAGGATACTGCCTATGCTGTTATGGCGCTGCTCGGCAAGCCGTTTCCTGTTAACAATACGTATTTCAATCAGACCCAAAGCATAGCGCCGGTTAATCAAACCTTCTCTGTATCGATTAACCAAACCGGGGTTTGGAGCTATGCAATGCCGAATACCACGGAGTTGGGATTGGGCGCGTCCAATACGACCCTCTACATATACACCCCTTCGGACTCTGTGGGAAAGGAAAATAATGTAACCGTCAGGCTCACGGCATTGTCCGACGGCGTCAACAAAAGCGTACAGATTAAGCTGTCTGTATCCAGTCTGTGCGGAAACAGCGTTTGCGAAGTAGGCGAATCCTGTTCGCTGTGTTCAGCTGATTGCGGCGCATGTCAAACAACGCAGCCTGCAGGCGGTGGAGGTGGCAGTAAAACGTCAGTTGCAGACTTTGGCGACCTTACGCCAACAGGCTTCACGCGGGACATGATTGCGGGAACAAAATACGACTTCCGCATAGATGACGCCATCCACTCGATAACGCCAAAAGTGTCATCAGATGCGGCAATTTTTGAAATCAACTCTACCCCGCTGACAGTCACGCTCAAGGTAAACGAAACAAAGAAGGTTGATTTAGATGGCGACAACTTTTACGACCTGGAAATAAAACTGGATAAAATCATTTCAAACATAAGGGTTGAAGTAACGTTAAAGCGGATACAGGAACCGGTGAAAACATGTCCTGTCTGTCCGCCATCAGGCGAATGGTCTGGGTGCACAGCTAACCAGCAAAATAGAACAAGCTACAGATGCAGTGAAGATACCAGTTACTCATGCGTTTTATTTGTTGATAATCGCTCTTGCGAAGTCCAGAATTATCCTCCTGATACAAAAGCATCTAATCCAAACATGTCTGGTTCAAACATTTTAACAGGCCAAGTGACTGCAGCAAATATCGCATACGTAGCTGCACTCGTCTTTATTATTGCGCTTGGGCTTTTCTTGTTCTATACTCAAAGACATTAATTTTCGTACAAATAATGTCTTTGGTATATACGAATGACATAACATAATATGTCTGATAACTTATGTCATTCAGTATATTACAATACAAAAAAATCCGATAAAGATTTGAATTTAAATAAATAGCCGAAAGATAGTAACAAAATGAGTATTTTTGATCTCGTAATAAAGCATCTGCCCGGCATAGCAGAGCCGAAAGTCCACGTAAATTTCAAATCGCGCCTGAAATGGACAGGATTGATTTTGCTGTTATTTCTGCTGATGGGCCAGATAACGTTGTTCGGCGTCGCGCCCGAAGCGCTGCAACAATTTCAGTTCTTCGAAATGATCTTGGGTTCGTCTATCGGCTCTTTAGTCACGCTGGGTATCGGCCCTATCGTTACCGCTTCCATTATTCTTCAGCTTCTCGTCGGTTCAAAGCTGCTGCCATGGGACCTTAAGACGCAGGAAGGGAAAAGCCGCTTTCAGGGAACCCAGAAATTGCTGGCCATATTTTTCTGCATTTTCGAGGCGTACGCCTTCGTCGCCTTTGGCGCAGTCAGAACCACAAGCACAAGCGCAGGAATCGTATTTTTTCTTATAGCGCAGCTTGCCATAGGCGCATTCCTGCTGCTGCTGATGGATGAAGTGGTCAGCAAATGGGGCATAGGCTCCGGCGTTTCTTTGTTTATTGCCGCCGGTGTTTCGAAAACCATTTTTGTCCGCACGTTTAACCCGCTTACAGCCGGCGGTGACACGCCAACAGGATTGATACCCCAGGCCGCCGTTCTCCTGGGCACCGGCGAGGTTGGCGGTGCCATGATGGCTTTGCTGCCTGTTATTGCAACCCTGCTTGTGTTTCTAGTTGTCGTTTATGTCCAGGCATTGAAGGTTGAAATTCCCCTTGCGTTTGGCTCGATAAGAGGTTTCTCCCGCAGATGGCCCCTGAAACTGATTTACACAAGCAACATACCTGTCATCCTCGTGGCAGCGCTGCTTGCAAACCTGCAGCTCATGGGCCATGTCATGGCCCGGCCGGTAGACCAGTCTACAAGATGCGGCCTTCTCGGCTGTTTTGATAACCAGGGCGTCCCGTTGAGCGGCGTTGTTTACTTTTTGCAGCAGCCGGGACAGCTGCAGGATTTGCAGGTACAGATATTCTTCCTTGTATTTTTATCCGTCATACTGCTCTCAGCCCTGTCTGTCTATTATTTCAGAATAAGCGGCGGCCTGAAAATAACAGCTGCCGCCGCAGTAATAGGCTTGCTGCTTTCTATATTAATTGCCAATGGCACTGTAGGATTGCCGACATCTGCGGCAATTGCACGCTCGTTGGTTTATCTTCTGGTCATCGTGGGCGGTTCTGTCCTGTTTTCAATTTTCTGGGTTTCAACTTCAGGCATGGACGCCCATTCGGTTGCAGAGCAGATACAAGGCATGGGCATGCAAGTCCCCGGCTTTCGCCGCGACCCGAGAATTGTGGAGCAGGTTCTCGACCGTTATATTCCTACGCTTGCCGTCATATCAGGCCTTATTATAGGCATACTGTCGTCGCTGGCAGATCTGACAAGCGCCATAGGCAGCGGCACGGGTATACTGCTGGCTGTGATGATAATATACAACTTCTACGAGCAGATATCCGCCCGATACGTGGAAGACATGCATCCCGCGTTCAGGAAGTTCTTTGGCGGGTAATAATTATGTTCGAAGCCCTTTTCGCAGCTTTCTCACTGATAGCAGTAAGCGAGTTCGGCGACAGGTCGCAGGTAGCCGCCTTGTTGTTGGGCGCGAAATACCACAACCAGCATAAGAAAGTCTTTGCCGGCGCGATAACGGCATTTGCCGCCTTATTTTTTATCGCTGTTGTTCTTGGCAACGTCGTGCTCGCATACATCCCTGAAAACATTTTGCGGATTTTTTCTTCATTGGCATTTATCGGCATGGGATTGTACATCTTTTTGCAGAAAGAAGAAAAAGTAAAAATCAGGAAAGATAAAAAACCTTTCTTGGCGTCTTTCTCCCTCATCGCCTTATCAGAGATAGGCGACAAGACGCAGGTTGCCGCAATAATTCTTGCATCGAGCTTTCGCGACCCTGTTGGAACTTTCGCCGGCGCCATGATAGCAGAAACCCTTCTGACAGGCATGGCAATATTCGCAGGCCGGCTCATCGCCAGACGCATCAGGATGCACTGGATAAAGTATGTTTCAGGGGTTGTATTCGTCATATTCGGGCTTCTGACGTTAATGCAATAAGAATAATTAGCTTTTTTTAAGCATAGTGTAATTAATTATCTAAGAAGACATTGAAAATGTCTTCTGGATCCCATCTTCTAACAAACCACCGACTAAAGTCGGTGGTATATAAAGAAGATGTGATGTCTCAAGCGTCTGTAGTCTAACGGTAGGACCTGAGCCTTCCATCGGCCCTTTTAGAAAAAGCGCCGGCGGAAAACGAAGCAAATTTTTGGGAAGAATTTCCGGTCAAACTTTTTTCCAAAAAGCTTGTGCTCATGATTCGGACTCCTACCTTTAGGTAGGAGATGAAATACAATGTCTTCTGGATCCCATCTTCCAACAAACCACCGACTTTAGTCGGTGGTATATAAGGAAGATGTGATATTTGGTTCACTATAACAAACAAAAGAATCAAATACTATGCCGCAACAGCTGCTTGTGCTTCAAGCCTTCTTTTCAGTTCGGCCATGCGCTTTGAACTGTATGCTACCAGATAGCGATGGCTTTCATCATTTAAGCCATCAAATGGCATGTACAATTCGCCACCTCGACCCTGCGAAATACGTTCTTGTATATCCCCTTTACTATACCTCCTCAAAGCACTCTTTACGCGGCCTATAGCCCCTTGAGCCGCTTCGTACTCTCCTTTGGAGAACATCTTCTCAGCGTATTCGAATTCCCCGTCTATAGTTTTTCGTGCATCAGCCAAGGAATCTCTGAACCTCGAAGGGACTACAACTTCATCGATAGTTGTTAAAGGAACAGATTCGTTAGCTGCTAACTCTCCATACAACGTATAGAAATCACTTGCCCGCCCAGTTAATTGATTATAAGCTGCGCAAACAAACAGTTCTCCGATATACCCTGCAGCCTTTTTAAATTGTGCATCTACCCCAAGCCTCCATAAGTGTTCCGCCATTTCTTCTTGGCTCATATACGGAGAAAACTGGTACCCATTCGTACCACCGGCATTTGCTAGCACAAGCGTAAGTACGTACTTTTCTTGGGGGCCATCAGACACTGTGGCAACAATCGCTGTTCCAGAAGCGGTCTCTTCCTGTTGGATATTATAAGTACGCATATGCCACACCTATATGTCACTACTTATTAGTAAACATGAGATATTTAAAGATTTCGGTGGCGAAGCGCACAGGATTAGTTTATATACCGGCTGTTTCGAACGTTTCAGAAAAACGCCACGACCATGGCAGAAAATATCGCCATGCTGCCCACGTCAGCAATAGACGTCGATATGGGAATCAGGAAATTGTTCGGGTCTTCCCGCTTGCTGCATATGTAAGAGCCGAACGAAACCGAAATGAAAAAGATAATCGTGACTATGGAAAGGGTAGCGAGAACCGACACTTCCAGGATTTTAAGCAAAAATGCCAAAGAAAACGCAAACCCTTTCATGTAGGCTATGAAATAAGAAAGCACGCCTATGTAAATGGATGCGGCAGCCGCTATTGATATGGCTGTAAAAAAAAGGTTGTGAAGTTCTTTTGAGTGCCATGCACTGCCGCGAATCTTGTCTGCATAAATCAGCTCTGTGAATTTGCTGGATACTATGGTTCCGAAGCTGCCTATCGTGTGGTTCAGTGCAGGTATCAGTATCAGAAGGGGCAGTATGGCGGTAATCTTTTGCTCGATTGTCTGCAACGCTACTCCGCCAATGCTGGATATTATGGAAGCAAGAATAAGTATCTTGATGCTCTCCCTGATTATGACATGGCTCACGTGAGATTTTTTCCCGTATTCCTTGACGCAGTACAGCGTATGGCCTGAAATATGATGCAGCGTTTTTACTTTGTGCAATTTAGGATGGTGGTATCTCCGTTTTAGTTTTTCCAGTTCTCTTATTCTTTTCCCGAGATGTCTTTTCACGAATTTCATATTATCACAATTGCAATCAATAACGAAAGTATGCTTATGATGTCCCCTGTCGTTGTGACGTAAGGCCCCATTATGTTGTTCGGGTCATAGCCGTGCCGGAAAAGCCAGAACGTTGCCATTATTGTCAAGGGTATCTCAACAACGTTGGAAAGGATGCCGGCTATAAGCGCAATCAGGATTATTTTTATTTCAGCGACCCCGAAGAAATAAGAGCTCGCAGCATAAGCAATCATCCCAAGGAACAGGCTTAGAAAAACGACCAGTGCAAAAGACGCAACAATATTGCCTTTCAGTATCTTGCCGCCGGCGAATTTCGGCTTTACGGCACCCAGAAACAACCCGGCGCTTAATCTCGCAGAAAGCGAGCCTGAAATGTTCCCGCGCATTTCAAGAAATCCCGGAAGCAGGATTAAAAAGCCGGGAATGAGATAAATCTCGCCGGCCGCAAAAGTCAGCATCGTGCCGGCAAGCAGGCCGCCGGTTATCGAAATAATCTCGACAGGCAATATCTCCTTTATGTCTTTGGTTACCATTTGTAAATTATAGTCATGCAAGGAAATAAACGGCATATTACATCCTTGCTGACTAATAAACGTTATATTTACTTTTCATCAAACGATTCCCATAATATGGATGACAAAAAGAAGCGCAATCGTCCCTATGATGTCCGTTGCGCTTGTCATGATGGGTATTGTCGTGTTGTCAGGGTCGAAGCCGTACTTGTAAGATAAGATAGAGACAAAGAAAGTGAAGAAAATTATAATCAGGTGGAGAAGCACGCCGGATACAGCTGATATGACAACCATATCAGCAATCCCCAGTCCGCCTATGCCGGCAAACGAGCTTATTACAGACGTCAGGAATCCGACTGTCGGAAAAATCATGTAGGCGGATAGCATTGAATTCGCAATCTCTCTTTTGACCTCGTGCGTCATAGACAGTTTCGGCCGTATGCTGCCGATATGAAGCTTTGTTGAGACGCGGGACGCAAGGATGTTGCCTATATTTCCGCCTTCTTCGAGAAACGCAGGCAATAAGACAAGAAGTATGGGGACCAAAACCAGCTTGTCTATATTCAGTTCGATGAATGACCCCGCTATGCCATCCAGAGAGCCCGCCGTAAGGAGAACAGCCAGGGACTGGAAGACTATGCCCCTGTAGCTTTTGTTGGTGGAAAACTTTTTGTGCCACGTTATCACAGCCGTGTAAACAGCGGTCATGGCGACTACCGAATACGCCAGCAGTTCCGCGAAACCCCCCAATCCCACAACAAGAAAGGCGGCCAGCAGCAGGCTCGGGATAGTAAAAAAATCACCCAGCGCCGTGATCATGGGCGACGTCACATTATCCGGGTCCCATCCCCGCCTGTAAGAAAGAAACGCTATGCCGAACGTTGTTGCAAGCATTACCAATCCCGAAATCATCCCGCCTATAAACGAAATCAGTATAAAAGAGAACAGGCTCATGCTTTCTATCCCGAACAATACAGTAAGAAACTTTGCAAGAAAGCCGAGAAAAACAGATAATATTATAGTCAATGTGAAAGACGAGTGTATGTTGTTTCTGATGGTCCGGTTTTTTGCATCAAACCGCGTTATCGTGCCGAGATGAAACGCCGAGCCAAGTCTCGAGCCCAGGGCCGCAAATATGTTGCCGCGCATTCCGATTGCAGCCGGTATCAGAACGATAAGGCCCGGCAGCAGAATGAATGTTTCCTTGAACGTTCCAAGAAAAATCCCTGCAAAAACAGCCGTGACCGCGCTTAGAAGGAGAGACGTAAAGCTTTCCTTCAAAAGTTTGACATTTAACAAATTATAGTGGCCGTGATTCGGCATCTGCTCGCCTACAGCTTTTTAATGTCCCCTTTGGCCAGCTTGGACAGCAACCTGCAGCTGCCTGAAGAACCAACCCCTATGAGTATGTCATTCTCGAAGATTGTTGTATATTTGTTTGGATAAAATATCCACTTGTCGCCGCGCCTTATGGCTATGATGTTTATGCCTGTATTGGAGCGCAGCCTGACATCGCCAAGCGTCTTGTTTTTCAGTATTGATCTGGTCGAAACCGCTTCTCTTGTTATGCTCTCCTCGCTTGCCTGAAGCGCTTCTTTCACAATCGGGTGCAGTTCCGCCCCTTCCAGCACAAGCTCGCTCATGTTTCGCGCAGCCGAAGCCACCATTTTGGAGCCCCCGATGATATCTATGATGCTGATAAGACGGTTGGAAAATTTGCCGCGCGAAGCCGCAAATAAGTGCATGTAGAGCCTCCCTTCCAGAGCGTCAAGGTTGTTGAAAAGCAGCAGGACTTCTTTTGCTATCTCCTTGCTCTCGAAAAGGACTGACGAGTAAGCTAAATCCAACATTAATTCCGAAAGATTCTTTACCTCTTCTATGAGGTCTTTGACGTTTTCTGTCATCTAATCACCACGTAATACTATAATGAAAATAAAGCTTAAAAATGGAGTTAATAAGTATGGTAAAAGTGAAATGGCCCTTATCATTGCCACAATATTCATTCGTGCACATTCCCACTATTTCCCACATTGCTCCCATTTACCTTTAAAGAATTTTAACTACTGAATATAAGCTGACGCTATATGGGGGCTTTGCCCAAAAAGAAACCCATTGACCGTCTTTTGACGCAAGGAGGACACTACGTGTCCTCCTGCGCTGCAGGAACTCTGTTCCTGCATGCGTCAATGGGTTACCGTATGTGTGCATCAGATAGATGCACACGACTTTTTGGGCAAAGCTCTATGGGGGGATGCCTAGAGAAGGAAATAAGATGTGTCAAATATGCGGAGCATTTTGGGGTGTTGTCATATAGGTCTGCCGCTCGAAACATCCTTATCTCTGCATTTGGGCCGCGCTCTTGCCAGATATGAAAACCTCATTCTGTTGGCAGTAACTGTCCTGATAGGCTTATTCTACGCCTTATACAGTGCAGGATTTCTTTCAGGCTCAGTTTCGCAAACCGTTACGGGCGATGCGGTATCAGAACCAACAGCCGAGCCAGAGGATATATCCAAAGAAAAACCAAGCGGGATATTCCAGCCGCCGGATTCATTTTCATCCGGCACAGAACAACCAGTTGCAGGTCAGGAAAAAACATCCCTTAGTAGCGGGGGAGGCGGCGGAAGCAAGATTGATAACACATTGCAACAGGTTATAGCAGATAACCCGGAGCAAAAGACAGAAGTGATATTTCATGTGCCTGAAGGCCAGAGCCTGAATGACGTTTCAGCTCAGATAACCCAGGCAGGAGGGGAGGTATCAGGCACTTACAGTATAGGCAACATGGTCATTGCCAGGGTCCCCAACAACAAGATTGAATCTCTTGTTTTAGAAGCTCCCATAACAAAGGCGTGGCCTGAAAGAGAAGTCCAGGTTTTAGATGAAAACAGCAGCGCCCAGATAAATGCCCAGCAGGCTTGGTCAGCAGGTTATAACGGCAGCAGCGTAAAGGTCGCCGTACTGGACACAGGAATAGATTCGAGCCATGAGATGCTGAAAGGCAAGGTAATTTTGGAAAAGGATTTCACAGGAAATAATCCAAAAGATGTTTTCGGTCATGGTACCCACGTAGCAGGAATTATTGCCGGAAACGGCAACTACAAGGGTGTAGCTCCAGGAGCCCTGCTTCTGAACGGCAAGGTCCTTAACGACAAAGGTTCCGGAAGCGACATAGACGTCATCCGCGCTATCAATTGGGCCGTGGACCCTGACAGCAACAACGAAACTGATGACGGAGCGGAAATCATAAGCATGAGCCTGGGCGGGCTTTACAGCGACCCGTTCGGGCCTATCAGCCTGGCTGTCAAAGGCGCGACAGAACGTGGCGTGATAGTCGTAGCCGCTTCCGGCAACTGCGGTCCGTGCGGCTCATGCGGCGGATTCAAGGGCGTTACAACACCGGGCTCAAGCCCTTACGCAATTACTGTAGGAGCAGTTGATGAGAACAATCAATACGCCTGCTTTTCAAGCGGCGAGGTGATCAAAGACGTTGGCGTAAAGCCTGATTTAACCGCGCCCGGAAAGAATATTTTGTCTTCTGTGCCAGGCGGCTACGCAACAAAATCCGGCACTTCTATGTCAACGCCGCATATCGCCGGGGCAATAGCGCTGCTTCTGCAGGTGAACTCCAAACTGAACCAGAGCGGAGTAAAACAAATTCTGGAAAGCTTTTCTGCGGATTTAGGAGTGCCTGGAAAAGATATTCAATTCGGTTCGGGCTTGGTTGACATAGGCAGGATTTCCTACCTGCGCGTCATTCCAGAGCCTGCAGTAATAGAATATTCCAATTCTTCAACGGCATTCAAAATCTGGAATTTCGCAGGAAAGAACATTACTGTCAAAAATGTAACGTGCGAGAACTGCACCGTAAACTTCACAAGTGAAATTGTAGTTCAGAATGAAAAATACGCCCAATTCAATCTCACCGTTGGCGAATTCACGGCAAATCTACCAATCAACATTAAAACGGATATAACTAACGTCACAATTATTGTCACCAAGCTGTTTGAAACCGGCCCGGAAATAACGTATGAATACTGGAACAGCACCATAAGGCCGCTGAGAGAAAATGGCACCGCTAATCCGGATATCTCTGCCCTTGCTTTAGACATTGTTTACTGCGATTGGGCTGACAACGGCGGCAATTCGTACTGCATGTATCGCGGCAAGTGGAAAAATCTTCAATCAAGGAATAACCCTAATCTAGGTATGAAGCCCGGAGAATACTATTATATAGCAGGCGATAAGACGCCCGGGGATAATGGAGGCAGGTATGAGGAGGAAGACGCTTATGCGACAGTCGGCAGCGTCTCAGAAGTTGCAGACCTTACGAAAATCAATATAAACTATGCCGCGGGCGCAATGGACAAAAAAGGGAACTTTGGAGGCTGCGGCATTCTCGAGCCCGGCAATTGTGATGTAACAAATGTCGAAGTTAGTTGTAACGGTAATGTAGTCGTTGATAAAGACCCGTGCACCTTCTGCCCGTTGGGGATTTGCATCCCGTGGTTCTGCAACAACTTTCAGGACTCAACAACATGCACGCCGGCAAAGAACAGCGCGTATCAAATAAAGATTACTGCAAATATCAAGACAAAAGACGCGGATAACGACATTGTTACTGTAATAAGGTCTGATGTAGATTATCTTGACATAAAATGCACCAAAGACAGCGACTGCGGTGGCAACGGAAAATGCAAGTTTGCGACGAATAGAAGAAGCACTTTCTGCGAATATTCCAACGACTGTACAAACGGCGCTACAGAATGCACAAGCGCCACTAAAAAGAGGACATGCGGGGATTACGACGGCAACGGATATACGGAATGGGGAGCGCCTGCGGCATGCTCGCCTGTTGCAGCATGTCATCCTAACAGCTGCGTAAGCTCGCTGATAAATTGCCCGGACTGCGATCTAGTCGCAGGAAACAACTACATAAAATGGACTGCACAGCTGGCGGCAAGCGATGCTGCATTTGCCAGCATCAAGGACAAGCTGCAGGAAACCCTTTACATAGGCTCGGATGATAAGTGGGCTTCGAATCCGGCTGCCGTAGTCAACGATGGCATCTATACCTTGAAAATGTCCAGTAGCGGAACGCTGAAATATGCATATTGTGGTGACAATGTATGCAGTAGCGGCGAAACAATGGATTCCTGTTCATCGGACTGCGGCAAAAAGCATAGCTACAGTAAATTCCCTTCGGGATGGAGCGCTGACATAAGCTCGTTTGATTCGCAGGCGTATTTCGGAAAGGATTACAGCTTAAATATAAACTACAAATGCAGCTCTGACGGTTATGTTTATTTCCCCCTGGATCTTGCCAAGGACAGCAGCGGCAAATTCACTTGCGGCGACCCGCCTCACGACACTGGATGTCAGAACGAAGTGTTGGTGAAAAGCTACTTTAGCAGCTCAGATTGTAACAACGCATGGAAAGAAAAGACCCTTACGTTCAAGATACCTTCCGGCAGCAATCCAGGCCAGTACAGTTTATGGATTGGTTTTTGGCACGGTTATGATTCTGGCACTACTCCAAAAATAGACGGAAGCGACGGCGGATACCACAGCTCATCAGGCCCTAAAACCGTTACTGTAAGCGAATGGAAATGCACCTCAAATTCGCAATGCTCTGCAGAGGAATACTGCAGTTCCGAAGGGACGTGCAAAAAAGACGTTTGCGCCCCGCAGGGCCAGAACTACTGCAAGGACAATAACGTCTATGCGTGCAGCAGCGACGGCTCGTCCGAGTCTTTGGCCAAAAGCTGCAGCAGCGACGAGATATGCCAATCCGCGTCATGCGTTCCAAAAATCGTCTGCGGCAACAATAAATGTGAAGCCGGCGAAACTACAAGCTGTCCTAAAGATTGCCTGTCGCCATGCAACGATTACTGTTCAAAGGATGTCAAGTATTTCGACGGCAAGTGGATTAACAGCAAGTGCAGCTACTCTTCCGAGCTGTGTACTTATGGCTGCTTCAACGGAAAATGTCTGGCTCAGAGCGAATTCCCATTCACGATGTCCATAGAATCCGCATCGGAAAAGATTACTGCCTACAAGCAGCCCGGCGATTACGTGACAATCGTATTTAATTCCAAAAACACGCAGACTATCGACTTCTCGCCGCCTTCCGTCCTCAATTACGTTTCCGGTCCGTATTCAGCCGGCAAAGTAAATCTTGCATCAGGAAAAACTAGCGTGGCATTTCAGATATCCGAAGATGCAAGAGGCAATCATCCGATATCCGCATCCAACACATACACCAAAACCCCGGTTTTATGGCTCAGCATTATAAACGAACCGGAATTCCTGATAATCACGGACAAGACGGCATTGCAGCAAAGGTTCGCTGCTGAAGAGGCAAAAGTCAGTACGCTTTTGCAGGAAACTTACTCGCTGGCCGGCAAATACGGCACAGGCGTTGTCTATGACTTGAGCGATTACAAAGCCGTTCTCGGCAGCAGGCCTTGGGCAAAATTCGACGAGTACAGGGAAAAACCGCTTGAGCCGGAAAAGAAGGACAACGCATACGCAACCAATGTCGCAGAATTCATCCAGAAAAAATGCAAATCCTGCAGGAACGTCATGATTCTGGGCGACGATTTTGTCGTGCCTATGTACAGGGTGGATTACAAGCAGTTTACGGGATGGGAACTGCCGATATTTAACGTCTGGATATTTAACAACCCGCAAACCAAAAACATTTACAGCGATTTTGCATACGTTCCGAGAGATGTCAGACCTGTAAGCGACCTCAACACAATTTTCGAATCAATCAGACAGGACAAAGGCGAAAAGGTCGTGATAATCAAGCCTGATGGAAAGAGTTATCCCGAGATAGACAAGCTCAAATCCGTCCTTATGTCCAAATTTTCAATCAAAAGCTCCAGCTTTGCAGAATACGAATCGAAGGATATAGCATGCAATGAGTATGGGAAACTGAGAGGTCATACGCTGATTCTTATTGGCGACAGGCAAAGCAACAACGCAATAAAATGCGTTCCGTGGTTCGACGCCGGCAAGAAGCCCGGCGATACGTTCAAAGCATCCGTTACCTTAGAACGAAATGTCTGGAGCGACAAATCCGACTATGCTGTGATACTTTCCGGAGACGAGAACAGCGCAATAGCAACCCTCACGGACTTCCTGCAGAACCCGGGTTATTACAGCAGAAACTTCATGAGCCAGACTCAAACAGCATATATCCACGAATTTTCCAAGCCGAAAGAAATAATAACAAGCAGCGACTATTTCCAGGGTTTTGTCTTAGGGCAATGCGAGCATGTTGGCGAATCCTTCATCGAACAGAGCCCGTGCATAGCGAGCGATGTGACTATATCTTTCCTGCCCGGAATAGGAGCAGTCACGGACATAAGGGACGCTGCGATATACTGCTTTGCCGCAATCCGTAGTAGCGAAAACATGGACAGGCTGCTATGCGGTGCCGCTGGCGGCGGCGCACTGACAAGCATAGGCACGGTCGTGGCAGCCGGCACGGTTATAGGAGCACCCGTAGCTGCGGCATCAGAAGCAGCTGATGTGACTTTGGCAACCACCAAAGGCATACTGAAAACATTAAAGGCAGCAATGAAATCATCGAAGGCTTTCGAGAAGATAGCTAAAATCCTCAAATTGACCGATGCAGATAGCATAAAGAAATTTTTCAAGCTCGGCTCCGGCGAGGGAATAGAAGTAGCACAGAAAAGAATTAACATCATACTCACCGGCCCTTACAGGAAGTCTGCGCTGAACGCCTTGGGAGAGCTGGATGAGAGTGCTCTTAAAAATGGGATAAAGAACGTGGACGAGCTGGAGAATGCGGTCAGGGGGACTGAAACCGTTTTAGGTAGCTATAAATCTTTGGACGATATTCCGCTATTAAAAGGGTGCCTGAAAACAGCATCAATAATGGTGACAGCTGGCGTTTGTTCTCCTGACTTAATCGTCAAATTTATGACAAGCTTGGGCTATGCGCAGAACTTAGCAGGTGTTACTAGCAAGAGCATTAAAAAACCAGACTTCGTAGAGATGGAAAAAAATGTCCTTGCGAGATATTTCCCGAAAACTGGCCAATTAGTGATTAATACTATCACAAATCCGAAACTCTTGGATTATTCGGATGAAATTATGCTGCATGAAGCCCATCACGCCAAGATAGTCGAACAATATGTTAGTGACTTCGATTGGGCCAAGATTCTCAAAGAAGGATACGAACTTGCGCACGTAAAATCGTTTTCTGAAGTTCTGGCAGATAACATAGCCCATCTAAAAATTATAGAAGCCGCAAAAAAAGCCGGGAAAAATTCAGACGAAGCCGTGAAAGCATATAAAAATCTAATAAAAATTAAATATCCGATAAAAACAATTGAGGACGCCGAAGAATTCGTTAATAATGTGCTGTTCAAAAGTAGCACGCCAGAAGTGATAATTGAAGCAAAGGCTACTTTACGTATTTTTGGAAAGTTTGACCCTGATTTGAAGAAGGCTGAAGAGTACATCGATCAAGTTCTAAAAAAGCGTTTCGAACCTGTTCCGTCCGTTATTGTCAAAATAGATACGTTAACCGGCAAGTTTGTCGCCAGATCTGAACAAATCTATCAGAATGCCAAATTCGCTGAAACCTCAGCATTCAAGGATATAATGAACGAAATAGCTGCGGATATCACAGATTTAAGGAAGGTGTTATGATGACATGGTGGGATGACAAATTTTATCGGTATGAGGAAGAAATACATTTTTGTAACAAAACCTTTGTTAACTTTAGAGAGTCGTTGCCATTCAAAGAAGTTGAGAAGTATTTGAAGGGTAAGGATTTGATTCAGTTGTTGCAAAGTGATAAGGAGGTGGATATCAAACGATGGCTTCAAATAAGAGAATCTGTTCAAATATCGGTTTTGGCCAATTTAGACAAAAACAAAAATAAAATAGAACATTTAATAATATGCGATAATTACAAACATGCAAGATTTATTTTTGCAAACTTAATCACTAATAACCTTATTTTGTATAACTATCTCAAAACCCTTAGAGATGCCAAAACTATACTCAAAACACTTTTGGAGATACTTTTACTTCGACGTTCTCTCTATTCAAGACCGTACTTCTATTTCCAACCAACAACTCTAGATGAGATTAAACGAGAAGACTATAGTCTACCTGCAGTTTATTTGTGCATCAAATGGCATGCGGCTGACACGAAAACAGAGCTGGATTCGGAGACTACTAAACTAATAGAACAATACGAAAAAAAGCTGGAGATGTTAACTGCTCATAAATACACATCTGAAGGTAAGGAAATAACCCAAGGTGGAACAAACAATGAAAAATAAAATCTTAATTGCAATTGCATTGGCAATTTTCGTACTTTTGCCTGTGCCGGTATACGCGCAGCAAAATATAATCGAAGGTGTCGCTGATAGCATAGGTTATGCTGTGGATTCGGTAATCGACGGGGTCAGGCTTTTCCTCACGTTTGATGCCAAAGCCAAAGCTGATTTGAGTCTGGAGATTGCAGACAAGAAAGTGAATCAAATAACAGAATTGTCTAAAAAAGGAAATCTGAATCTGGCCGAAACTGTAAAATCTGATTACAAAAGAACTGTTGATGAAATAAAAAATGCTGTAATCAAAGACGAAGCGATCAAATCTAAGCTAACCGAAGACATAATCGAGCATAAAGCAAAAGCCGCTTCTGCAAAAATTTCTCTAGAAACAAAAATCAGTAGTTCTAGTGCGCTGGAAGAAGTGGATGCAAAAGCATCTGAACTGGCGTCAATAGCTAAAATCGGTAATCAAAGTTCAGTAAGCAAAGAGAAAGTCGGTGAACTCATCGAAGAACTAAAGAGTAACCTATCAGAATTCATTAGACAGGCCCAGCAGAATCAAAGCCAGTTCCAGATTGTAACGCAGCAGTATCTGCAATATGTCGGGCTGCTTTTTACACAGGTATATGTGCATTGGGGCGTCGCAGAATATGAGTTCAACCAAAGCAATTATTCAAATGCATACGAAGAAGCTTTAATAGCCAAAAACCTTCTTTCCGAGGTAAAAGAACTCATTAAACAGGCTAAAGACAAGGAACAGGAGCTGGCAACAAAACCGGTAATTCTTGTGCAGCCGCCGAATATAGACTACTATGACGACATGAAAGCCGCGGTAAACATAACGAATATAGGCGGAAAACCTTTAATTATAAATGATATCTCTTGCAAGGTTTGCACAGTTGATTTCACAAAAGGAACTACATTAAATCAAGGAGAATCAGTTATAGTTTTTGTTAAGTTTACTGAAAAAGTCGGTTCAAACTATGCGACACCTTATGACTTTTTGAAAATTTCTTCAAATGATAGAGATGTTAAAATTCCTGTTTATTATGCAATTAGGGAGGGTGAAGGAATATCTAACGTAACACCAGTAAGTTACGATGATTATGATATTTCAAAGCTGCCATATGATGCGTCGAACTACGATGAGGCGGCAGCATACTGGTCGCAGTTCCCTAATGTAACGTTCGAATGCAGAAATCCTCGCGGAGAGTTTATTAACAAGATAGAAAACCAAGCACTTTGCAGTGTTTATGGCACTAATATAACAGGGGAAGGCTGGATTAGTTACGAAGTTAGAGAGGGAGATATTAAAAAACAAAAGCTTATTAAAGAATGTGCCAGAAACAAATTTACTGCTGCTTTTTATAACACAGAGGATGGCATCAGAGTAACTTTCAACTATACGTCTGGTTCAGCAAACGTAACATCTTCTGGTATCGGATTGGTGTCTATTTCCCACGGGTGGTCTTCACCCAGTTTTAAAGATAAAGTGACCCTCTTACCAGGTAGTTCAAAAGATTTTTACTTTGCAGATTATGACAAGTATACTCCAATTAGAGATTTTAATTTTTTAGCTGTATGCGGAAATCCAGATTCTATATTTGGCTATGATACAGTTAACATTATTGTTAAATGTCTCTTTACAGGAAATTTTGGCGAAACTGTAAGTTGTTCAACTGAGGTGCACAAAGTAACTCCAACTAGTGAAATTCCTTCTACGCCATCTCCATCAGAAACTGCTGCTGGTAGTGCCCGCCCGAATAAAACCGCTGAAGATATCAGCGTAGCCCTTCCAGTACCATCTCCATCCGGGGGCACTGCTGGTTCTAGTGGCCGGACAAAAACCGATGAAGATATATTAAGAGAAAAAGAACAAAGAAAAGAACTTATAGCAAAAAGTGACTGCACCGGTACTAGTTTTAATGCCGCCTTTGAAAAGTACAACAAACAACTCCCTTGGGGAGAAATTGTTAACGCACTCAATGTGACCCTTTCTTATGCATCTGGTAAATCAAGTCTGTCAAATACATACATGATGCTGCAGTATGGTACAACAACTCAGTCGAGTGAAACAGCAGATAAAAATCTTGTGTTCAAACAAGGGGATTCACAAACATTTCAATTCTCAGGATTCAGCGAGCCCTTTTATACTCAATTTTATGGCACATGCGAGCGGAACTTTGTAGTTTCTGTGACATGTGCGCCTTCTGCAGAAAAAATAGGTGGTGTCGAAAATTGTTTGAGCGAAGTCGAATAGTAAATGGTAGGCAACAAATATTCAGGAATTTAGATTTGATTAGTTGCTGTCATAGTGCTAAGATTTTAATTTTGGCTTTAATTGGCTTTCTCCTACTCTTATCTCCAGTCTATGCATTCCAGGCCAACTTCGAGAAGGCCGGTCTTGGCCGCGTTGTCGGCGACTCGGCGCAGGAGTTGTTAGACCAGATGAAAGCTGCGGACTTGACGCTGCGCCATGCGACATACTATACGGACGAATATCTTCCTGTGCCTGCGTATCCCGGCGCCGAACCCGGAAAACCGCCGGAAAGGTTCTCCGACATAAATGACACGCTAAGGAGTTACTTTGGCAATAATGTCAAGACTGCAGCCCGCGGCTGGGATTGGGGCGATGTGACGGATAGCGTGAAGAATTTCAAATCTAACGAACTGTTCATCATAGAAATTCCCGGGAAAATAAAAAATGACGCGCCGGCAGCGTACACCGGTCTGTTTTTTGGAGACCTCAAGCCAGGCGACACTGCATGGGCGGATAAATTTAAAAGCGCGAAGCCGCTCTTCCTGTTCGATTCAGACTATGCAGGCTTATATCTGCCCAGAAGCGTTGATGGAAGCAATTCTTTTGTCGGCCAGTTAGGGCAGGATGCTGTGATTATTTCGCCTACGGCCATTCCAGACAAGGAGTTTGTCAAGTCGTTCATCTGCTATCTTGGCAGGAACAACCTGCTTGGCAACAACTCGGTAGGCGAAATATTCCGCGACGCGCGGAACGCGTATTACTGGCAGAGCAATGCGCCTTCCGGCCTGTCTTTGATGTCTTACGAGCTTTATGGCAACCCGCAGCTCAGGGCTTTGCTGAATAATGTTGACAAACAGGTTCTTCTCAAAAACTGCGCGCCTTACATTCAGGAGG
The DNA here is from genome assembly GCA_016180945.1 of Candidatus Aenigmatarchaeota archaeon. Taxonomy (GTDB): domain Archaea; phylum Aenigmatarchaeota; class Aenigmatarchaeia; order GW2011-AR5; family GW2011-AR5; genus JACPAG01. Next base: position 111,432 of record JACPAG010000005.1, on the reverse strand, counting down.
AAACAATCAAGGCATCTGCATTGTCTGTTGCCGGTTTTTCGCCGTTATCGCTTTATGAAAATTATGTGCTCGAAAACACGTTATCAATAACCAGTTACACCCTGGAGAACGAGAACAACTTCACTATAATATCTGTCGGCGGCATGCAGCAGGACAAGGTTATTGACGATGTTATCCTTCCGAGAAAAGCAGACATAGAGGAGTTTCCATTAAAAACTTTGATAGCGAACGTTTCTGTCGTCTCGCTGGAAAACCCCGTTGAACTGGTAATCAATTTGTCCATGTGGAACGGAACTGCTGCTACTGAACGTGCATGCTGGTTTGATAAGCGGGAAGCAGGAATCAGCTACACCCATACCTTCACGGAAGATGCTGAACTAGTGATTACAAATATCAAACCTGTAGAAATTGTAAACTGCACGGAAGGCAGGGTCAGGCTTTACCAGACAGTCAAATATAAGATTGAGTATAACCCGTTTTCTTCTGTCCTGATTAAAAAGATAGAAGCGCCGCCTGAAGTCCTGCCGGATTCGATTGCCGCTATAAACGTGACCGTAAAGAATCTCAGGACAAGTTCTGTGTCAGGGATATTGTCTATTTCTGGAAACAATAATACAATAAATTCAGCCAGCATAACCTTTGCCCCCAATGAGGTAAAAACTATACCAATCACTTTCAAAACCGACAAGGCAATAAGCAGCTACGCTGTCAATTATATCGAAGACAATGAGGTAAAAACTTCGAAAAAGTTCAGGATAATGCCGCGGGTTCTTGACATGGAAATAAACGCGGTGCCTTACCAGGCATCCGGCTTGCTGGTTCCTGTAGGGCTGTCGTTTAATAACAGGCTTAGCGAGCAGATGAGCATAGAATTCGACATCTCGCTTGTGGATTCCAGCGGAGCAAACTACAAGCCGCTGCATCTTCCGCTCACCTTATTGCCCGGAAAGAATACAAAGTTTGTGAAGCTGGAAACAGCTGACATGCCTGCCGGCATGTACTCATTGCTGCTTAGCGTTACGCATCCTTACGGGAATTCCATTGTAACAAAGACAATAGAAATTGTAAGTGTGGATTACAAAGTAGCCGCCGGCTCTGTGAACAGTTTTTCTGACGGCTCAACTGAAAAAAAGACAGCGACATCTGTCGCAGTACCAAGAGACGTAGTCATCAAAAATGCAAACATAGAACTTTCTGGCTATCCGAGTGCGGTTTACAATCTGTACCCTGTGAATATAACACTTTATGTCGGTAATCTGTCAGCAGTCCAAATTTATGGAAAGCTAATTGGAAATGAAGTGAATTTAGACCAGTTTACAAATAGAAAGACTGAAGAAACTGTCAGTTCTGCCGAGGAAGCGGAAGTAACGCGCTACATCAAAGTGATGAAGAACTCCACTCTGCATAATGCAGCAATCGGCATCGGGGAGAGTCTTGGCTCTTCAGGCATGGAAAGCGCGGAAAATGTCACACGTCTTGTATCACAGAATACGACGGTTAAAAACGCAAGCGTGAGATATGACGGAGCTTCCTTTGTTGCATTGAATGCCACCACGATTATAAACGGGACCAGAATTAATCTGGGAATAGCAAACGTAACAAGCGATTCCAGTTTGATGCCATCAGGCATCAATGATTATTGCTCAAATTACTACATTGATAGCGGAAACGCTAATTGGAATGATTTCTGGAAATATTTCAACTGGTTTGCAATCGGATTATGGTGCGCCAACGATTGGAAGTTCGCTGATATCGACAATGATGGATATTCGGAGAAATATGCATTGCCTGGAATTACTTACCGTATTTGGTCAAGGTGCGAAGCAAATAGCAACAAAGGGTTCAAAGTCAAATATTTTTCAGATTATAACGGGAATGTGCAGGAATATTGCACATATGACCATGACTATGACAGAAGAAAGTCTCAAAGCTATTGTGGCGATTCTAGGGAAACTACTTATCGTGATAAACAATATAATTCACTAGCGTCTACAGTAACTTTTGATGATTTGTTTTGCTATGTGAGCGATGGCAGTACTTCTATTGGTTATGGGTGGCGTGGGGGAGAAATATTGTGGTGTTACGACCTGAACGGCAACGGCGAATTTTGCGATTCAGGAGACAGAATAGAACCGTACTTGATCGTCAATTGCGGTGTCGATAATGATTGTGCGAGCGACAAATACTGCAAAAAGCCTAGTATAAGTGACCCAGCTACGTACTCCTGCGACACGCCTTCGTGCCAGAATTTGAATTGCCCCGAATGGAAGGAGCAGGAGAACACATACAGCAATCATGCCTGCAATTCGCAATGCAACTTGAAGCAACTCAGATGCGAAACTCCGGGTCAGGAGCTGGACGAAACGCATTACTGCGACTCAAATCATTATATACAGTCCGGAACGAAAAAAATTGTTAAGGTAAACGGCGCTCAGGTGTGGAAGGGCTTCGGAATAAAGCAGGAAAATCTGGATATCACAAGCAAGGTCAAGGAGTTCTTGTCTGGCTGCACTGCCGACAGCGAAGGATATTGCAACGTGCCAATCCAGTTCACTTCCAATTTTGCAACATGGGGCCTGAAGGTAAATTCAATTGCCGCTAAGTATATTCCAGCAATCGAAATCGGCGATGCGATTCAAAGATATCTAAGCACCTGCAGTGAAAATCCATGCCAGATGTCTATTTCTACACTTTCGTATATGTCAGGCACTTTGACATTTTTAAATCCGATTATTCAGTACGAATCTTACAATTACAAGCCGGTAGTGGATTTGAACAGCAACATCAGTATCAACGAAGGCGAGGCAGCGAACCTGAATCTGCATATCATGGACATGGCAGGCGAGAATTTCACCGTCTCGGTATCGCCGCCTTTCAACAATTCCGATGTCTGGCAGACGGACTATAACAGCGCTGGAGAATACGACGTTAACGTGCAAGTCCAGGACAGCGCTTATACTGTGCAAAAATCCGCGAAGGTCAGGGTAAAAGACGTCAACAGGCCGCCAACATTGAAGTTCGTGGATGACGTGCAGGCCGCTGAAAAAGAGAACGTGACGCTCGCCGTTGACACAAGCGACCCTGATGGCGACGAGCTGACGTATTCCGCCAGCGACCCGAGGTTTGTCGGGGGAAATGTCATTGCCGATAATTTTGAGCGCGCCGATATAAAGCCGTGGATAGCCAAACAAATAAACGATGGAGCTAGCATCGACATTAAAGATGGCGCACTTGATATTCGAACAGTTGATGACGGTCCTAATATTCCTACTGTTGGAGTCCTGCCTCTATTGCAAATACCTGCGAACTTTAATTTCAGTATGAAATTCAATAGCAAAGGAAGCCTGAGCGGGCCATTCTTCAAGATAGGGGACAATAACACCGGCAAGTGGATTGGTGTACGGACATCTAGAACAACCTTTCTCCATCTAATGGAAAATGTCAAGCCTCTTGATGACTTCTATGATGACTGGGATATACTTATTAATGGCAATGCCGTGTTCACAGCCAAATATACATACAATGCTAGTTTATGGCATACGATTCGAATAAATAAGAATGTTTCATCCTACATCATTTTACTTGATAATATTACGCTTTGGTCTGGAGTCGGAGACAATTTCGAAACAGTAAATTATGTATCGGTAGAAAATGGGCAGGGAAGTGGCAAATGGCCAATACGAACAGATATATATTACGACGACATGCAGATATATTTCCCTGAAAAACTGTCACCAGTGGGCTTAGGTGTTGCATCCGTTGAACCTGACAATGCGTTCACATGGCAGACGCAGGAAGGTGACGCAGGGAATTACACGGTGAATGTGGCGGTCAGCGACGGGAAAAGCACAGTGTTTCAGAATGTTCTTGTAACAGTTAGCGCAGCGCCAGCCATACCGTCAGAATACTGGGGAAACGTGACTATAAACGGGTCTTTGGTGCCTAATGGCACAGCAATAGAAGCTTACATAAACAACGCGCTGTTCGCAACTATGGCTGCAGTAGATGGATTTTATGATGTCACTATTCCAGCCGATGATTCTGGCACGCCTGAAAAGGAAGGCGGTGTAGAGAACGACACTATAGTTGTTAAGATTAATGGCGCAGTTGCAAAGCCGTTCCTGTCGTGGAAACCCGGAATCTACAGAACTGACATCTGGGTGAATCGGGCACCACTGATAGAGAAAATAGAAAACATAACAGTTAACGAGACAGAGATGGTGCAGATAAAGCCAATGGTAACTGATCCGGATAACGACAGCACAATGCTATTTTATTCTGCTCCGCTTAACTCCAGCGGTGCGTGGCAGACGGATTACAATTCTGCAGGCGAATACGGCGTTAATGTTACGGCAAGCGACGGAATAGATAATGCAACGCAAACAGTCAAGATTATAGTGAAGAATCTCAACCGTCCTCCTGTGCTTGCGCATATCAATAACGTAACAGTGAAGGAGAATGAAACTGTTGTGATAATTCCAGGCGCAACAGACCCGGACGGCGGAGAACTTATATTTTCATTCGCTACTCCGCTTAATAGCAACGGAACGTGGAAAACTACCTTTAACGACGCAGGAATTTACGTGGTTGCAGTAAGCGTTAGCGACGGAGAGCTTTCAGACGAACAGAACATTACGATAACCGTGCTGGATGTTAATGCCGCCCCCGTATTAAATCCGGTCAATGACCAGACTGTTGCAGAAAACGGAACACTGATTATTACACTTAATGCAACAGATCCGGATGAGGACATCTTAGTTTATTCCACGAATGCCAGCAAAGGCAGCATGGTGAATGATACATATGCATGGCACACAACCTTCGAGGACGCGGGCATTTATCATTTCGGCTTCGCCGTCTCCGACGGCAGCCTGTCCGACAGCAAAACAGTGAAAATTGTTGTGTCAAATGTGGACAGGCCTCCTAAGCTTGCCCAGATAGGAAATAAAGTAGTTGAGGAAGGGCAGCTTCTTGCATTCGCCATTGCGGCAGCAGACCCGGACAACGACATTCTGATTTATTCTGTAAACGACACAAGGTTTAATCTGGCAAATAATGCGGTTTCATGGCAAACCGGTTATGACGATGCCGGCGTATACCCTGTTTTAATAGCCGTGTCGGATGGCACGCTTCAGGATTCGCAAGCCCTGACCATTACAGTTATAGACACAAACAGGGCACCTCTAATTTCATTAGTGCCATTTAATGGAACTTCATTTAATGAAACCGATATAATAAGAATTGTTGCATCGGCTTCCGACCCGGATAACGATACGATAACGTACAGCATTAAAATCGACGGGAAAGAAGTCTCAACAAACAATTCGTACCAATGGATAACGGGCTATGAGGATGCAGGATCGCACATAATAACAGCAGCTGTTTCAGACGGTAAATTAATGGCCAGCAAAGAGCATGCGGTTATAATCAGCGACACGATAAAATCATTCAGCCTTCCGCTGGCAGGCGAATGGAATCTGATATCCGTACCCGTAAGGCCAATGGATACTGCGATAAAAGGCGTTCTGTCCTCTCTGGACGGGAATTACAACGGCATATTTGCATTTGCCGATAACGAATGGAAAACTTACAATCCGGAAAAGCCGGAGTTCTTGAACAAGCTGAAAAGCATAAATGAAACGCTGGGCTTCTGGATTTATATGCAGGCAGCTGATACGCTTCAAGTTTATGGCATATCGCTAAATGTGCCTATACAACTGAAGAGCGGTTGGAATCTGGCAGGATATCCTTACATCACTTCAATGGAAACTACCAAAGCCATGGCTTCTATAAACAGCAAGTACAGGTCTGTATTCGCGTACGATTCAAGCTTAAAAGGATGGAAAACGTATACGCCAGAAAAGCCTGACTTCCTGAACAGCCTGAAAAATATGTCCCCTGGAAGCGGGTATTGGATAGATGCCATCACAGATGCGGCATGGAAAATAGGGCAGAGCGCGCAGCCGCTTGCCTTAGGGATTCTCAGTTCTCAGAGCGCAAATTCTCAATCGCTCCTGCCGCCGTCAGAATACTGGGGCAATGCGGCAATAAACAGTTCATTAGCACCAAACGGCACGGCAATCAAAGCTTACATAAACGGCACGCTGTTCGCAACCATGGCCGCAGTAAACGGATTTTATGATATCGTAATTTCATCTGACGACCCTGCTACTGCTGAAAAAGAAGGCGGGATAGACAATGACACTATAACGATTAAGATTAATGGCATTACAGCAAGACCGTCATTGAAATGGAAGTCAGGCATACAGCGGGCAGATATCCGCGCGAATATGGCTCCCGTAATTAGTGCTATAGGTAATAAAACAGTCAGCGAAAACATGACCCTGCGATTCAGTGTCAGCATAACCGATGACGATAACGTAACAATTGCCGCTTTCAGTCTGCCCCTAGGCGCTACATTTGACGGCAATGAATTTTCATGGATTCCAAACTTCAACCAGTCAGGCATTTATCAAGTTACATTTAATGCAAGCGACGGCGATTTATCCGATACAGAAACGATAACCATAACAGTTAACGATGTGAATAGGCAACCAGTTATAGCATCATCGCCAGTAACAAAAGCCACAGAAGAGATATCGTACTTGTATGACATCGATGCCGTTGATGAGGATATCAATACAAAGACTGGCGATAAATTATCGTTCTCACTATTGCAAGCGCCAGAAAACATGACCATGGACAGTATTACTGGCATAATATCATGGAATCCGACCAATGCACAAGCTGGCGACAGCTATATTGTTAAAGTCACGGTAGCCGATTCGTTTGGAGCTTCTGCTGCCCAGACTTTCGAGATCGCCGTAGAAAATAACAATGATATGCCGATAATTACAAGCGTGCCAATAACAAAGGCAACAGAAGAAGAGTTGTACAAATACGATGTAGAGAGCGACGACGATGATTTCAGGACAAGGAAGCCCAAAGAATTCCACAGGTATTCTTTGGATATTTCACCTGTTGGCATGACGATATCCAGCAGTACAGGCATAATATCGTGGATGCCAACAAATGAACAGGCCGCAAAATCGCATGCAGTCATAGTTAAGGCGACAGACTCAAATGGGTCTTATGTTCTGCAAACATATCAGATATACGTAGAAAATGTCAACGATGCGCCTGAGTTAAATGCTATAGGCGGCATGTCGGTAAACGAAGGGGAGTTATTGGCATTTACCATCGTTGCAAAAGACCCAGATCCCGTCAATGATGTGCTGACTTATTCAGCATATAACCTCCCTCAAGGCGCGGCATTCAACAACCAGGTATTTTCATGGACACCTGGCTTAGGACAGGTTGGCGCTTATCAGGTTACTTTCGTGGTAAGCGACGGTAAACTATCCGACACGGAAACTATATATATCAAAGTCAGCAAGAAAGCCGATCTGTCAGGAAACTCTATAACAACCAATTATACAGCTTATTCAATCGATTTTGGCTCGAGCTACAGTTCTATAGGCAGTATATGCTTTGACTTTACATTGAGCAACAATCCTCTTGATCCTGGTGAGAAGCTATCTTACTCAATGATACCTGCCCCAGCCTCGTACTCATACGGATTTGTAAACAGCAAAAACACATCGCAGTCTAAGCTGTTTGGGTGCATTACGCCAAGTCATGCGGGCTACAGCGAGTTTTTGGACGGCAAGGTTGCGGGCAGCGTATGGATGGAACGCGGAACTGTGTATGTACAGAGTTTAATTATTAGTCTTGAGAATGCCGTGAAGAATACATCAAAAAACAATCCTACGCCGCCACCCCCATCTTCGCCGTCACCAGCGCCGTCATGCTCATTGTCAGCAAATCCTTATTCAGGCGTAGGTCCATTTAATTCAATTACAACAGTCAACTACAGCAACTTAATCGCGTCACCAAATACTATAACAATTAATTGTAACTCCACTGTAATTGCAACAGGTTGTAGTGGAACGACAGGTTCTTGCAGTGCAGTCTGCAATTACCCATCTGTTACATCATCAATAGCCAGCATAATATCAGCCTCAGCTAGCGGAACAGTGTGTTCGCCGGCATGTGTAAAGGTTAATCCGCTAAATGCACTGCCTAGCGAAGGAGGTACTGACGCATGCTTAGCAGGAAACTCTATAACAACCAATTATACAGCTTATTCAATCGATTTCGGCTCGACCTACAGTTCTATAGGCAGTATATGCTTTGACTTCACCTTAAGCAGCGACCTCCTTGACACTGGTGAGAACCTGGATTACACAATGGTTCCCGCCCCAGCCTCGTACTCATACGGATTTGTAAACAGCAAAAACACATCGCAGTCTACGCTGTTTGGGTGCATTACTCCAAGTCATGCAGGCTACAGCGAGTTTTTGGACGGCAAGGTTGCGGGCAGCGTATGGATGGAAAGAGGAACTGTATTTATACAGAGCCTGGTTATTAGTCTTGAGAATGCCGTGAAGAAATAGCCTTCTACTGCAGCAAATAATGTTCATCTTAGATATTCAAATTTTTCCATGCGACAACTTTTCATGCAAAGAATAAAAAGCTGGATGGGAGAAGGTAGTCCGTAAATTCCTAAGCTTACCCGACTCAATTATTGGTTTTAGGGCTTAAAAAGATTATTGAATCATTATCCATGAGAAACATGGACAAAGTTTGGTTTCTTTTCCTTCTATTGATTATAGTAGTTTCTGGATGCACATCACTATCAAATAGTCCCATTGCACAATTTGGTAGCATAAGTATAGGAGACATATTGAAAAATACTACCAAGTACGAGAGTAAAGAGATAATGATTTCTGGTAAACTAGTTCAATCTTTAGGTATCGATAGAACAAACTATCTTCGTGATGACCAAGGTTATGAAATGAGATTAGCTAATTGTGATGGAAAAAATAGAGTATTGGATAGTGGAGCAACTTATCTAGGAAAAGGCACTCTATCCTGCATAAGTATTTGCATTTGTGTTTCGGAGATAAAATATGACAATGCTCCTACAGATCTGTGCCCATCACAAACTTTCAAATCACCTACAGAAGTCGAATGTAAAGAAGGTTTTGATACCGCTAAATGCAGTATATCTGGAAAGGAAAATAAAATATTCGATGGCTCTGTACACCGCTATTGTGAAAGTAAAGTTGAAAAGGACTGTACAATGAGCTGTACTGAGCCCTTGACAAGAATCTCATAACTTTTCCTGGTGATTCTTAGCCCTTCTTTTACCTTCTTTATTCAGTAGTCGTGCCTATGCCGGTAAACAAAGCCGTAAGAATTATCTGTAGAATTTTTATGACTGCCCACCCGATAACAAGAGAAAGCACTAGGCTTTTCTGAAGATTATCTTACTGTTACTCTTGAATTCTATGTCAAATTTGTCAAAAATTCCTTCACGCCCTAGAACAAAAGGATAGTCAGAATTGGCATCCATTTCTTTATCCATCCAATTAATTTCAATGACAAACTCTTCATCTCCTATCTTCACTTTTATGGGCAATTTCCATGCCTTCGTTTCGCCTGAGATACCGCTAATAGGTTCTGTTGCTTGACCAAAAAATTTCAATCCTAAACCCTCTCCTATCTCTTTGAAAGAGACAGATTTGTCGGCGCCGGAATCTATCAATGCTGCTATCCTTGTTGTGTTATCTTCAATTGTCATTTCTGGCAGAACGAACGGTAAAAGAGCTATAGGCCTCTTTTTACGAATTAACTGGTTACTTTCAGTTTCTACAAGAGGAAAAAGAATGTATTCAAAAATAAATTCTTTCATAACGATTTCATTGAATTTATAGAACTAAAATCTTATTCTTTTTGGGGAATGTCATTATTGCGGTTTTTTTATCGCTATAAGTCATGTTGAGAGTTGCCATGACCTTTTTAATAGAAGGACTCTTGACAACAACTTTTCCATCAGCAAGACCTACACAGAAACCTTCGTATAAATTTGCATCTAAGTGTTTGAGTGCCTCTGTATTTACATCCTTCATAATTGTAGTTGTCATATATTTATCACCGACACTAGTTAATTAACCAGAACGATATATAAGAGTATCCCATTTAAATACCCTTTTTTACACCACAAATCCTGAAGCTCTGATACTGTTGGACTGAAAGCTGGATGGGAGAGTCGAACTCCCCTACCCTGCTCGCCGCTTTTCTTTTTCCAGGGTTTTTCTTTACAACTAGACGCACAGCTGTGCGTCAGCCCATTCGACGAAAAAGCCTCTGCAGGCAGGTACATTTGCAGTCTTTTCAGATGGCCGCTCTGTCAATCCAGCATAAGTGCAGAACCTACGGTTCCGCCCTTATCAACCCTACTTCCCTTACGAAACGATTCATTCTTTCTAATCTCCCTTATATGTCGGCAAATAAATAAATAGTGTAGAACCCGCTTAATTTTCTTTCTTTAAACCCAAGGGCGTTTCTTTCTTTTAGGAAAAGAAAGAAAAGGGCTTATGTAATGTACTCGTAATTTGTCAATTTTTACGCTGCTCAAAGTCGTTTTGTAGCATCCAAAATCTTTATATACAACGTTTGGACATGATTTATCTAATTTAGGACAATTGTCAAAGCGTACGAATAAATAATATGGCAATCGACTTTGCGGAGCAAAGGGGATAATGAACAGAAAATTTATTTTTGTTTTCTTGCTGCTGGCTTCTGTTACGTATGCGTATGACCCTTCTCTCACAACTGACAAATACACCTACTCGGTAAACGAATCCATATTCGCCGTCGGCACCGTGAAGATAAATGTCACGGCAATATCAAACGTTTCCGTCGTGTTCACTATAAAAGACGTCTCGGACAGTACTGTAAATACGTCAACATTCGTAACCAACTCGTCGGGCCAGTTCAATTCTACATTTTCATTGACAAGCGCCGGCAATTACACGCTTGTTGCTAACGTATCCGGCGACGTGGTAAAGCACTTCATCAAAGTGCTGCCATACGCGAAAATTTTATTGTCGCTAAACCGCCCCAGTTATACATCCGGCGCAACCGGAGCAGTAACTGTAACAGTAGTGGACATAAACTCCCGTGGGGTGGCGTCGCAGGGCGTTACGGCCTCCATAAGGACGGTAAACGGCACATTGCATACAAGCTTGTCTGCATGCACGACAGACAGCTTAGGCCAGTGCCAGATTAATTTCACCGCGCCGACAGACGATGGTTCGTATTTAATAGAGGTCAACAATTTCGAAAATTCCGTGCTGCTGGTTGTCGGCGGTTACGACGCCTTCATGAAAATATCCCCGTCCATAGCCGGCAAAAGCCAGAACGTTACAGTGCGCGTGACCGTCAAAAATTCGAACGGGAACGGAATAACTGCTTCCACCCGCCAGCTGGTGGTAACAGCGCCTAACGGGACGCAAACGACTCTGGCGTCGATGACGCCGGCCAACGATTCATCCGGTGCTTCATTAACAGGCGTTTATGAAGACAAGCTGTCTTTCAGCAGCGAAGGCGCTTACGAGGTTAAGGTAACCATCCAGCCGCAAAGCTCTAACCTGACAAGAGAGCTTAAAGGAGGTTTTACAGTAAGCTCATATTTGATTGAGGTTGTTTCATGGCCGGGTTTAACGACGCTGTTCACGCCGGGTGAAACAGTATCATTGGGTATAAGGCTCAGAAACGGGTCGTCAAACGAATTTATGAGAACTACCCAGTGCGGCTCTGGCAGCTGCACAACCAGCCTGAGTTCAGCAACTGTTCTGGATTCTAGCGGCGTAGCCACAGGTTATGCCATTTCCGTATCGGAGCAGACATCGCTGAGTCTTTACAGAATGGATATAGCATTGCCGTCAACTGCAAAGTCAGGAAATTATAAGGTCAAAATCTCGCTTAACGACACGTTCGGCACAGGTTCAGGAGACGGGTATTTCACCGTCCAGTTTGCAAAAGCAAAAATGCGTGCCGTGGACAAGTTCCCTAATGGAGTTTCAAAAGAAACCTTCCTGCCGGGAAAGCAGATTGTTCTGGAGCTGGCTGTGAACAATGCCTCCGGCGCGGTTAACATAACAGGCGTCTCCAGCTATTCTATCAGGGACGACAAGGGAAACGACAAGACTTCTATTTTCGGAACAGGCGTTACGTATTCGGGCAATAACAACAAATCATACATCAACATAACCGCCCCGAACAAGGGCGGGCGTTATATAGCAAAAGCCAAACTAAATACGTTATTGGGCAGCGTTGACGCTGAAGGCTCATTGTTCGTGGACGTCCTGGAAATAGAAATCCGTCCTGCAGCAATAGGCGGCGGCTCCGGAGGCGGATTCACGCCGTTTGGCGGTCCGGGATACATGTTTGCATTCCGGCCTAATGACACCGTCAGCTTGCAGGTAACGCTGACAACAGCTTCTGAAAAGCGCGGCTCGGAAGGTTTCATGTCGATGGGTAAGGGCGGCTCGGCAGCTGGCGGCCACTCAGTCGGCGTAGGCGGCATGTTTGGCATCGGCGGCGGCACGGCTGTTCAGGGAGGCCAGGTTATAATTGACAAAATCATTAATCTCAACACGGACGAAGACGCAACATCGTCAACCACCATAACCAACTGCATTACTGACAGCACAGGCAGATGCACGCTTAGCGTGCAGTCAAACACAAACGGCCAGAACTGGACTGGCGGATTCTACATAGTCTTTGTCAACGTCACGACGTCTGACAACCAGTCTGACGAAGGCGAAGGATTCTTCGAGGTAAGAAGATACTTTGTTAATGTGCAAACAAAAGCAGCCACGGCAAAGAACGCGACAAGCTCCGGATTCATGTCATTTAACGACTGGTTCATCGGCCCGGATGACAACATAAACGTCAGCATCCGCATCATAGAACCAGGCACGTGGCAATCTGTGAATTTGAATGGCAACGCGACAATACAGGGCGTTTTCTACACAGGAAACATGGGCGAATTCATCTTCCCGCCCAAGCTTCAGGATGGCACGACTGCAACAGCAAACATAACCAATAGCATCGCATCTGCCGTTATTCCTGCGCCGTCAGGCGGGTGGAAATCAGGCTTTTACATAGTAAAAGTTCTTGTTAACGTATCCGGCGTGCTCGACACAGGCGAAAGCTTCCTGATGGTCAAGATTTATCAGGGCTTCGGGATGCCTGTGAATCCTGTCACAAACCAGGCGGATTTCACCGTTAGTTCGACTGAGAACGCCTCGATAAAAATAAACGTCTTTGACGTCAAATCCAATCGTCCGGCTGAAAACCTGACAGTTACATTGAACAAAATACTCTCATTCGAAAGCTTCCCGCCCAGCGAAATAACTTATGATAAAACTGCTGTAGCAACAGGCACGACGGATTCAAACGGCCAGGTTGTCATAACGCTGCCTGCTCCGTCAGGCGGCTGGGCTACTGGCAATTTCTTGTCAAACTTTGACGTCACTAACGGGACGGTTACTGATTCGATTCAGGGCTTCTTCCAGGTGAAGAACTTCTTTGCCGAACTTTCCGGTGCAAAATGGCGATTTGCGTCAAACGAAACAATTTCATTTAACGTCACCGTTTCATCTGACCCGTCATGGATGCGCCAGACGTTCGGAGGCGGCTGCCCTCCAGGCGACCCTATGTGTGCAAGCGGAGGCGGCGATATGGGCGTTCCTAGCGGCGGAGGAGGCGGCGGAGGAGCTCCGGCGCCTATAACTGTTAATCATACGTTTGTTCCGTTTAACTCAAGCGTTGATTTGGACAACGACGGCTTCATGGATATAAACATAACAGGTTTGGCAAGTCCTGGATTCATGTTTAATTTAACAGGCAACCTGTCAGCCGCGCAGAACTACCCAGTTCCGCAGAACTACTCAGTTGCGCCGAACTTCTGGTGCTTTAACACAATATACTGCCAGCAGTCGCCTGCACCTGTAGGAGGGAATCTTACAAATGGTTTAGACGGCGTGGATTGCGATGCGCCAGCTGGCACTTACAGCAATACAACTACCCATAACATGTCAGGGCCAAGCATCTTCTGCGTGAACACAACAAGTGGCACCAGATACAAAGTGCAGTCTGAATTTGTCAACGCCAGCGGCATCAACATAGGCTTTACAAGGCATATTTCTGGTGCGGTAGGCGGCATCGCGCCTCCAAACCTGAGCGGAACGCAGGGCTTCTCATACTATAATGCAACGCTAAGGTCGGTCAGGGTTGTCAAGTTTGACTTCACAACAGGCGAGACGTTGCAAAGGCAGGGCACAGACTATAATCTTACAAGCGCGACCGGTTCAACTATAGGCGATGGAAATATTGTCATTCCAGGAGTCGGCTCGTTCAAGCTGGTTCCGCTTGACAGCGGACAAAGCGGAACATGGTCCAGCGGCTTTTATCGTGTCATAGCCGAATTAAATATAACGCCTTCATCAAGTGATACAGCTGAATCCGGCTTTTCTATAGAAACGTTCTTCACAAACTGCTACCGTTCGTCATGGGGTGCCGTGTCAAGCGGAACGAGTATTACGATAAGGTGCGACGTTACAGACCCCGGGAGCAACGGCGCCTACGCAAGCCAGGTGGACATGGAAGTCGAGAGCATCAAAAACATATTCACCTTCCAGGACGTTTCAACAGGATGGGCCTCTAACAGGAACTTTACTGCCGCAACAAGAACAACCGCAACCATACAATTGAATCAGACATTAGGCAACGGGCAATATGAGGCAAGGATAAAATTAAACGCCTCAGCCTCTGATGTCAAGCGCCAGAGCGTCTGGTTCGAAGTCAAGGACTTCGAGCCGTCATTCTACAGCGAAAGATGGAGCTATTCGTCCTCGGATAATGTAAGGCTGCGCGCACAAGGCATCTCAGGAAACCTTTATCTGCCTGTCAACCTTTCGTTTACCGGAAGTTCGCCGGAGCTTGTTGTCTACAGGTATGACAAATCAACTGGCACGAAATCAACAGTTTCAGGCATAACAATCTCAATTACAAATTCAAGCGACCAGCTCTGGCCGTACAATGCGACACTTATAAATCTCACCAAATCCGGCGGCTGGGACGAAGGCAGCTACGAAGTTGTGGCAAACATCACGAGGATGAACGCCGCCAGGACAACGCCAACAGGCTCCGATGTCAATGTCCGCACATGGTTTGAGGTGCGGTTGTTCGAGGTCTGGGGCTGGAGCGAATCATGGTCCAACCATCCTAAGAGCAATGTAAGCCTGCGTGTTCATGTAGGCACTTCTGGTGCAGGATATTCATTCTACAACGGCATTGTAAATGCAACTATTACAGCCGTAACTAACACCCGGACAGGCACCGTGCTTGCAAGAGGCACTGACTATACCGCAACCAATGCGACTGCAAACCCATCAAGCGCCGGGGACCTTAACGTTAGTATTATACCTGTTACTTCCCTGCCTGTAGGCCAGTACCGTGCAACTGTTAGAGTGACTGATTGCAACCCGGATTGCTCTTCTGGCAAATCTGTGACAACAGACGTATGGTTCGAAGTCAAGGCATTCCAGTTATCTATTTCCGCCAGTAGATACGAATACGCTTCAACCGATGACGTCGATATATGGTTGTCTGCGTATTCACCGGGTGGAGGGAGTTTCAATTTGACAGATGCAAGAATAATATATTTAAGCAAATGCACCATCTCGGCATGCACCACTGTAAATCTGTCGACATTGAATACAGTTTTCAGCAACACAGGAGGAAATACACTCAAAATTCTAAGCACATCCAATTTGGCAACAGGCTGGTACTGGGCTAATATACTGGTAAACGATACGCAGAATGCAACAGATACAGGAGGCGCAAGCTTCCAGATAAAGAGTTTCGGCGTAAGCGGATATGTTCCAAATCCTTCATCAACGCGATACTCCTATTACATCAACGAATCAATAGTGCTTAATGTTACAGGGACTCCTGAGACTAATATCACAAACGCAACACTCAGCATATGGGACTGCCCTCCGCAGGGAAGTTGCGTGGAGAAAAAGCTCGAGAGAACTATCGGCCATGTGCTGTCAGCCAAAAACGAGCTTGTGAACATAACGCCGCCGGGATTTAATAACACATGGCCTACAGGCAGTTGGGGCTGGGCAGGCTATAGTATCAATGTCAATGCCAAAAAGGGCAACGACACTACTACATTCTGGACATATGCAGGCGTCCAATTCCCATCGCCGTGGAACATCACAGGACTTTACACCAACGGCCCCACAGCCAACATAACAGCCAACGTAACCGTTTTCGTCGATTACGACAGTACTCAAAGGCTGGCCAACGCCACTGTCAACGTCAGCCGTGTTTTGGCGTCGTCTACATGGACAGAAATGAATACGACCGCGAACGCATGGAACACGACAGGGAATGTAACTAATTTAAACGGCTTTGCACGCGTTACCATAAGACCAAATGTCACCAACTTCAACTGGACTATGGGCGGCGCGGCATTCGAGATTATAGTCCAATACGGCAATGCCACGACAAAGGGATATTATTATACAACCATTGCGCAGAAGACATTCTACATATCGTCAAAAAGCCTGAAGAACAGCACATTGGGCGGGGCTAATACACAAACATTGGTGACGGCTCCAAACTGCCCTAACAACTGTCCGTATAATCTTACTGTAAGGCTATACAACCCAACATATAACCCGGACGCTACGGTGTCAATAGCCGTCACTACATCAAGGCTCAATTCATCAGCCACAGTGAATAATCGGTCAGCAGCTGTTTTGACAGCCCAGTCCATACCTGCAGGTGCGTTCCCTCAATTTAACTTTACATACAATGTTACAGGCATCACAAACGTCACGCACGTCATACAACTGACGCCTACGAGCAGCGACTTTTCTGCGCAGTCAACGTCATTTAGCTACACGTCGGCATAAGCCTTTTCTTTTTGAAAAAAGAAAAGCCTTGGGAAACTCGAAGAAGCAAAAGCTTCTTGAGTTGCCAGAAAGCAAATGCTTTCTGAGCAAAGAAAATATATAGTGATGAAAAGTGAAAAATAAAACAATACTGGTAATCGCAATTGTGCTTGCATCATTATTAGTCGTCCCTGTCTTCGCAGCGTGCACAGGCGTCTGTAGCACAAGCACCCAGTACTCATGCTCGAAAAGCGCTACTACGCTTACCAAGGGGACGTCCGCAACGCTGACAGCCACCATAACAAACATGCAGTCAAACGCTGTGACCAGCTTATCAGCAACGCTTCAGGGCTCCTGGTTCACCGCATCTTCTTCGTCCACGACGATAGCAAGCATACAAGCCAGCGGCGGAACTGGAACAGCTGATTTCTCCATCACGCCTACAGCAACAGGCGGCCAGGATGTTTGCGTTTCTCTAGGCAGTACTTGTACGGCTGACTGCGGTACCATAACCGTTAGCTCAGCCGCTGAACTGAGCGTTACGTCTATAACTGCTCCGTCATCTGTTAGCACAAGCTCTGCTTTCACGGTTTCAGCAACAATAGCAAACGGAGGAACTGAAACAGCTGGCTCGACAACCGGCGTGACAGCAACGCTGACAAGCAGCCAGTGCACTGTTTCGTCGGAAACGAAAACCATCGGCACCATAGCTGGCTCAGGCACCAGCTCTGTGAGCTGGTCAGTCACCGCGCCTTCGTCTGCGGCAACATGCACGTTTTCGCTGTCGGCAACAGGCACGCCTGGCGGAACAGCCACAGGCACAAAAAGCGTCACTATATCGTCAACAGCCACAACCACGACAGCCTCAGGAGGCGGAACAGGCGGCGGTGGAGGCGGTGGCGGCTCAGTAAACGACACAACAAACAAGACCATTAGCCGTGCTGTCGTAATCAATGAAACAAAAGTCACGGCAGAGAAAAACAAGAATATCATAACCATACCTTCCATATCAAAAAACACAGTTGCGCTGGTGAACATCCCGGATGCCGCAGCTGACGTAACTAAGGTCGCGTTTGCTGTGAATAACAATGTCACGAACGTAAGCATGACAATAACAAAGCTCGACAAGACGCCAGTCGCGCCAGTTCTGTCAGGCAAGGTCTTCTCCTACATCCAGATAGACAAGAACGTCGCAGACAGCGACATCTCATCCGCAACAATAGAATTCCAGATCGAGAAAACATGGCTTAATGCGAACAAGATAGACAAGGGTACCGTTACATTGAACCGGCTATCCGGAAGCGCGTGGACAAGGCTCATCACAAAGCAGACAGGCGAAACAGCTACTCATGCTGTATACCAAGCTGAATCGCCCGGACTCTCGATATTCGCAATAACAGGCAGCGAGCTCCCGACAACAACTACCGCGCCGATAAGTCTTCCGCAGGTGGTTAAGGACTACGGCATCTGGATCGCCATCTTTGTTATAGTCGCAGCCGTCCTTGGCTACCTATATTATCATGGCCACCGCCACGTAAGAAAGGCGGCCAAGTTCGCCTATGATTTCAGGAAGAAGTAGCAGGGAAATTACTTTCTTCTAAATATGATTAAATCTCGCTCATGTGATTTGTTTGGAGGTAAAGGTATTCTATATCCAAATGTCGAATTGCCCTTCCCAACATCCAGACCAGCTTTTCTCAAATGATCTAAATACCATTGCATTGTATGGGCCATTCCTACAGGATAGGTTTTTCTATATTTGCGTCCTCGACAGAATCCCTTTTGAATGTTCATTCCTTCTCAAACCATGAGGTAAAATGTCAGAAACTTATTTATCTTGATTTGCATATGTGATACTCATGCTAAAGCTTTTCAATACCCTTACCAGAAAAAAAGAAACATTCAAGGCAAAAAAACAGGTGGGATTTTACTTCTGCGGCCCGACCGTTTACGATTTTGCGCACATAGGAAATTTCCGCGCCTACATTTTTGCCGACCTGCTGCGCAGGTATTTGCAGTTCTTAGGATACAAGGTAAAAATGGTCATGAACCTGACAGACGTCGACGACAAGACGATTAAAAACTCAAGAAAAGAGAACGTTTCGCTGAAAAAATTCACGGAACGGTACGAAAAGGCGTTCTTCGAGGATATAAGTAAGCTGCGCATAAAGGCGGCCAGCGTATACCCAAGGGCAACAGAACATATCCCCGAGATGATCGCTCTTATCAACGCCTTGCTTAAAAAGGGCCTTGCGTACAAGGGCGAAGACGGCTCGATATATTATGATATCTCGAAATTCCCGGCTTATGGTCAGCTGTCCAAGCTTGAGATTAAAGAATTATCCGAAAGGGTAAGGAACGATGAGTATACAAAGGAGCAGGCAAACGACTTTGCCTTATGGAAAGCATGGGATGAAAGTGACGGGGACGTGTTTTGGCTGGCTAAATTCGGGAACGGCATGATAAAGGGCCGCCCCGGCTGGCATATAGAATGTTCTGCGATGTCGGCAAAATACCTGAAGCTTCCGATAGACGTGCACGGCGGCGGCGTCGACCTGATATTCCCGCATCACGAAAACGAAATAGCCCAGAGCGAGCCGCTCAAGAAGAGGCTTGCCCGTCTTTGGGTCCATTGCGAGCATCTTCTGGTCGATGGAAAGAAAATGTCCAAATCGCTCGGTAATTTCTACACATTACGCGATGTTCTTGAAAAGGGCTGCAATCCGGCAGCATTGAGGTTCCTCTTATTGAATTCCCACTATCGCCAGCAGCTGAATTTTACCTTCGAATCGCTGGAAAAAGCAAAAGAGACAGTAGAAGCGCTGAATGATTTTGCCGATAAGCTGCATTTTTTGAAAAACAAAGTAAAGGCAAAGAAAAACACGAAATTGGAAAAAAGCATAGTGCAAACAAGAAAGAAATTCATTAAGTGCATGAACGACGACTTGAACGTGCCGCAGGCGCTTGCGGCGATATTTGATATGATAAACAGCGTCAACAAATCAATAGATGCTGACAACGCAGACAAAAAATCCCTTGAAATGTGCCTGGATTTGCTTATCGAGATAAACGGCATCTTTGACATAGTAGGAAAAGAGCAGATATCGCTAACAAAAGAAGAAAAAGAACTGGTAGAGAAAAGAGAGATGTTAAGAAAGGAAAAGAATTTCAGTGAAGCAGACAAAATAAGGGCTGAATTAAAAGAAAGTGGCATTCTGCTGGAAGACACGCCCTACGGGTCGAGGGCAAAAAGAATGAAAAGTTAACTTTATATACTTGTTTAACAAGTTATACATTATGTCTAAAACAGTTGCAATAAGGGATTTGGATGAGGAAACCTTTAGAAAATTTAGGGCAGTAGCTATTGAGGAAAGAATGAAAACAGGCGAAGCGTTATCTATAGCCATGAAAAAATGGATAAAGGAGAAAGAAACCAGAAAGATTAAAACCAATCCTGAAAATCTGCTAAAAATAAATGGTATAATAAAAACTAAAAATAAAGTCAAGTGGAGCGAAGAAATAGACGAGTTCTTGTACGGGTTAGAAAAATGATTTTTCTGGACACGAGTTTCCTAGTGTCGGTAGAAGTCGAAACTGACCAAAACCACGAAAAGGCAATTAAAGTAATGGACGAAATAATCAACGGTAAATTTGGCAAACCAGTTATTTCTGATTACATATTTGATGAAACTGTAACTGTTACTTTTGGCAGATCAAGGGAGCTTAAAAAAGCGGTTATAGTTGGAACAAATTTGCAGAATTCTGTAGAGATATTAAAAGTGGCAGAAAAGAACATTGAAGAAGCGTGGAACTTATTCAAAAACCAGAAAGTTACTAGATTCAGTTTTACCGATTGCACCATATTGTCCTTAATGAAGAAAGAGGGAATCAGAAATATTGCGACTTTTGACGGGGATTTCAGGACTATAAAAGAAATTAACATAATCTGCTAAACAGAATAAACGAAGTGATTATTTCAGTCAGGCCTTTGCACTTGTGAAAAATCTTTGCCTCCACCCTATTTATTTCCATGCATTATATATCTTCATGCGCTCCCGAAACAAGCCGGAATACCAGTTAAAGATTGCAGCCGAAAGAATAGAGCTTTTGTTTAAGGAAGCGGCAAAAGCTGCGAATCCTGAGATGGCAAAAAATTACGTGCGGTTAGCCAAAAAAATCGGCATGCGATACAACGTGCGAATCCCCAAGAAGTTCAAGAGGATGTACTGCAAATACTGTTTCTCCTTTCTCGCCCCGGATAATTCAAAAATGCGCCTGAAAGGCGGCAGGTTAAATGTTAAATGCTTTTCCTGCAATAAAACGATGAGGTATCTGTATAAAAGAAAGGTATGAATTAGGTTGATAATTATGACATTTTCATTTTACAGAATAACAGATGCAGGAGTAGCTGAACATCTTAAACAAGGTCCAGAATCCGGATTATTCGCAATCCAATCAGGAAATAAAGAAGCTTATTTTGTGCCGGCTTGGAAATATCCTTCTGGTGTAGGCAATTCAGTAGGACATCCTGTAACTGGAAGAAGATTGCCGGATCGAAGAATACTTGCTTCAATAGGAATATTTTAGGTTGATAATTATGGTCTCTGTAAAGGACGCAGGCGCAAGCGAACTGGTTAAAAAAACAGCCGAAGAGCTGAAGAAATCGATGAAGATGCCTTCGTGGGCCGCATACATCAAGACAGGCATCTCAAGGGAACGGCCGCCCGAGCAGAAAGACTGGTGGTTTTTGCGCGCTGCTTCGGTATTGCGCCGCATCTATGTTGACGGCCCTGTTGGCGTGTCACGCCTGCGCAGCTATTACGGCGGCCGCCAAAGAAGAGGCCACAAGATGGCGCACTTCGCAAAAGGCTCCGGAAAGATTATACGCATAATTCTGCAGGATCTGGAAAAGCTTGGGTATGTTAAAAAAGTTCCCAGGACAGGCAAGTCTGTAATCGTTGGAAGAACAATAACGCCGGAGGGCCAGAAATTTTTAAGCGGCGTGGCAAAGCAGATAAAGTGATCAGCAGTGCCAACAACCAGATTAAGAGAAGGAAACAGATACACGCTAGATGAAGTAAAACAATTTTTAAGAACAGCTACAGGCATAAGAAGGTGCGGAGATTCGCTAGAAGAGGTTGAAGGAAGGAATGGAAGGCCCGTCGATATCAACCAATTATTTCCGCCCTATTATGCAGGACCAGTACATTTCAACCCTACGACTGAAAAGGGCCAACCACATAGTGAAAAATTTTTGTATCGAACAAATCCAGACGAATTCATCTATGTTGGTTTGACCCTCGGCTACTGAAAATTCACAGCAAATATTGTAATATGGCAATCGACTTGCGGAGCAAGCAAATATTATAAAATGGCGATCGACTCGGAACAAACCGACGCACAGCAGTGCGTCAAGTTGTTGGTGAGGGGATAATGAACCAGGAAGAAGAAATCAAAAAAAGGATCCTGCAGCAGCGCATGCAGGAACACGCCGCTCAGGCGGGTGAACAGCAGCAGATGCAGGAAGCGCTGAAGCTGATCATGTTTCAGGTCCTCGATTCAAAAGCCCGCGAACGGCTGGCCAACCTGAAAATGGTAAAGCCGGAACTTGCATTGCAGCTGGAAGCCTATCTTGCCCAGGTTTACCAGGCAGGCCAGATAAAGGAAAAAATCACCGAAGAGAAGCTGGTGGCAATTTTAAAAAAGCTCAGCGAAAGCGAGAAAAAGGATATCAGGATTAAGAGGATAACGAAGTAATTATGAAAGCATGGAATATTCAGTATGCATTGATTCATCCGCTAATCACAAATCTGCTATGACGAAGATATGATGTATTGTGCATACTTCCGCAGGGGTAATGTAACAGCAAATAAAGGTTATAAGAAATGGCTGACCTGAACCAGACGGAGAAAAAATAATATGGGATACGACATCTTCGAAGAACAGAGTTCTTCGAGATTCCAAAGAACCTACGGTTCTTTGAGAACATCGTCGTAGCAACCAAATTAAATATATAACATAGATGTGGGGTATATGTCTCGCAGAAAGCCTATGGGAAAGAAAATAAAGCTTATCGCAATCAGGCGCCGCAGCGCCCCCAGATGGGCCGATATCAGGAAATATTCATTGAAGCGGGCGCGCACAAGGCGAATACAGGTCCCGACAAAGCACTGGAGAAGGGGAAGGAACAAAATCTGATAATAATATGGCATGCGACACGAAACAGGCTGACGCACTGCTGTGCGTCTAGTTGTCAGCAGCCAAATATAAAGATAGACGTGGGGCATATGGCAGAAGCACCTAAAGAAACTGAAAAGGTATTTACTATTCCGTTGAGGAAAGCCTATGAAAAATCGCAGCGGATCAGAAGCCCTTACGCGATTCGCCTGATAAAGGACTATATTGTTACTCATACGAAGGCAGCAGATGTCAAAATAGGAAAGCGCCTCAACAGCCAGATTTGGGAGCGCGGCATCAAGAAGCCGCCACACAAAATCAAAGTAACCGTCACGAAAGACGGCGCTACTGCAAAGGCTGAGCTGTTCGGTCATAAATACGAAGAGTTCAAGGCCCTGCCCAGGACAGAAAAGAAAGGAACGAAAGAAAAGCTTCTCGAACGTTTGGGGCCAAAAGCCGCCAAAAAGCAGGAAGAAGACCAGAAAATAGAGGGAACAAAGGAGCCGGAAAAAGCCCAGAACGTTGAGCAGCCGAAGGCGGTCGAGAAGTAAATTTCCTGGTTCTCAGTGGTTCGTATAATTAGTAGTTAAATGGCATTGGGTTTGGGGCTCTATTAGCTCTATTATCTAGGTTATAAAAGAAAAATTATTTCCAGAAATAAACTCTTCCGTTGAAGCCACTTCTTTTCAGAGCTTCTCTCACTTCAGTTCTTTTGTCTTTTTGCACAGGCCGTACTCCCAGTATTCTAGATCCTAGTCCATCAGGCCCGAGTGCGTATTCACCTAATTCATCTGCTCTATGAGAAGGACCCGACCATGCTACATATTCCCCTGGTACTATTGTCTGATACGAGTGTTTACCTCTATCTTCAGGAAAACGCCAAACACGTCTTTCATTTTCAAATGCTACTACAGTCGAGGTAGGTGTTCTAACAAGTCGTGGTGGACTTGGTGCCATGGGATAATCCCCTTGTGTAAAATAAATTAGCCCCCAATTAAATGCTCTAAGTCCTGACGCCATTTTCTCACCTAATTTACTACTAATAAATAACTATATAAGCTTTCTGCCCCACCCGAAACATGGCGCTCCGCCAATTCTAGAATTAGTCTCGAAGAACTTACTTCTTCTTTCCCGTCTGCTGGAGTTTCCATATCAGGTAAACGATAATCACAATCAGGATTACAATGACAATCGTGGTTGTCTGGTCAGGGCGTGACGGAACCGTGGTTGTGCCATTTGCCGCCACTGTCGTGGTTGTCGCTGCAGGCTTGAGTGACGTGAATGTCAGTATCGCCGTCTTGTTTGTGATGTCGACCAGCGCAACGATAAAGTCGGTTTTGCCGTCTTTGTCGATATCAATCATGGCATTGTCGCCGACTATTAAAACCGTGGTTGGCAACGCAGGCGAAATTGTGAATGCGCCGTCGCTTTCGTCGCTTGCTGCGTTCCCTACAGAGTCAGCCGCTGTAAGCCTTACTTTAACGCTGGTGCTGTTTGCGTCAGGCACGGTCCATGCATATGAACCGCCGTTCTCCAGATCTTTGGCGATAACATCCCATTTCTTGCCGTCCGTGGAATATTCCAGCGTAACCGGCTTTGCCTTCAGGTTTGCGTCCGTTATGTCCGCGCCCTTCCACGTTATGTCGTGCCCGGTTCTCGAAACCCATTTCTCGCCGCCGTTTGGCGCCGTCAGCGTAGACGGCTTTATCGCAGGCCCTGATTTGTCAATATTGGTGACCGGATTGAAAAGCGAAAAGCCGTCAAAGACGTCCCTTGTCCTTAATTCCCATGTATAATTTTTGTCGTCGTCGCCCGTTTTCGCCGTAACCGTGAATCCAAGCGATGAGTTTGCCATTATATAATTGGCAACGGTTTTGTAGTTGCATTCAATTGCATCAGAAAACGAGACTGCCCAGCCGCTCGGAGCCGTGCCGCACTTGAGGCCTGAAAAGTCTACCGGCATCCTTACGCGCAGTTCGCTTATCCTGTCCTTGCCAAGGTTCGTGACGTTTACAGTGAATTGCGTGTCAGCCGAAGCGGCGGTAAGCATAGGGTTCAATGAAATTTTGGCAGTGTGCACGGCAAGAACCGGCATCGCCATCGAAAGAGCAATCAAAAGCAGCAGAATTTTCTTCATCAGCGCACCTTAACAATACAATTGGAGCTAATGCTTATAAAAGTTTAGCCAAAAACCAGCGCTTTGTACTCCTTCCGTAATGGGTTTGTAATTAGTGCATGCGTTGGGCATCCCGATGGGATGGGATTGTGTGAAAAACCATCAGTCAATAGACTGGTGGCATCTTATACGAACTGCAGATGCCACATTATATCTGGTGTTTTTTGCACCCCATACCATTAGTCACTAGACTAGTGGTATAAGGTATTCAATTTTCAGGCGGCGTTTTTTCGTCCCCAAAGCCGTCTTTAGGGCATTTCTAAAAGCTTATAAGCTTTACTACCGTAGAGTAATCGTAAATTTAGTGTAATGTAACTGAAAAGTAATTACATAGTGATGGAGTTGGGAGTGGCAGAGTTGTGGCGGAGAACGCTCGATAAAAACAGGTGATGAAAAGTGGTAATGCAAACGATGCAGATTCGTCTGACAGAGAAGCAGATAAGAAGGATAGATTCGCTAGTCAACAGGGGCGTCTATCCGAACAGGTCTGAAGCTGTCCGCGACGCTGTCAGAAAGCTTATTGGAAACGAGTAGAAGTTATAGCTTTGCTGCAAGTAAATTTATTGCAAGGATGAGAACATGGCTGTATTTTATCTGATGAGCGGAGGCGACCCGCAAGTGATGGGAAGCATAACCAGGGATCTAGATATCAGCTTTCTGGACAAGATGAAACGGAACGGTTTCATAGAAGTAGGAAAACTGTATCATGCTAAATCTATATGGGTTGTTGACGATAACCCTCGTGGGGGAGAGACGACAGTATACGCAATAACAGAAGGTGCGCAATCCGCCGGTACAGAAAACCCGCGGCTAGTTTATATACAAAATCCTAATGATGCGTTGTCCAGATTCCCTTCTGAACGGCCGGATGTAGTTGTTACCGATTATGAGATGGAAAGCCGCTATGGAATCAACGGCGACGAACTAATCCGCAGAATGAGAGAAATGGAAAAGGGCTTCTGATTAAACTTATTTTAGCCCATCAGATTCTTGACAATTTCTTCCGGCTTGAATTCTATCAGGTCGTCATAGTCCTGCCCCGTTCCCAGGAACAGGATAGGCTTTTTTATGGTGTGCGACGCCGACAGCGCTGCGCCGCCCTTTTCGTATACGTCTGCTTTTGTCAATATTATAGCGTCAACCCCTACTGCTTCGTCAAAGAGCTTTGACTGGTCGACTATGTCGTTTCCTGTTATAGAATCAAGGACCAGCACTTTCAGGTCAGGTTTATTGACCCTTACGACCTTTTTGAGTTCGTCCATAAGGTTGACGTTGCTATGAGAGCGGCCAGCCGTATCAGCCAGAACCAGTTTTGAACCGATGGCTGCTGCATGCTTCATTGCATCAAAAATCACCGCAGCTGAATCCGCCCCGTATTTATGCTTGACAATATCCACGCCCAGCCTTTTGACATGCTCTTCCAGCTGCTCTATCGAAGCTGCACGAAACGTATCGCCCGCAGCGATGACAGGCCTGTACTTTTTATACAGGCTGGCAATCTTTGCTATGGTTGTTGTATTATGCACTATGAAATTATTTGCAACAAAATTATGATACAAAGGTACAGTAAAATCATACACCCATTCATCGGATTCTGAAACCTCTTCAACGTTGCGAACCCTCAGCCATCTTACATCCGCAGCAGCGAGCATAGATAAGAATGCAGAAGATAGAATTTGGGATATTTCCCTTATGCGTTCTAGGGGTATCGAAACCTCATATTTTTTATTCTCGTACTGGGAGAGTAAACTAGCACCAATCTTGAGAGAATTAGCCATATCTTGCTGCAGTATGCCGCTAGAATTCCTCAGATGTCTGATATATTCGGACTGTCTGGGTATCAACTCTTTGCGTTCGAATTGTTCCGGAAGCAGCAACAGATTTTCTAACTTTCTTTGCTTTTTTGCGCCTAAAAATCCTATTTTCTGGCAGAACAGTCGAATATCGCTTTTGCCTACAATATTAATCCTGTGATAGTACTTGCCTTTTATTTTCCTTTTCGCCATCGAGGCCATTATACCAAATCTCAACAGTATCAACGATATTTGTTTTGCAAATGTTTCGCTTGCTGTTGCAGCTTCAAGAACTCGACTATTAGTAGAGACTGTGCCATCTCCCTCCCAATAGGACTTTAAGAAGCATGCCAAATTATTGTCAGAAGTTTTGAGTATCCATTCTGGCAATTTCATGAAAGTGCTCTTCTTTTTCGGTGGTACCAAAAGAAACGCCCTCAGAAAATAGGATAGCGTTTTATTTGCAGCTATAGCCCTTTTCACCTTCAAATTTCTTTTATCTGTGATTATCTTTGGATTTATGCCAAAAATAGATTTTGTCTTTTCTATAAATTCTGAAAGCATAAAATCTTCTGTATTGGTGAAGTCCACGTACTGCGGTTCTAAGTGACCCTCTGAGTAAAATAATCCAAGCCACGAATAAAATTCTTCGTCTAATTCAGGCATAGGAATTGGCCTGCTTTTGCCAAACTGAATTCCGAATACGCTTTTTTCAATAAGCAGTCTAAATTCTTCATCATTTTCTGCCATTTTAACAATAATAGAAGAAGGCAAAATTCCTGTGGTTAACCACGAATACCTGAATGTATTCCAAGCCACCTTACAATCCAAAATAGACTCGTAAGACTTTCGCAATGTGCCGAATTTATTTTCCAGCAACCTATAAGTTTCTGCAACAAAATTTTTTGAATTGATGAAAAGTTTTCTGTCATTTATTAATTTAAGAATCTCAAATTTCGTTAAATTTTTAGGCACGACCTCTATACATTTAGGAACCATTACATAATCGTCTTTTGAAATTTCATCCGCTCTTTTCATTGAAATGCCCCCAGGATTAAGAATGTAAAACGGATGTTCTGGTGTTACTTTCACTTCCTGGCCGTTTTCTAGAGTGATTCCTAACAGTTTATCTTTTTTAAGTTTCCATATCCGCTCAGCTTTTATTTTTTTTATCTTAAGTGTTAATGGATTAACTGAAAACACCTCGATTGGTTTTTCTACAAAATATCCGCCTTCGATTTGCTTTTCGTCAACTGTCGTTCTTGATATTTCATACAGTTGTTTTATAGGCACGATTTGTCCGTCAGAAATAGGTATTAGCGTATCTCCAGAAACGCACTTTCCAACGCCGTTGAAGCCGAAAAACACAACAAGCAGCGGCTTGTCTTTTATCAGCGCCCCTATATCGATTTTCTCCTGTTTGAGCACGTCAAGCATGGACGTCTTCAGGGATTCCTTGATGATTTTTTCAACTTCTCCCCGCCTGATGCTTTTCCCCGCCAGGGCGCGTTTCACTTCATCAGAAAGCTTTTCGGCAACATCCAACGCAACGTCATTTTCAAGAAGCGCCGTCCTTAGCTCTTTGAGAATCTTCTCTACTTCCCCTTCCGATAATTTTTTCTCCGTGATTTTTTGTGCGAGCCCGCCGAAAAGTGATTTTTTAGCCTTTTTTTCTGTCGATTCTTCGGTTTTATTGAAAAGCTTTTCCGCCTCCAATTCCTCTTTCTCTGTAAGCATTTCAACGGTTACGCTATGTTTTATCTCTGCATGAACTTTCTTTTCAGGCAATTCAGGTATTGCGCTAGTTTCAATTAACTTCTGGGGAGCTTCTTCCTTAGCTTCCTCTTTCACGATGGCGGAAGCCTTTTGCAGCACCTCTTTCAGGCGTTTTTTTAATGCGTTGAACATAATGAACACTTTATTTTGCGAGCTTAAATTTTGTTGTTCTTGGCACTTGAATCGTTTCTCATTTCTTCCTGACTTATAGTTAACCAAGTAAAGAATCCGGTATTATATCTTGCTCCACTATATGTGACCAACTTGTGTAGTATCCAGAATATTAAGTTGGTCAGCTATAATGTGGTGAAAGTCAAAATTGAAAAGTCAAGAACGAGCCACCGAAGGCGGCGAAGAGCCGGCGGCGGGCGGGAGTTTGTAAAGCTTAAATAGTTTACTATTGAGTAGTAAACACAGGTGAGTTATACGACATTACAAGGAAAAATGAATGTAGGAGAATGTGAATTAATGAATGAGGTTCGAGCATTACCACCATCAGCCAGAGCACGAGCTTACAGAGGAATGGCTACTTTTGTTGAAGGCGTTATGGAACAACTTGGTGTATCATCTTCGGCCTTACTGGAATACGTATCGTCTCTGAAAAGAGATGCCGAACACGAAGCTGGTAAATCTAAAGAGACAGTAGGTTCAAGATACAGTTAGTTATAGCCCACCACCGATTGAAGTAAACAATTAATTATAAGGAATAATTATTATTGGTTGCAGGGCAAGCGTTTCTTTTCTCTTACTGCTCTTTTTCAGCCAGGCGTTGCACTTCCGGCTCGATGATGTTTATCTGCTCTATGTATTTGCCTATCTCTGCCGTTAGTTCCTTGTCTATGCCGTTCAGCTCGTCAAGCCTCGAATGGAGCAATTCGATGGCTTCGCTTCTTTTTTTCTTCAGCAGCACTCCGGCCCCTACGCCTATCAGTATTTTATCAACGTCTTTTATGTCGCTTCTGACAAAGGAGCTGGCGCCAAACGCCGACCATATCTCTTCGCCTTTTTTGATGTCGCCTAATTTTCTCATGGCGTTTATCGTATGCGTCAGCTCCGAGACACGCTCGTCCAGTTCTGTTTTCTGTTCTATAAGAGACTCTAACTGCTTCTTGAGCATCTGGAGCTGCATGTATTTTTTTTGCAGGTCTTTTGATACCATAAGCATAATCTCGTTTGATAAGTTTAAAAGTGCCGTTATAGTTCTTTTTCTGGTTTCACTATAAGCCCACAATTTGTTTACAAGCGTTAACAATTTAAGGTTTCGTTTACATCGATGATTTATGGAAGCCGTATCTGGCGTTCGATTAGCCGAGTTGGAAAGAGGAAGGGTTAAGCAGTTGGTAGAGCTTGGATACTATCTCAATGCTGCTGACTTTCTGAGGGACGCTGTCCGCTCAAAGCTCAGGGAATTCGAATTCATTGTACCGAGGAAGACGTCTATGGCAAAGGTTAAGGGAGAGGTCTTGAAGATTATCAGGAAAAAGCCGAATATCTTTGCTGATGAAGTCGCGGCTTTAGTAGGGGTAGATATTGAAACAGCTATTAGAGCAATAGATGAGCTGATTAAGGAAAAGAAGGTCACGGCATGATAGGTAGAAACATCAGCGATAGCGTCGAAGGCGAAAGAGTCGTTTGTATTTGTCGAAAGGTTGCAAAACAGAGGGTCGTCATAGGTTCGCACGCCCAGAGGGCTTTGGAATTGGTTCTCGAAGGTACGCCTGTTAAGTGTTTTGTTCTCAAGCCTGTAAGGGCACTTCAATAAGCACGTTCGCAAGTTGGTCTTACACAAATCCCAGCACTTCAGTTATCCTCCCCATCTCAGGTCCGGACGACGAAGTGGAAATTACAAGCCCTCTGGAATTGGCTATCGCGCCTGACTTGGCAAAAGGACTTCCAAAACTAACCGTGCTTATGTCTACAGATACATCCAAAACCTCTTCGATTATTTTCTTCTCGTCCAGTTTTATTTTCGGATGGACAACGCACCCTTTATTCGTGGCGATAGCACAGCTGCCTGTGACGCTTATGCCGGCTATCGTTGAAATCGCGCATGGCAGCTTGAAAAAAGATTCAATCTCTTTTTTATTTTTTCTTAGTAAGGGTGAGAGAACTATGCCGCTATCGTTTAAGAGAATCAGGTTTCCGATTGCGGTGAACCTTGTCGGAAGGACAAGAATATTCTCAAACATCTTTTTCAGGACTTGCAGTTCATGTCCTTCAATCATTCCGCTTACCGCTATGCCTGAAGAGTTCCCGGCGGCAAAAAGTCCGGCAAAATCCGTGGCAAGAAATGTTGAGACGTAAACAGGAACGCCCAGCGCCTTTTTGATTTTCTTGTTTATCTTTTGCCTTAACCCCAGCAGGCAGTATTTGTCCGTCGCAAAGCCGTACAGTCCTATGTTAACGTCGCCGTAAAAGTTTTCGCGCAGAATAGTCATAACAAAACATTGGAAGAAATGCTTAAAAAGAAACCCAGAATATTTTTTCGGAATTTTGAGTACCCGCAACAATTAGGAGGAAGTTGTCCGCGAGGAATGGCAAACGTATACTGTAGAATATAGGTTTATTTAATCTTTTGAGACAATTACCAGATATGAAAGTAATATTCCATGAGAAAGTCATGAAGAAGATGGAGAAATTTCCACAGCATGTTAAAGATGATATAATCGAAACATCTGTCTTGCTAGAACAGTTTCCTTTTGCAAGGCTGGATACCAAAAAACTAGGAAGCAACATCTACAGGATAAGAAAAGGCAAGTACAGAATGCTTATAAGAACAGAAGGATGGTTGTGACTATGGTTAAAGAGCCTATTGTAATTGAACAGATAACAGAAGAAAAACTGACTAAAAAAGAGAAAAAAGTAATGAATGAGGCTTTGGAAGATTTGAGAAAAGGCAGAAAGGACAAATTTGTGAGTTTGGACCAGTTAAGGAAAAAGTCTATTTCTTAGATGCTGTCACTAATAGATTGTATCTAATCGAATAAAATCAAAACGCCAACCTCTTTTTTATTAATTTATTTTCGTAGAAAATACTATTTTTTAGCTCCCCGCTTATTGAAAATAATCAGTGTTGTGTTCTCGCTTTAGCGACGAGGGAATGCGCAATGTCTTTCGTAAGAAAGTTCCCGAAGAGTCTTTATACTGAACCATTATGTAAAAGTGTTTTGGCTGGCGACAAAAATTAGATAGTAACTATTATGAAATGACAACAATAGACAGGTTTAAATAATTGTACTTTACAGTATTTTTATGACTGTAAGAATTTTAGTCATTAGTGACGTTCATTCCAATTTTCCTGCCTTGGAGGCTGTTTTAAAAGACGCAAAAGAACATGGCCCATATGGCGTATTTCTAAATGCAGGAGATACAGTAGGATACGGTCCGAATCCAAATGAATGCATACAAACTCTGCAACAAGAAGGGTTTGTCACAGTCTTAGGAAACCATGAGAGGGCTGTAAGAGGTGGCGACTATGATGAATTTAATATTTTTGCAGCTGATGCGGTAAGGCATAACGCAGGTTTGCTGACACCAAAAAGTAAGAAATGGTTAGATGAACTAAGAAGTGTTCCATACGTAGATCCTAAAGGCAGGTTTGCTATGGTTCATGGAAGTTTTGCTGGAAGTGAACAAGTAACTCATCGAGGGTATGAGGATATCTATATAAGTGACGAACGTAACGCTCTTGCCGCTATGAAAGCCTTAGGTTTTGATGATGACAACGATCCAACTGGTTACAGACATGTTAGATTAGGAGTTTTTGGACATACTCATGTTCCAACATACGCAAGTTGTTGGATTGGTTACGGAAGCTATCCTACTGAGATAAAAAATCTTCAATTCTACCTACATATGCCAGATTTATCACAAGAGGCTGGGTTTTTAGATCTAGAAACAAGAACAGTCCAATTTGATTTTAGAGAGGAACAAAATGAAGATCGAGGTGTTTTATGGGAGCCGAAGGCTTTATTTAATCCAGGTTCAGTTGGTCAACCACGACACGGTTCTTGTGCTGCCTGTTATGGCATTATCGAACTAGGTGATGACGGAGAAATAACTCTTCAGTTCAGAAATGTGGAATACGATATAACCGAAACACAGAAAAGGATGAGAGAAACGTCTTTACCACAACATCTTATTGATAGATTGACTCGCGGAAGATAACCTAATTTTCTAATAAAGATCTATAATAAAATATGAATACAAATTTTAGATGCCATTTCGCGAGCCAAAACACAAGTAATATCAGTGAGGATATAAAGATTGCAACTAACGGGCTTTTAACGAATACGCCTGTATTTCTTGATGAACATTTAACTTTTCATCATCTGCGTCTGGGTACCGTAGAGCCGCCGGAAAAGCTCTGCGCCGGGGACTTTTTTCCTCTTTCTTTCAGATAAAAACGTTATTTCCACGATGTCGCTGTCCTTCAGCCCGAATTTATCCTTCAGGCTGTCCTTTGCCACTATCTCGAGCATATCCTGCTGCGGGTAACCAGGCTCTCTTATAGCCCAGCAGTTGTAGTCTTCTGCCCTTCCGTCTTTCCGTATAGTAAGGATTATAGCCGCAAGGTACGCATAAACCTTTTTTGTGCCGTCAATCAGTATGTGGTCTATTGCCTTTGTCGAGTATAGCGAAACGTCAACATGCCTTTCAAGCTGTATGTCCATCGTCCCCTTGAAAGGTTCAAAACCCAGAATTCCTATGAGCCTGTAGAAGAACGTATCTATCAGAGGCGAGCCCCGCATAACGCCTGATACAACCTTTCCTTTGAGCACAAGCATATGACTATAACTATCTATCGCACCTGACTTAAAATTTTCCTTTCGGGTAGTTCTTAATCTTTTTATTTATACTGAGGCATGTAGATAGTGTTTTTGGGTTTGTCAAAGCTGTTTGGGGCTGTAGTCTAACCTGGTAGGACGGCGCGCTCCAGTTCCAATCCCTTTCGGGACAAATAGACGCAACGAAGACTGACGCACAGCTGTGCGTCTTTTTGTTTTGCGTCAGTCTGTTCGAAAGGTCTTGGAGAACCCCAAAGAAGTATATGGGAATACTATTTTTCCATAGAAAATGAGGGTAGAGGGAGAGGGAACAAACCGAAGCACCTGAAGGTGCTTCAAGTTGTTTTGTTTCTACTCCTCTATTGGAGCTATGAGTCGCAAGGCAGTGAATAACGAAGCAACGCGTTGGCGGGGGTTCAAAAAAGCCCTTTTCCAAAGGGCTTGGAAATTCCTCCCGGCCCCATTGCATGCCCATTTTCTTGGAAAGACGAAGAACGGGCAGAATTTCAGTATAGTCTCCTTTTAAGCCTTCTGGAAGACAGAAATCCTTAAATACCTTGCTGTGAGTAGTTTTGAAAGGTGAAACAAAAAATGGCTAACCAGAAAGCAGGAGAATACGCTTTCCTAGTAGGAGTGGTTGTGGCAGTGCTGGCAGCTCTTGGCAGCTTTGCAAAAGCACTGGATGTCGCAACCGCAGGATGGGTTTCAGCCCTTCTTGTAGTGCTAGGTATTGTCGTAGGAGTCCTGAATGTAAAAGATAAAGAATCCCAGCCATTCCTAGTCGCTGCCATCGCGCTTCTTGTCGCAGGTACAGCAAGTTTCGCAGCTCTTAATACAGCTGTAGCAAACGTGGGCACACTCTTGGACACAGTAGTCAAGAACTTGGCAGTGCTTGTAGCACCGGCAGCTGTAATCACGGCTGTAAAGGCCACGTGGTCTTTGGCTTCAGGCAAATAAGCTAGGAACCACCGACTAAAGTCGGTGGTTTGTTGGAAGATGGGATCCCAGATTCATTGTGTTTCATCACACGACTAAAGTCGTGTGTTTTCAATGAATCTAAGATAAAAAGCAGAGGTTTATCATCCTTTAAGTTAATAGAATCCCGGCCGGTCATTTGCTAAAGCTTATATTCTACCTTCACCAAATAATCAGAAGTGAAAAATATGGCAAAAAACGCGAAATGCACGTGCAACATGGGAATGATGCTTGTTGCACTGGTTATCATGTCCGTGGGCGCTTTTGTGCTGGTAGCCGGTTTGGCAAACCAGTTCAAAGCAGCAGAGCAACTAAGTCAGGCAACAGCAATGGCCGTCTTGCCATTGTACTTTGCAGGAATGCTGGTGCTGTTCATAGGCAAAATGGCAAAGTGGAAATCCCATGGCGCATGCCCGGCCCACGGCGGCAAGATGTGAGTTTCTTTTTCTGTTTTTTCCTTATTTGATTTAAGTAATTAGCGATGTTAATCAAAGCTATGCCATCTGACGCTTCCGTAGCTGTTGAACTCTACCAAAGTCTAAAAAGAAGATATCAAGAAGCAGGATTACCAACAAATTATCTGGAAGCTACAGCTGGTGTAGAGCTGTTCAATACAGATGCAGTCTGGGAACCGCATGAGATAAGAATAAGAGGCGACGGCTCTGTCCGTGTTCTTGA
Source organism: Candidatus Aenigmatarchaeota archaeon (assembly GCA_016180945.1). Lineage (GTDB taxonomy): Archaea > Aenigmatarchaeota > Aenigmatarchaeia > GW2011-AR5 > GW2011-AR5 > JACPAG01. The sequence goes on along the minus strand of JACPAG010000005.1, from coordinate 76,247 downwards.
AAGAATGAGAATGCTAGAACCCGATATACCATATGTTCTTTCATCTTTGGCTAAAGCTGAGGACGAACTCAATAGGCATTTGTCAGGTCGCCCGTCACAACATAGAGAAGAATATGAAAAGACTGTTAGACGATTTCTGATTGGATGTTTGACACGCCAGCTAAAAGACAGAATCACGCAACAAGGTTATAATCTGACACAATAAAATCCTCTACTTGGCAAAATCGCTTAGCCTTCTCTGTGTAATAGTTTCTTTCAGCAGGCGGCTTCCCAGAATCCACTGCTGCATAGGTATCTTTACCCGGGAAGAAACATAAGTCAGCGCCTCGTTCAGCGATTCGAACTCCCTGAAACGCTGCATAGCCTGCCTGACGTTCTCGCGGACGTTCCAGACGCCCAGAGGGATATAACCCGGATAAGATTCCCGGAAGATTATGACGCCTGCCTGTTTCCTTTCTTTTTCAAGCTGCTCAGCTACCGCCAGCCGCGCGGCATAGTAACAGCCGCCTATGGCCGCATAATCTTTCTTTTTGTCGTGACCTTCCCAGTCTCCGTATATCTCCAGCCTGTCGCCAATAACAGACGGGAACCACGCCTCCATCGTTTCGTACTTCCATTCCGTCGGCAGGAGCAGTATGACAAATCTGTTGTTTATGTTTTCCGCTTCATAGACGCGGAACGTATCGATGAGCGGATAATGCCTTACGTTTTCCAGATGGTTTTCAGACAGCGTGCTGTCAACAGCCGTTATGCTCCAGCGTGTCGGCACAAGCTTCCTGTTTTCTTTCAGTCCGAACGCGCCAACGCTGAACGCCTTTTGTATGGTTGAAACAAACAAGCCCTGCGTATAGAGCGACAAGACAGCCTCCCTCGCTAGCAGGTCAGTGTCATAATATGCCCTTTCCAGATGATGCTCAAATTTTACGTTCCCTATTTCCATTGTTTTTATCGGCGCAGAAGGGCCGAACGGCTGTACGTCCTCGTTAAAGAAAGAGCCCCGCGGTTTTTTGCTGAAAGCAGCATCGATATCAAGCGGATTCTTCGACAGCGCAATTTCCCTTACCATGCCCGTAATCCTGCTTTTATCGTTCACGTTTACCAATTGTTTTCCCCGCACCAGCTGAAAACGGAAATCAATGATGTCCCCTGCCCCTTTATCAGCCCATTTTTCCGGCGTGTCCATCAAAGAAGTATCCCCGTGGACAGGCGGAATCAGCGGCCCGATAAACACGTTCGGGTAGCCCTTTCTGCCAATGAAAACAGAAGGCGGGCTGGACCCGTCTATCTTTTCGCCCTCAAACGTTTTCATCCTCGTCCTTGGATAAAGACGGTTGATGTTATATTGCGGGTCAAACGGATAAATAGAACATCAATTTCTATAAATTTTGTCGTGATGGTCGTAATCTTCCAAAACCACAGTTTTGATTCCCTCATCAATTGAATATACGAGAACAAAGCTCTTGTCAATATGAACTCTTCTGAAGCCTTTCATGATATTGCTTAATGTCTTAAATCTGTACGGATTTTCTAGAATTTCCGCAACTTTCTTTGTTATTATTTCAAGTTGCTTAGGATTCTTTTTAGCTAATTTCTTGAATATTTCATCTATCTTTGGCTTATTACTAACGGCGTACATCTTATTCTAATCCGTATCTTTTACGGAAGTCTTTAATGCTTCCTATTTTGATAGATTTCTGTTTTTGAATAGCTTTCAGTTTTCTGGCATATTCTGGCCTTATTTCAGGTTCTATTCTGACAAATCTCTTGAATTCATGAGCCATTTTATTTATGGCTTGAGATTTGTCTTTCAGACCATATTCAGCTTTCAGAATATTTAGTACCCTGTTAGCTTCATTATCAATTTCTACAATTGCCTTTACCATATTAATATGATATTAATATCCATATTTAAAGCTTCACAGCCCCTCTAAGCTAATTAAATTTACTAAATTTATTTAAGCAATAAGTTGTATTACAATTAGCACGCCACCATAGCTCAATTGGCAGAGCAGCAGTTTTGTAAAGGCCCTTTTTCTTCGCAAGAAAAAGCGCCTGCGGAAAAAGAAGCATGTTATGAAAAAGGGCTTAAAATCAACTGCAGGTTGGGAGTTCAAGTCTCTCTGGTGGCTCTGGTCTTAAAAATCTTTCTGAAGAGGGTATTGCATGGATTACCAAAAATTGGTTCTCGAAGCACATGCGGGTCTGGAGAAAGGGCAAAGGGACCTTGCCGAAGAGGAGTCAGGCTTGCAAAGACAGTTAGAAGAGGGACAAATAATAAGATGGAGGCAGCTTGATGGACCATTAAGAAAGTCGTACGAGGCTGTGCTGGGAGACATAGCCGGAGAGGAAGCCAGAAGGGCATTTAATGAATTAGTAGAACGAACTAAGTACCATTTAACTCCACAAGAGGCTGGAATATTTCTGGGATGGCATATGCACGTTGCTTCTTACATGCAACCAAAACAAGTCGTCGGCTACTTTGCAGGGCTTCTGCGCAATCAAGAAAACCGTCTCCCGTATCGACCATAATTGTGCTGGTTAAAATGAATATCCGTGAGTTGCAGAACAAACTTGCCGGAGTTGTTCCTGAATCAAAGTTGTACGACACGATGACTGTCATTTCCCACTGGGTAAAGAAGCTTCACGAAGAGCAGGTCTATAAAACAAGTAGCGAGAAAGACATGGAAGCCCTGGCGAATCTTGGCACCCTTGGCATCGCTGAAATAAGCGGCAGCAGAGATTCGATACAGGCAAAGCTTACAGAAGCCGGCAGGAAGCTTTACCGCGACTTCACGGCAAGGTCGTATTATTCGTAAATCTTTTTATCCTGCCGGATTAAAAGTTACATATGAAAGACATGAGAAAACCTCTTGTTATAATTTTTTCAGTCGCCTTTGTCCTGCTGTACGCCATAGGTTCTACTGTCAATTTTAACGTATCCGAGACATGCGCACAGGTCGGTCCGTGCAGCGGCTGCTGGAAAGACGAACCGGTAAACGTGTCGGAATCAGAGCTTTGTTTTGCGCCTCCGTGCATAGCCGAGCCTGCGCTGCAGCGCAGGAACGCCATTGTTGACATTCTCGTATGCGCCTGCGAGACTGCAAAGAAGAAGGAATATACGGACGCGACATTGAACAGCCAGATAGAATCGGCGGTCAGACAAGCGACCAACGGGACTACTGTAACTGCCAGCCAGCTGTGCGAAAATCCCGGCATACTTCTGACAAAAGTGGCTTACGGATGAATATTTATAGTTATTAGAGACCACTTTGATATGCCTGATTATAATTTCATTACATTTCAAAGGGCTCCTGAAAGCCGTGAATTAGTGAGCGCATTTGCAGAAGCCGCAAAAGGACTTAAATGGGCTTATAGGCAGGTGCCGCCAACTTTGGAGAAGGCGAGAACTGTTAGTGTAGTGTTACACAAACCATGGTTGGGCGGTTCAGTATCTTGCATTGTTGAACTGGGAAGAAGATATCCTACTGTCGCTGTAACAAGCACATTAAGTATGGGAGATTATGACAGATTTACAACAGGGCTAAAAGGAGCATTGCGGCAATAAGTGCAATTTTTTTTCAGAGCTCCGTATTTTAATAATCCCCGCCAGTATCCCGTATGGGCGTGTCAGGCACGCTCCTGCGCTTGTAGTATCGCGCGAATTCGACGTTTATTGACGTCTTCTGCTCCCCGGAAAGCTCCCCGTCGAAAGATTCAACAAGATGATTTATGCACGCTTCGATGCTGGAGCCTGCCATGTCTTCTTTCTCGAGAACCCTCAATATCGCCATCAGCGATGAAAAATTTTTCTCCTCCATCTCCCCTTTGCTCCGCAAAGTCGAGTGCCATTTTATTCTGGCACTTTTCTTCGCAAGTCAATTGCCACATTATTATTTTTGGCCGCTTCGCTCCGTTACTTTCCTAATCCGTAATTCATCCTATGGTGTGCATCCTGCCTTCCTTTCAGCTTACTTCAATATCCCAGATTCTCGTCATCTTCCAGTGGTCTTCTGAACAAGTCCTTGTACTCCTGGTCCTGCAGGACGGCTTTCATCCTTCGGCTTTCCTCGGCGGATTTTTTGCTCTTTTCATAATGCGCAAACTCGCCGAGCAGTATTTTTTTCTGGTCTTCCGTAAGGTGCTCGTCAAAAGCATCCATCACCTTAATAATCCCGATTTCGAGGGAAGAGCGCTTTGCGTCCTCCTGCTCCAGCACCTTCATCGCATTTAAAAGAATTTTGAATTTCGTCTCTTCCATGCCAATGACCTGTGCAGTGTTTTTCTTAATCCCATCCAATGGGACTCTTAACCAATACAATAGCAGAACGCATATTAAAAATCAGGATGGGAAAGGGATGGGAAATTCAAGAGTTACACTGGTAGCTGTTACAAATATTTAGCACAACATTTTGTCAAGACCGAGCCTTTGAAGAAGGCGAAGCGTTGGGTTTCGGGAGACAGAAAAGCTTAAATATTTTACTATATAGTAACAAGTCGGTGAATGAAATGGGTAGAGAAAGGAGAAAAGGGGCAAATGTTTTCTTGGATGTATTTGCAGGACTATCGGCAGCAGGAGACGAAAGATTCGATTCTTATATGAAAGGATTAGGTGGATATACAGATTATAGTGGAATTTATGAAAAAGCTCTATGTATGGCTAAGGAAAGAGGGGACAGAGATATCGTTCGAGCTTTAAGAGCGTATCCGATAGAAGGTGAATTTGGTTGTAGAGAATTTGTAGTTGAAAATATTGGTTCTGCAATAATTGGATTTATCGCAGCATTTACGGCAACCGTAGCAGCAAAATATTCTATTGATCCTGCACTTCGTTATGTAATGATACAACCTCCAGAGATAAACCCTGTAGTAAATGGAGCAGGACTGACACTATTATTGAATGTAGTTGAAAAACTACGAAGACCAGATAGAACAGTTGATCAAGTAGTTAGAAAGGATACGGGGACACTTGTAGGGGCAACATGCGGATACGCTTTAGCATCATTACTATATCCTCCTTCCTAGATATTCAACTATTTTTTTATGAACTTCACTTTTATAGATTATTCAAATCCTGAAACTAACATACGGTATAAATTTGTAGATGCATCTTCTCCACTTTTTGATCCTGTTGCATTGCCTGATGTATTAAAGGGCACCGTTCACGCAGTTTATAAAGAATTGGCGGAACACCATCCGGATTTAGCTGACACTACTCGTCAACGTATTATTTTAGGTTGGTACACAGCAGATGACAGATTTCGAATAGCTGTAAGATCTCGTACACAAGAATTTAGTTTATTCACTACACTTTAATTCATAAACCAGTTTTTTGCGGCGGTCTCCCTTTATAATTTTAATGCCGATTTCTTACAACAGTCTTTTAACGAAATTGGCAGAATTGCGGGGTTCTGTGGCTCAAAAGCCTATTTTCAGTCAACGCCTCGAATAATTTTCATTCTTAACCTACTTACTCTTGCCTTTGGCTGTAATAAGCAAATATCATCCAAAAAATATATCAGGAGCATTCTATTTCTTGACATATATGCCTGCGAGCAACAAAGCTTTTAAATAGGATGGGAGAAGGAAATAAGCACGAGTTCAATTTCGCCAAAAATCGAACCCGCGTTAATTATGTGATTCGCACTCACGCACACATTTGCGTTACGCTCTATCTCTCAATTCCATCGAATTTCTTCTCTGTCTTTGAAAGTAAGTAAACATGCTGTCCGGCATTTAAGAATATTTTCGTCCGGCATCATATGTTTTCAAAGATATAGGAGGTTTTGGTATGGAAGATGTTGAAAACTTTCAAGTTGAGCAGGCACGGATAGTGGTGGTTGGGGCAGGCGGTGCAGGAAGCAATACCGTCAATAGATTGACAGAGATGGGCATTCAGGGCGCGGCAACTGTAGCGGCAAACACGGACGCGAGGCATCTGGCAGTAACGAAAGCCCACAGGAAGATACTGCTCGGTCGCGAACTGACACGCGGCTTGGGCGCAGGCGGCTTCCCGGACGTCGGGAGAAAAGCAGCTGAAGAATCCAAGACCGACCTTCGCGAAGCGCTGCAGGGATGCGACCTTCTGTTCCTGACATGCGGTCTCGGTGGCGGTACAGGCACTGGCAGTGCCCCGGTAGTCGGCTATCTGGCCAAGGAGCTTGGCTCGATCGTCATCGCTGCCGTCACGCTGCCTTTCAAGATAGAGGGCGCCAGGATTGTAAAAGCCGAGGAAGGCCTGGCAAAGCTTCGCGAGGTTTGCGACACGGTTATCGTGATCGAGAACCAGAAGCTTGTGGAACTCGCTGGCAACCGCCCGCTGAAAGAGGCATTCGGCGTAGCTGACAACCTGATAGCCACGATGATAAAGGGCATAACCGAAACAATCTCGCAGCCTTCGCTTGTCAATCTTGACTACGCAGACGTCCGCACAATTATGCGAGCTGGAGGAGTAGCGACAATAGGCGTCGGCGAGTCTGACAGCCAGTATCGCGCAAAGGAAGCCATTAACAAAGCATTGGCGCATCCGCTGCTGGACGTTGACTATTCTGGAGCTACCGGTGCATTAATTCAGGTCATCGGCGGCGAGGACATGAAGCTGGAGGAAATTTCGACGATCGGCGAAGCAGTATCCCAGCACATGGACCCCGATGCCACGGTTATGTGGGGGGCAAGGGTCTTGCCTGAAATGAAAGGCAAGATACAGGTTATAACCATTATAACCGGTGTGAAGTCTCCTTACATACTAGGGAAAACAGTCGCTGGTTCCGGTAAATCAAGGAAAAGCGACCTCGGAATAGAGGTAATTGTTTAAAAGACGAAAGAGGCGGACGAAAGTTCGCCTCATGCCTTTATTTTTGGTGGTCGAATGCAAGCAGATTTCCTTGAGCCAGAAATCCCGTCAGAGGACGTGGTTCTGCCTTAGTGCACATTTTTTATTTTCAGATAATTGTAACGTTCAAAAGGAAAGTGGGTTAGTAGGGAGCGGAGCGACCAAAAATTATAGAATGGCGCTCGACTCGCGAAGCGAGGGGAGAATTATGTTCCAGAAATTCGAAGCTGAAATTGCGAAAGAAATCGAGGGACAGACTTTGGTATTCAGGGTGATATTGCTGAAAATCAGGATAGGAAACATCGAACACTGGAGCTATTCAACTTCCCTGTCCGCCCTTTCGGGCACGGGGGAAACGCTTTCAATAAAAACGTTTGCGTGAGTGTTATGCGTCTCTTTGAAAGGTTTTTCTTGCGCGTTGTGAAGGCATGGATAGCGCTTACAACCCCGGAAAAAAAGGGTTGCTCAAAGCGGGTTCACATTACAAGAGGCTCGGACAACAAGCTCAGAAAACTGGTTGTTTACTATTCCAATAATGGAAGGTTGCCGCAATACGAAGTGGTGCCATGAATTTTGTCAGGCTGTTCAGGAACGGCAGTCTTGAAATAACGGATTACGAGCTGGAGAGATATTTCTCGCAGTTGAACACAAGATTTACGATAAAAAAATAGAAAAATGCCGACGGCGAGGATCGAACTCACGACCTCCACATTTCTTATTTTCGTCATAGCCGAAAACAATCTGAAGCAAAACAGACAGACGCAGTGAAAACTGACGCACTGCTGTGCGTCTATCTGGTCCGCGTCAGTTTGCGTGTGCTTCGGTGTTAACAGCTCAAAACTCACAATACTTCTTTCCGCCGGCGCTTTCTTTTTAAAGAAAGGGCCGTTATGAGTGTGGCGTTCTACCACTGAACTACGTCGGCAGTTTTTGTCTATTGGAATGCAAGACTTTTATAGTTAAGTAAAATCTAGCTTTGTTAAAAAGAAAAAGAATGGTCTACCTCTTCTTCCTTACTATTCTTTTGAACTCGCGCCTGTCGATATCGTAATCCCCGTAGCGAAGCTCGACAGCATGTTTGTCGTCCTTGAGCCGCACAGAAGTGTTCTTCAGGCAGTAAAAGCAGCGGATTCGTTTGACGCTCATCGGCGTCTGCACGTAGGTGTGCCACGTCCTCTTGCACCCGTAGCAGAACCAGAATGTCATGCTACAAATTTATGGCGCAAGGTTTATAAGGGTTTTGAAGATTACATCAGCGGTGAATATGCCTCGTCGTTATGACATACAGCAGCTTCGGCAATATTGCGAAGAAGGAGCTAGTTTACAATTTATGGCAGAACAAATGAAAAGAACTCCCGGTACTGTTGTCGGGCAACTGTACAAATTAGCGCAAGAAGATCCTACCTGGCGGCCTTTTGCAAGCAGGTATTCTAGAGAACATCGACAGATTTCAAGGCAGAGACCTTTGGAAGAGGCAGAAGCAAGTGTATTGATAAGATATTTAATGGATTATCGTGACGCAAAATGGGACGAACTTGAGAAGGCAGGTTTTGAAAGCGCATTATTGCGGTACCCAGGCGGCATCACACAGGCAAGAAAAGACGCGGAAGCACAGAGATTTCTGGAAGCCCATAGAATTTATAATGAATTTGTTTCTGATGTAGCAAGCGAAGTAAGAGAACAAATCAGCGCAGAAGTGGCTTCGCATCAGGAATTGCGTTTGGTCGGGGCTGTTTTTGGGCAAATTCCATATTTTCATTTTCCAGAGAGATTAAACAGATATATCGGAGTTTACATGCAAGTACACCCTCCTGCCGGTCTAGACTACCGCTCTGGCATAACAGCCAGTTTAAGAGGGCTGTTTGTGGGAGAAGTTCAATCGTTTTTGCAGCCGGAATTGCGCAGAATTATTGACGAGGCTTTAGGGACGTTAAACCCGGAAGAAAGAAGGGTTCTTGAAGCAAGATTTCTCGCAGACAGAACATATTCTCGAGAAGGGCTTAGACCTGAATTTGGCGTTACTGCTGAAAGACTTCGTCAAAGAGAAATTAAAGCACTAAGAAAACTGAGGCACGGTCCAAGAAGAGAAAAATTTGAGGAGTATTTCAGACAAAGGAGAAATGAGTTATTTGCATCTGTACCGCCTGAATACAGGGATGATTACGAAGTTGTCTTACTTAATTCTGTTGAATCGTTGCAACACCAGGTGAATCAACTAACAGCCGCTTCGGAAAAACTTCAACAACCAGAGAATCCAGAAGACCTTTCGAAAAGATTAAATCTGCACAGAAATTAGATGCTTTTAATCTTTTCTTCCGAACTGGGCTAACAAGGCTTCCAGCTGTATCTGTGCGTTTGAACCTTCCGTCAGCCGGAATTCGTATTCGCCGACCTTTTCGATGAGATTAATTTTTCGGATGTCCGGCATGTCAAGCTCAAACACCTGGCTGTGGATTTCTTTTATTATGTCCTCGCCCGCCAGCCCATGGTCGAACATCAGCGAGAGAAGCGTTTTTCTGGCTTCCTTGAAATTCCCTTCCAGCGCGTGGCCAATCATTTTCCTTACCGCAAGGGGGTCGGCCCTGCTGGTGACGGAATAGATTATTTCTTCTGTTACCTGTCCTCTTGCCATCGAAGCCGTCTGGAGCATATTGATGGCCTTTCTCATGTCGCCTTCGGAAGCGTATACGACAGCTTTGTATGCCGCCTCATCAACGCTGAGATTCTCCTCCTTGGAAACTTTTTCGAGAAATTCCGTCATCTCGGCTTCATTCAGCTGGCTGAATCTGAACACAGCGCATCGCGACTGGATGGGCGGTATGACCTTTGACGAATAGTTGCATGCAAGAATAAATCTTGCAGTGCCGGAATATTTTTCCATCATGCGCCGCAGCGCGTGCTGCGCATCCCTTGTAAGCGAGTCAGCCTCGTCAAGGTAGATTATCTTGAACAAACCCCCAAGAGGGATTGTCCTTGCGAAATCCTTGACCTTTTCGCGTATTGTGTCGATCCCTCTTTCATCCGATGCATTGAGTTCCAGAAAATTCCCGTGCCAGCTGCTTCCGTAAAGCTCATGAGCTATGCACAGAGCTGCTGTTGTTTTTCCGCAGCCGGCCGGCCCTGCAAACAGGCAGTGGGGCAGAGATTTTTTTGTTACAAACGCCTCAAGCCGCTCGACTATATGCCGCTGGCCTGTCATGTCCTTCAGTCTTTCAGGCCTGTACTTTTCCGTCCATATCTCCTCGATTTTGTCCATCGCATCACATCGCTATTCAGGGCGTTTTAGGATAAGCATGAAAACTTTCAGCAAGCTCGAATAAATCTGCGGCTAGCTCTAAAACTTGTCTGCCGTCAGCTGTAAGTCCGCCTTCCGCAACAAAACCTCTTTCAGTAAGTCTTTGTTTTATTCTCTGCCATGACTTCCGTGATACGGCAGCCTTATAATTGCCATCTCCTAATTCCCTTAGCATCGCTAAATCTGTGCCACTTAGACCATTCTCCTCTGTAACTAAACCCCTTTCTAAAAGACTGTCATAAGCACCAAGTGCTGTCCTGCCATTCGGTGTGCATTCGTATAGACCGTCTCTGCTTGCTAAATAGCCTTTCTGGATTAAAAAGTCGAGATATCTTTCTAGATTAATGTTACCACCGAGTGCGGCACGCAACGCACCGCTTCCTTGTGGAGAAAAACCTGTTTCTCGAATTATATCAATGCTTACATCAATTTTCGACCTTAACACGAAGGAATAATATCAGGAGAATTTAAAAGCGAATGTTTTTATACGAGGAGAATACCACTATCTTTAGATGGTAGTTAAATAATGGTATTCTCCTGTATCACATAATCCACAATATTTATTAGTGGTATTTAATAGAAATACCACATATTTATGTGGTGGATTATGTTTATACCGGCAACTCAATTAGTAGAATTCTTTTTATACGCCCTTTTCAACCAGTCCACAAAAAGCGAAAAAGTCATCCTGAATCCGAAGCAGGTCAGCGAGGCGACCTTCAAAATAGTCCAGAGCGGAACGTTTCATGTGAGCGGCAACGTCAATGCGATGAATTTGACGCTTAACGTCCCGCAGGAAGGCGTCCTGAACATTTCTGTGGATGCGGACAGCTGGAAATTTGTGAACGACGAATTCAGCAACAGAGTCCTGGTTCTGGAATGGAAAAGCCCGATAATAGAAACCAGATACAAGGCAGAGATAATTGTAAAAAACAGGGCGCACTTCCAGAATGAAAAACCGCTGGCAACAGCTCCGGAATATCTGAAAGAGAACAGCCAGATAAAATTCACACCCGAAATTGCAAAAGCGGCCTTTCCTTTCGAAAGGACCGCAAGGAGGGCAGCAGAGCTTGCCACGTGGGTCAACAGCTATGTCACCTATGACCTCTCTGTGGTAGGCCAGCTGAAGCCGAGCGACTGGGTCTATGAAAACAGGCGCGGCGTTTGCGTCGAATATGCAAATCTTTTGTCATCGCTCCTGAAGATGTCCGGCATACCGACCCGCTACATAGTCGGTTACGCCTACTCGGCGGTCGAGAACAAGCTTATAGGCCATACGTGGGTCGAAATCCTTGCCGACGACGGGTCCTGGATTCCATTAGACCCCACGTGGAACGAGGCCGGCTATCTGGATGCGACGCACATCAAAACAGCCAATCGCATCGACGCAAACGTTACAGAAAAAGTGGCTTATACGGGCTTCGGAAAAATAGATGTGGTCTGGACGAAAAATGACGACGATATAACGCTGCTCGACTACAGGCTGGAGAACGTGACACGCATATCTTTGTCAGCGGACAACATAGCGTTCAACGAGCAGGGCGTGATTAAAGGGGTTGCAGAAGCAGGTTCCTGCACGATAGAAAGCATAAACGTTTCTTCCTGTGTCATTGAAACCGGCAAACAGTTGCTGAATATAATCGAGCCTGAAAGGGCGTCATGGATGTGCGGCAAAACCGAATTTTATTGGCCGTTCAACGCAACATATGTCGACCGCGGCTTTTCCTACACGTGCCCTGTCTCTGCCCATGACCAGACGGGAAGCAGCGCAAAAGCCAGCATAGGAATTTCAGGCACAAAACAAATTTCAGATGTCACTATCACTGGACCTGACACAGCAGGCATCAATGAACAATTCGTTTTGACGGCCGTGACTGACAGGCCGTTCACGTTTTTCTCGCCTGCCTTGGGCAGGAACGCTGAAAAATCATGGAGCTTGAAATTGGCGACAGGCCAGTACATGTTCTATCTGGTTTCAGGCGGTGCCATGGCAAAGAAGACAGTGAACGTCGTGGATAAAAAAGAATTTTCCCTGGATGTTGCCGCGCCTCAGAACACGACTTCTGGCAGCGCATTCCTTGTGAAAGTTACTGTTGAAAATCTGCTTGATAAGCCAAAGGGCGCAGTCCTCAGGTTAGAGTTCGATAATTTTTCAGGAGAAGCGCAGATGACTTTAGAGCCGCTTGAAAAGAAAGACGCTTATTTCAACCTGACAGCCGCAGTAGCAGGGATAAGAAAAATAAGTGCATCCGCCATGGCAGATTCAATAACAAGCACCTCTGCATCTGTCATAGTCTACAAGCTAGAGCTGCCGCTTTCTTTCGTCGACAGCATAATCAATTCCATCAGGGCGGTATTTGACGGGATAATAAAGGCCCTGGCAGGGCTTTTCGGGCAGAAGTGAGTACTGTATTTTCTGCTTTGCTTTCGGCTTACTTGTCTGCTTAAAAAGAGAGCTGTCATAAATCCTGTTATGATTGTTTCGATATCCGGAACTCCGGGAACAGGAAAGACAGCCGTTGCCAAGGTCCTTGTTAAAAGACTGGATGCAAATCTGATAAGCATAAGCAAGTTGCTGAATGAATTGGATTCCGGATGGGATAAATCCAGAAAGACAAAGATTATTGATGTAAAGGACCTGCAGAAAACTGTTAAAAAACATCTGGTAAAAAGGAAAATAAATATAATAGATGGCCATCTTTCCCATCTTATCGATTCCGACATCGTCATTATTTTGAGATGCAATCCGCGCGTCCTTGAAAAACGGCTAAATAGAAAAGAATGGAGCAAAAGAAAAATAAAAGAAAACGTAGAAGCGGAGATATTGGATGAAATCTCAGCAGAATCAAAAAATGCCTGCGAAATAGATACGAGCAACAAAAAGCCTGATGCGGTCGCCGTTATTATAGGAAGAATTTTAAAAAATCCAAAGAAATATAAACACTTGCGTATAGGTAACATAGACTGGTCTGAGAAATACAAAGAATACCTAAAGTCTAAATAAATAAAATGGCTATCGACTTCGCGCAAAATGCGAAGCATTTTGGCGACTCAAGAAAGCTCTGCAAGCGGAGAATCAGGGATTCTCCGATGCATCAATGAGCAAAGCTCATTGCTTGCTTTCTTCAAGTTGCGAAGCAAAGGGGATGTATATGTCATCAATGCTAAGGGCTGTTTTGCTGCTGGGATTTTTGACGGGCATATTTCTGGCCATAGGCTTCTATTTCGGCGGGATTGGCGGCATGTCCCTGGGTTTGGTCCTTGCGTTCGCAACAAACTTTTTTTCATACTGGTACGCCGACAAGTTTGTTCTCGCGCTATACGGCGCGAAGCCTTATGGTGACAGAAAGATGAATCACATAGTTGAAAAGATAGCCGAAAAGGCAGGCATCCCGAAGCCGCCTCTCTACATCGTGAACATGGATGTGCCCAATGCCTTTGCTACAGGCAGGAATGCAAAACACGCCGCTATTGCCGTGACAAAAGGGTTGGTTGACAAATTGAACGACAAAGAAATTGAGGCCGTGCTTTCCCATGAAATCGGGCATGTAACGAACAAAGACGTTCTTATAGGGACATTAGCGGCTACAATTGCCGGAGCCATTTCATGGCTTGCATACGTACTATTCTACGGAAGCGACCAGAAAAACAGGAATGCGCTGAGCTTTGTGCTGCTGTTCTTTTTGGCGCCGGTGGCAGCGACTCTGGTGCGTCTGGCAATTTCCCGTTCCCGCGAGCTTTCAGCAGACAAGACAGGCGCGATGCTGTCAAATCCAGAGGATCTGATAAGCGCGCTGCAGAAAATTTCTGCCCACGCCAAAGCAACGCCGCTGCAAGGCAACTCTGCCACAAGCCACCTGTTTATCGTGAATCCCTTTTCCGGCGCATCGTTGGCGGGCTTGTTTTCCAGTCATCCGCCGCTTGAAACGAGGGTAGCAAGATTAAAGGAAATGAAACCCTAAGCTTTAAATATAGTTTATGAAATAGATTAGGTTATGACAAAAGAACAAAAAGAATTTGAGAAGCTTTTAAAAGAAATTGATAAAAGACATATATTCGAAAAGATGAAAAAAATTAAATTTAAATGAATTCTTTAGGGTGTGAAATCGTTAACCCAAATTTTTCTTCTACAGATTTGTGGTGTACCAACTGTTTATCTAATGTAACTAGATTTCTTGCTTTGTGTTCAATAGATGCTGCTATGATATTTGTATCAATGGGGCCTAACCTGTTGTCAAGCCCATTCAAATCCTTAAGTATATCGGCTATTTTCTTTGGAGAATAAAAAGTCACATGTTTATATTTTCTTAGATATGCAATAAACCTAAGAATAATTAATTTTTCCTCTTCAACTTCAAGTCCAACTATTTTCAAGAACAATTCACTTAGTACAGGAAATGATAAAGTGCCCCTATAATTGTAGCCAATTTTTTGTAGATATTTCCTACAGTACCTACCATCTTCAGTTTTCTCTGGTTCTATTAGAACAGAAGTATCAATATGGTGCAGTGGTAACGCTAGAAACTTTCTCATCCTCATTTGAATTTAATGAAAGATGTAACTTAAATATTTGAATGTCTAGTATACTGTTGTGATTATATGCCGCGAAAGCTTCCGCCGGTCGTCATGAAACGGCTCTTCCAGAATGTTTTCATCTGCATAAAATGCAATGCGCGCGTAAGGGCGCTGCCCGAAAAGGTGAAGAAAGGAAAAATAAAATGCAGGCGCTGCGGCTCAAAAGACCTGAGGCTAAAGGCAAAAGAGAGGCGGGGAATAAAAGGAAAGTAAAATCAATAATTCCATGCTTAAAATCTTTTAAAGGATTTCTTTCCAAATGCTGTCATGCCTTTCGCTTACTTAACAATCATCCGTCCGCTGAATTGCGTCATGGCTTCTTTCGCTGTCTATGTCGGCTCATTGATCGCCGGCCTGCCTATTTACCCTTCTGCGCCTGTTATTTACGCATTAATCGCCGCTTTCCTCGTATGCGCTGCCGGCATGGTCATGAACGACTATTTTGATGTTGAAATCGACAGGGTCAACAAGCCGAAAAGGCCAATACCTGCTGGTAAAATAAGCAAGAATACGGCCCTGGCCTTTTCCATAATTCTCTTTGCTGCCGGCATTTCTGTCTCTTACTTTATCGGCGTCCCGGCGTTTGCTGTTGCGGTCCTGACTTCTGCTTTGCTGATACTCTACGCCTGGAAGATGAAAAAAATGATTTTAGTCGGAAATCTTGCGATAAGCCTGCTCGTTGCGCTTACCTTTATCTTTGGCGGCCTGGTAAATCTGAACGTCCTGCCAGTCCTGTCTTTGGCATTGCTCGCATTTCTTGCGAACACAGGCCGCGAGATTTACAAGAGCATAGACGACATGATGGGCGACAGAACGGCCAGTGTTAATAGTCTTCCAATAAAATACGGCGTGTTGCGTGCCAGGATGATAGCCAGCACATTTATATTGTTTGCGGTAATTCTGAGCTTTGTGCCGTACCTGCTGAATATTTTCCGCATGGGGGAAGTTTACCTCTTTTTCATAGGCATTGCTGATATTGTTTTTCTTGCATCGATTGTTTACGCGAAACGCAGCGCAAAAATATCAAAAATTGCCATGTTAATTGCCCAGATAACGTTTCTCGTTGCTGCGCTTGCATAATCAATAAAGATAAGTTACTTGCAGCCTTGGACCTAGCCAGTTGCCGCGTTCATCAAATCTGGCTTTTTCTTCTTCCGGGGAGAATTCATTTCCTATAGTGTCTGTAGGTCTCAGCAAAGCAAATCTGCGGTGCAACATGAGCTTACCAAAAGGTATCTCTTCTAGCCATAATCTGATTTGCTGTTCGTTATGGGACAATGTTTCTTTGTTCCACCGCGATTCGCTGCCGGTTTTTTTGACCGCCTGTTTGCGCACAGCTTGAACTTCCGGCATTGTTGAACTGTTCAATTCCAATGAAATCCATTCAGCAGGCGCAGGAGCGCAATAGACAGGTAGTCTTGTAAACGGGTCTTTACCTCGATATATAAGACTTCCTACTAGCGAATCCTCCATAACATATCTAAAGTCAGGCAAAATTTCATCTTTATCCCCGACAAGCAGTCTTCCTCTGAACTTGTCCTGTAAACCTAGTCTCGGGTTGTTTAAGTCACAAACATCCCTGGATAATTCATCAGTATGCATTCCCGGATGGTTGCTTAGCAAATAAGCATCAATTCTGTCATCATACTCAGACTGCTGCAGCACTATAGTTCTCCCATCTCTAAGGCGTCGTCTGACAACTGTGTCGCGACGTGGAACATACAGCATTCCTGAGCCTGCAATTCCTAATATTGAAATCTGACGGGGTATTTGAAAATCTTTGCTTAGCGTAAAAATATCGTCATAAGGACCGCTTATTACTACAGCATGACCAGTCCACATCTGTTGCATATAGGCTTCTTTTGATGGATAGGGCTCGCCTTTTGGCAGACCATAAGAAGGCGAATCGTACGCAACATACAGCACAGTTTCTGGGTTTGTAACCTCGTAGCTTCTCCCGGTTGCCAGGTCCGTAAAGCGAGAGCTTTCGGTTTTCTCTGTCGTTCTGGTCCGGCTAATTGCGGTTCAAATTGCGTTGCATCAAAAAATTGTGGTAGCTGCGGCATGATAATGTTCTTACTCTATTTCCGAAACCTTTAAGACATTAAGCAATCAGCCACTATATAAATCTAAAACGTTTATCTATCTAAACCGGCATAGTAAATAAGTGATAATCATGTCAAAAATACAGGAATATGTCCAGAAGAACGGCATAAAGCCGTCTGACTGCTTATATCACACGCAAAGAAGCGCAAAGAGCAGCAGCGGTCAGCCGGCCGGAAAGATGCGCGTTTTAGTGGCAAAAGCCGACGGCATAGCCAGAGTGGAGTACACGTGCCCGGAATGCTCTCACGAGGCTTACGCAGAGCAGGAATGGAAGCGTCCCTTCTGGCTTAAATGCGAAAAATGCGGCTACAAAATGACCGTGCCTAAAATGAAGGCGGAATTCAAAAAAGAGCAGAAAAAGGGAGATTAAATGTGGGATACGACTGGAAGGAGCAAGAATTGTAACACAATCAAAAGACAAGGTCTTTTGATGCACCGAAGAACCTCTGGTTCTTCGTGTGTGGCGCTCGACTAAGCGAAGCTTAGGGGAGAGGGGATAAAGATGCCTATCCGTGGTTTGCTTTACAGAAAGCTGATGGAAAAGAAGAGGCGCGTAGATAAGAAGGAAAAGAAATCAGTTCTCCGCCATAAGAATATCCCTGCCCCTTCAAGACAACCGCAAACTTCCCGTTTGCAACGATTTTTTAAAAGGCCTGTTACAAATACCCAATCCCTGAATAAAGCTGTTGACAAAAAAGAAACTTCTCCTGACCCTTCCGGAAATGAATTTGCCTTAGTAAAAGGCAGGGCCCGCTATTGGGGAGGGCATTTCCTTTACCCGATAAAAACTGTTGAGCTTGGTGAACTGGTGGTTAGAAATGATTTCATCGCATTTATCAAGTACGGTTTTCTCAAGAGAGTTGAATGGAGCATAGAAATACCGCTAAGCAAGATTGAGTGGAAGAAAATTTCGCAGGTAATGGAAGAGGATGGCGTTTACAATATCACATGCTTCACTATACCGTTCACGGACGAGAAAGGCGTCAGGCATCAGCCGAAATTCTCAATTGAAAACAGCGCAGCAAGGGAGGGCTTCAGCCGGTTTTTATACGAGAGAATGGCTAAGAAGAAGTAATTATCATAGGTGTGGTTCAAATGGCAATAGAAGTTCATTTTACTGTTGATGAACTGAGAGGAGACCTAAGCCGTTTAGAGAGGCGATTGAGAAACCAAATAGATCCAGAAAAATACCCCACTTTTCACCATTTTCTTTTGGACGCAATAACTTACGCGCAGAACGGAATATTTGGCGATGCCAAACATATATACTTGAGACGAGACGGGGTATATTCCGCACTTGGAAACAAACGCTATAAGGGACATATAATGTCCACTAGAATAAGCTGACACTTGGCATCAATCTACAGCAATTTCAATTATTTTATTCCTGCTTTTATGCCCTTTAACAATTTTAATCGAAGACTTCGGGATTTTGAAATATTCAGAAAGCGCTTCTATCAGCCTTAAGTTGGCCTTTCCTTTTTCCGGTTGCGCATCTAGCTTTACAATATAATTATTTTCAGCAATCTGTCTTATCTCGGCTTTCTTTGAATTTGGTATCGCTTTTACTGACAAAATCATGGAAACACCAAAACTAATTCTTGCTATTCATGTTATAATTCCTGTAAATCTGCTCGATATTTTTTCTGCACACATAATCATGATGGCGGAAGCCGCCCCGCATGCCCTCAGGTATGTGCATGAGTTCGTGTATGATTATCTTGATTCTTTCTCCCTCTTCCAGCCCGTCAAAATTTTCGGATATGACTTCAATGACGTAATGACCATTCATCTCTAGCGCAGATTGTATCACTCTTGGAACCGTATGGCATCTTGCGAGGGTGCGCCTGCTCACACTTCCACGACTGCGCACAAAATGGATGCGCGAGAAATCACGCCGTATCTTCGCTGCTTCCGCTATTCTCCTTGCCTTCTGGTCTATATCGGGAGCGGGAAAATATTTTATCATGTTCTTTTCCTTGCCTTAAGAAATCCTGCGGCAGCCGGCAGAATTGAAGCCAAGATAATAGCAACTATGACAATCTCGATGTTGTCTTTTATGAAAGGAATGTTGCCCAGATAATATCCTAATGACAGAAAAGACAGCACCCAGAGAACCCCTCCAGAAACGTTATAGAAGGCGAAATTTCTGTATTTCATCCTGGCTATGCCAGCCACAAATGGCGCAAACGTGCGGATTAGGGGGAGAAATCTCGCAATTACAATAGTTTTGCCTCCATGCCTTTTGTAGAAGTCGTATGCCTTGTCAACGTGGTCTTTCTTGACATAGGGAATTTTGCCCTGCAGCGCTTTGCGGCCGAAATGCCTGCCTATATAGTAATTTAACGTGTCGCCGGAAATTGCCGCAACTGTCAATAAGATAAACAGCAAGGCTATGTTGAGAGAGCCAATAGCAGAAAAAGCGCCAGCGAGAAAAATGAGGCTGTCCCCCGGAAGGAAAGGCGCAACAACCAGGCCGGTCTCCAGAAAAATGATAAGGAAAAGGATGAGATAAACCCAGATGCCGTACTCCTTCAGGACAGAGCCGAGGTACTGGTCAAGATGCAGGAATATGTTTATGAAATCTATCAACTCAAGTCACCTGTAGTTCTTTCTATTATCCTCAACATTGTTTAAAACTACCGACTAAAGTCGGTAGATAATACATAAACAATGTTGGGATGCTATGCTCAAAGAAACCCACAGCCTTAGCTGTGGGTTATATCAGAGCATATCATACGAATGATTAATAAATCCTTATGCACAACGTTCAGTTATGCCTGATATCAACAACCATCGCTTAAAAACGATGGTATGTCAAATATTATTCAACGATGGTTGGGGATACCAAGATACCACATAAAATATCATCATTTGGTTTCTCCACCATCCAAAGATAGGTGGTATCTTGAGTATGAAAGGTTTTAACGATCTGGTAAAAGCAGCGATGAAAATTCGGCCTGGAAAGCCGAAGGATGCAAAAGAAATCTGGGATAAGTTTCTGTACATTGTTTTCATGGGCGGCAAGCGCTCGGAACCGGAAATAAACCTGGTGATACGAATGCTCAAGCCTGTAACAGATATGGATTATGTTACAAAAACAGGCGGAGAAGACTGGCGTGAAGCCGCCGGAAAAATAATCGATGAAAGGCTTTCCAGGATAAAGGACGAAGAAATCTTGGTAATGCTGAAAGAGTTCAGAAACGAGATGTTCCGCATAAGCGCCTCCATAAAGGGCGGCGCGAGATTTTTCAAGAAGAACGAAATAGGCCCGGAAAAGATGGATGAACTTCTGAGCACGAAAGAAAAAACATGGGAGTTCATAGAAAATCTTGCAGAGGATAAGGATGTTTCCAACATAAAGTACACAAAAATAATAATCTGGCTGCACTCTCTTGGGTATGCCAACGACTTCTGCCCGCCCGGCTGGCAGACAAAAAAGTTTGTCAATGATGAAATAGGGCCGTATTATCCGTATTACGAGGATGATAAATATTTCATAAAAAAAGCCGGAGAATTCGCTGATGAAATAAAGAAGGAGGTCAAAGGCGCGACGACACGGGACGTGTCCATGGCGATGTTCTACTATATAACGCTGAAGAACATGCTACCATCCCGATCACCGGAGAAGAAGGCTTTTGACGCGTCGATGCTGATAAAATTCCTGAAGCAGAAGAAACTCACTTTGTCAAAAATATCCGAGCTGCTGGCGGATTTTGAAGGCCGTGACAAACTAATGAAAAGTGTCGGGATGTTTGTACACAAAAATATATGAAGCCACAAAGTTCTTGAGAAATTGCAAATTCTAGTTTTATTTAAGTTGCAAAACATTGTCCCGTATAAAATTCAGCATATCTAGTATGTCCCTTTTTGTTTTTTTATTAAAATCCTCTTTTCCATGCGCAGCTAAGCTACCGATATCATACTGTGCTTGATAACTTCTTTCCTGTGGCAAATCTATTGTTTTAATTTGTCGTAATTTTAGAAGCATAGAGGAAAAATTTTCATTTTTCTCTATGTCAACTCCCTTTAACTTACATAGTTCTTTAATTGTATTTTCTAAAATAATACGTCCATAAATAGCAGCAGCTACTTTATAATCGTGTTCTAGCAAAACAAAACCATCTTCTAATATATCTGATAAACTTTCCCTTTTGTGAAGAAAAGTAACATCCTCTGAATAACCCATTTCTACTTCCTTCTTGATGGACATCAAAACTCCACGAAGTTTTGACATTTTTTCTTTAACGCATAAGACTTCTTTTTGAATGCTACTGCCATTCGGTTCTGTTTGTGTATATACATACTTTACATTAAGATTCTTCCGAAATCTTTCTATAAAAAAATGGTTAATACCAAAGAAGTACCTCAAAAAATTAAGAGAAGAAGTAGACCATTCAGTATATTTTGTTTCTAACGACAAATCTATATCATCACCATCATGCAGTTCGTCTATTGAAGGACACGCTTTTTCTAAAATATGTCCTTCCTCAATTAGGTTTTCTATCCTATCAAAAGTTGTTTTTGGTACACTTCTCACACTTAATAACCTCAACTTACGTCCTATACATCTTAAGCCTCGACCGAGCATCGAACTCGGGACCTTTACCTTACCAAGGTTTAGCGGATTTCTCTAACGCTCTACCAATCTCCAGCTCCATTCTTATAGCATACTTCTTTGACTGCAAGCTACTTTCTTGAGAAGAAAGGAGCTTACTGAGCTATCGAGGCAGTTGATTTTGCTATAATTTCTAAGAACTAATTTAAGGTTTATACAAGGAGAATACCACTATCTTTAGATGGTGGTTAAATAATGGTATTCTCCTGTATCACATAATCCACAATATTTATTAGTGGTATTTCATAGAAATACCACCACATTTATGTGGTGGATTATGTTTATGCAAGCAATACCACCATCCCAGACTGGTGGAATTACCCCTTTAAATACTTATACATATACGTATAATAGTGGTTGTATGGCTATCTCGATCAGCAAAAGAGAGCTGGATAATAAAACCAGGCTGGAATTCAATCCAACTCTCGAATCAATACTAATGGTAGAGCGGGCAATTAAAAAATATAGCGGTGAATATAAGGTTTATCAGCTATGGAAAAAATTACCAAGAAAAATAACATATCAGGCATACAAGATAATAATAGCGTATCTGATTAATTCAAATAAGATAACGATGGACAAAAGGAAAGTTCTTGTCTGGATATGGAATCCTGGCATGATACAGCGACTGGAAAAACAGGGCCTGATAATAAATGACTGAATGCAAAATAGGATTCATTGATGCAAAAGTAAGAGACGCCTATTATGAGCTAAAAGATGGTTATGGCGACGAAAAGCAGTTGTTCCTTCTGATAAGTCAGGCTATTGAAAATATCAAGAAAAATCACATGATAGGTATTGCAATACCGAAGAGACTGATACCTAAAGAATATATCAGAAGATACGGAATAGATAATCTCTGGAAATACGACCTGCCCAAAGGCTGGAGGCTTCTTTACACTGTTCAAGGAAACAGCGTAAACATAGTATCCATAATTGTTGAATGGATGGACCACAAAAACTACGAAAGGAGATTCAAATACTGATTCTGACTGCCGAGCTTACTTCATCAATCCCAGAACAAATTCCCCTGCCTGGCTGAAAAGGATGAAGTTGAAAATAATGTTCGTGAACGCGTAAGGCAGGTACTTGCCCAGGTTTGACTTGTACGCGATAAATGTGAACAGGATATTTATGGCATTGAGAACAAGCGCTATCGTTATGCCTACAGAGGCGGCGTTTCCGGAAAGCGTATTCGCCAGAATTGCCGCAAGCGCATACTCAGGAATGACCCAGACGATATACGCCCCGCTGTAATGGGGAATTGCAATGTGGAAAACGATAAGCACCAAGCCGATAATTGCACCCGCCAACGTTCCATAGGTCAGCGAACTCAAAACAGTGATGAACGTCACAAGCTCTAATCCTATGGCCCTTATATTCCATTGCCCGATGGCAACACTCAGGAGAAGGCTTAGTCCTATAAGAACCGATATGAACAGCAGCTTGGTGGCAACAAGAATTATTATAGCGGCTATAAATGACGCTGCCAGCAGCTTCTTTGCGTTGTCAGTGTACAGGAAATCAAGCATGAGTATAATTATTAAAAACGCGGTTTTTAATCCTTAATTTAATATTCTTATCGTATACATAATATGGGATACATTCAAAAGACAAAGTCTTTTGATGTGCCAAATGACTCAAAGTCATTTGAGCACGACTCACGAAGTGAGGGGTATGATTCCTGCCGAGCACTTTAGAAACGTGAAGAGAACATGGTACAAGGTGAAATGGGTTAAAAGCCCTCCGGGCCAGTCGTTAGAGGGCAGGATAGACATTGTCCGTGAGGAGGATTTGCCGGAAATTAAGGAATTTGTAAAAATACTCGATGAGGTCAGGGCGGAGAAATGCGCCGCCGGAATAAGATTGGGCTACGGGAAAACAACCGAGGAAGAGATAGACAGGTGGATGGATAAAAATAAAAGGTAATTGCATGGACATTACAACAGATGAACTTGGAAGTCTTCTTCGTCGGAACGACAGAATATTTCTCAGGTTGCCGATAGTCCGGAACGGGACATTCATAATAGAAAAAACGATTGCCTTTTTAAAGGAACTTGAAAACGCTGTAAATGATATAGATATCATAGTCTATTCGAAGTTTCAGTTGACGCATTTGCGGGTCCCGGAGTCGCCAAAATACGCAAAGTCGGTATTGTGCGAAGCAGCTATCAAGAAAAGCCATCCGGATGTATTGCCTTATACAGAGCTTATCGTGTCGCTTCCAAAAACCGTTCCTTCAGAGATTGTAAAATCGGCTGCCGCTATGCATGAAGTGGAAGCAATTATGTTCAATGACATCGACGCGATTGAAAAATAAGACCCAATTCTCTAATTCTGCATGATGAATAAAACAATCGAAAAGCTTTGCTTTTCGATGCAAGCAAAGGACTTCGTCCTTTGATGCACAGAAGGAACACGGTTCCTTCTGATGCACCGAAGAACCTCTGGTTCTTCGCGTGTGGCGCTCGACTGACGACTGGAAGGAGCAAAAATTATAATCTGGCACTCGACTTTTTTGCGAAGCAAAAAAGGGGAGAATTACGTTAAAATTACGCATAATAAGGTTTATATTTGGGGAAAACCAATTGATTTCAGAAGATGGATTTCAGAAGATTCCACCATGTAAAATGGCAATCGACTAGCGACTGGAAGGAGCTAAAATTAAATTACAAACGAATGCCTATGGCATTCGTTGCATCAGAAGGAACAACGTTCCTTCTGTGCATCAAAAGACTTTGTCTTTTGCTTGCATCGAAGAACCGTGAACGGTTCTTCGAATGTAATCTGGCTATCGACTCAAGCAAAGACCAGAGGTCTTTGATGCATCAAAAGACTTCTGTCTTTTGATTGTGCGAAGCAAGGGGATGGATAATGAAAAAATATGTTCTGCTATGCTTTTTGCTTTCCGTATCAGCCGTGTTCGCATTCGACTTTACAGCCGAAAAAGACACGCTTATCGTGCCGCTGGACAGCTCAAACAAGCTGGATGTCGTTTTTACAAGCAATACAGATGACACTGTAGTTATCAGCGCAGTCGGCGAAAGGCCGTGGATGCTGGTTACGCCGTCGAGCTTTCTGATAAAAGCCGGCGGAAACGAAACAGTCTCTGTCTATGCATCGCCCCGCAGCGATGTAAACACAGGCTTGTACGGAATACGATTAACAGCCGAATCCGTCCCGACAAAAGAGAAGAAATACAGGGACATTTTTATTTCCGTGGTGAAGGAAACGGGCATTTATGTCGACAGGACACTGGTAACGGGCGACCTCTTTCCTACCGGCAAGGTTACCCTCTCTCCGACCCTGAGAAACTTCGGCACATCGACTGTGCAAAATATCGTCGTGAACGTGTCCATAGAATCGAAATCCAGAAAAATAACCGGCTTGACGAGCGTTGTTGAAAAGGTCGACCCGGCCCAGACGGTAACCATCGAGGACGTGTTCTACCTGCCCCGTCTTTCAGAGCCCGGCGAATACGCGGTAAAAATAACCGTTTCTTATCAGGGCAATGTCAGGACCTTCACGGACAAGTTTGCAGTAGCCGAAAAACCTGTTATAAAAAAAGAGGTTGTAGAATACACGCCTTTCGCGACAGGTTACGGCAAAATAATAAGTCTGAGGAATGACGGAAACGCCATAGGTGACATAGACATTGCCGAGGACGTGTCAAAATTCGCTTCCGTCTTCTTCTCCGGAGACCGTCCTTCGTATGCGGCAGACGACAAATTTGTCTGGGTGGTGAAAAACCTGAAGCCCGGGGAGTCTGTGATCATTTCTTACAAGATTGATTATCTGACGGCAGTAGTTTCTCTTTTTGTAATCCTCGTAGTCAGCTGGTTTATACTTGTCAAGCTCAGGACAGTCCGCATAGGGAAGCGCATCATGCAGAGAAAAATGATTGAAGAGGGCTCAGAGTTCACAGTAGGCATAGACATAAAAAATGCGAGCGGTTCCGCAGTTCCCGATGTCACCGTAAGAGACTTTGTGCCGTCAGTCTTTGCCGTCAGGGAAACAGAAGGCGTGAAGCCTGAAAAGAAGAAGTCGCCTCACGGAACAGAGCTTGTATGGAAACTGGACGACCTCTTTGACAAGGAAGAGCGCGTGCTCAGCTACAAGATAGTGCCCGTGTTTGGCGTTCATGGCCAGATACCGCTGCCGCCCGCGTCTGTCCGCTTTAAGTTCGCAAATAAGTACATAGAAAACAAATCAAATTCCGCGGCAGTCGGCATAACAATAAAAGAGAAAATACCAACGCTCGAGGAAATTTTCAGGCGCCAGAAAAGGAAGAAATAACAGTGTACTTGCCGCCTGCTTATACAGTACTGCCTTCCAGCTTGTTTTTAACCGCTGCAATAGCGACTATAATTGCTACAATTACAAAACCCCATATCCAGTTGCCGGCTATGAAGCTAAAAACAGACCCGGGCTTTAAAACTTCCATGATGAAGGCCAGAAGAGGCACCAGCACAATAATGGCGACGATGAATTTCCCTACCTGGCCGGCTTCGGTACGGCTCTTGCCCGGCAAGTTGCGCCCCATAGTTATATGTATTTCTTTCGGGAAATATAAACATAATCCACCATAAATGTGGTGGTATTTCTTTGAAATTAACAGATTTGTGGATTTGTTTATACAGGAATACCACGGTTTTATTCACTGTTTCATGCGTGGTATTCCGAGTATAAAGAAAATCCCGCGACTGAGATTTGAACTCAGAACCCCCGCGTTTCTGTACGAACACTCACTGATTTATAGCACGACGATAGACTGACGCAGTGCTAAGCTACAGCGCGGTGCTCTATAATTGCCTAGGCAGGGGCAACCTTATCCAGCTCCTTTCCCGTTCTTTTTGACTGCAAGCAGAAACCTTGCGGTTTCTGATGTCCCGAAAAGCAAGCAATGAGCGAAGCTCATTGATGCATCGGAGAATCTTTGATTCTCCAAATGCTTTGCTTTTCGAAGACAAGCTACTTTTTCTTCCAAAGAAAAAGGAGCTTATTGAGCTATCGCGGGTTTGATAGAATTAGTTATGGGTATATATAAAACTTTGAGTTCTTTGGGCTTTGTTGAAAAAGAAACCCATTGACAGTCTTTTGACATCAATGGGTTACCCGTATGTGTGCATCAGATAGATGCACACGACTTTTTCAACAAAGCCAGTTCTTTGGCTCTTTAGTCTAACGAGGCAAGCCAAGATCTCTTTCGGCAATGATATTGCGCTGTACTTCGTCACTGCCACCTGCTAGGCGGAGGGCTGGTGCCAGCCAGGCGTTTACGCCCGCAAAACCGTTGACACGAGACAGTGGACTGGAGCGAGGCAAGAACATAGCAGTATCACCTAAAAGTGAAGCAATGGTCCTATAGACATCTGCACCCAGCTCATCATTCATAACCTTTACCATGGAAGATTCACTAACGGTTGGCAGTCCCTTGTTTTGCATCCATGCAACCCGATAGCAAAGCATGCGGGATGCTTCAATTCGTGTACGAAGATCAGCTAATCTGTTCCTTACAACAGGATCTTGTATTAGAGGCGTATTACGGCTAATAGCATAGTCGATAAAACCTTCCAGAAAACAGAGACGCCGCGCAGGAACTTCTATCTGGGCTCTCTCAATGGATAGGGTTTCCATTGCAGTATAAAAACCCCGATTCTCATCTCCGATCAGATGTTCTTTGGGTACACGTACATTATCTAAAGTGACTTCGCTCCAGCGCTGACGACCAAGACCGTCATAGATTGGTCGTATGCTGATGCCAGGAGAATGCATGTCGATGATGAAATATGAAATGCCTCTGTGCTTAGGAACGTTTGGATCTGTCCGTGCCATGTAGTGCCCCCAGTCTGCCCAGAGGCCGTCGCTGTTCCAGGTCTTCTGTCCCGTAATAATGAAATCATCACCGTCGCGGACAGCGCGGGTCTGAATGCTCGCTAGGTCAGAACCAGCATCAGGTTCGCTGTAACCTTGCGACCAGCGAAGCAACTCTCCGCTGGCTATTAGAGGCAGAAAATGTCGCTTTTGCTGCGGACTCCCGTGCCGCATAAGTATTTCGGCTTCGTAGCCCGGCACAGCCACAGGCGCTCCAGCACGAGCCATAGCCTCACGATAAGCTATCTGCGTGCTCAACGGTGCATCACTCCCACCGTACTCCTTTGGCCAGTGCATGGTCCACCAGCCTTTCTTGGCTACTTTTCGGGTGAACTCGCGGACGTATTCTTGAACCTCCGCGTCGCCAACATCGTAGGAGGCAACCCAGAGGCTAGTGGGATCATAACGCTGTGGCCATTCGTGCCTAACGAAGGCGGCTACCTCTCTGCGCAAAGCGGATTCTGTAGGTGTGAATTGAAAATCCATCTAATCGCCGGAACAGATAATTGACTGCTCTTATAGTGAAACCACAAAAGAATACCGACAAGAATTTGTGGTTTCACATATAGTTCACAAGGAAGTAATATCTTGTTTATTTCCTTGTAGAACTATAAACATATAAAGACTAACGCTTTACTTCAGAAGAATGTTAACCAAAACCTCAGATGTGCTTTCATTCGCCGGTAATTCTTTAGCACAGTTAGAGCAAAGGCTGGACGATGAAATAGGGGACGCGACATTAGCTGCTGTCTTGAATCAGGCTGTCGGGGAGATTTTTGCAAATGCCTCCAAATGCATTACCACAATTTCGACTAATGGTTCTTCAACTATAGCTGATATGGCAAGAGAAGAAAGAGGGTTATTGAATACACAGCACAATGATGCAGTTAGGCAGCAGTTACGAAGACATGCCGGTGTGCTTTCACAGGCCCCTAAATTTATAGATGAGCGCAGAAATGGCGGTCCGTCTATATTTTCAAAAACACTATTAGGCCAGATGGTAGGAGATTTGTTTGCTGTTCAGGGCGTTTATGCGGGTGCTGATCCGGAATTAGACGATATGGCTTCTGTGTTCGGAAATTCCGTATATGCAGGAGGCTTAAGTGCACCGGTAATTTCATTCTTAATGGTACAGATGGCAAATACCCGACCGGGTTTCTCTTTGAGCAGGTTTATGAGGCAGTGCGGGTTGGTTGATAACGATGGTACAGCAGAAAGCTATGCTTTTAGGAGGTGTGGCGAGGCAGCGCATCGCTTGTCAGAAAGAGGCTTTATTGACTATAGAGCGAAGCATCCGACAGAACAAAATATATACGCAGCCATTTCTAAAATCTTACCAGATAACACTTCATTTTATAGCAGAGAAGCTGCACATGCTGTATTGAGTGCCTTGCAGCAAACACCAATGACAATTAGGCAAACAGCAGACACGGTTAATTACTCAGTTTCGTATACGCAACAAATAATTTCATGGTTACATAAACATGGTTATCTGCAAATTGACCAAGGAATGCCAACCTCAAAAAAGTCATCCGTGTGGCGGCAACGGAAGGCCGGGGTGTTATGGGGATATGTCGATGAGCCCATGAGACTTCTGGGGGCTTCTCCTAAAAGAAACACACTTTGGAACGCACCCAGCATAGACGTTCCAGGTCTGGTGCAGTACAGGACAGCTTTGATAGATCCGCTCTCTGTCGAAGGACCCGAAAGAAGACGTTTCGAGGAGGCATGCGGAACAGCTTACCAAAGACATCTCGCATCTAGTGCACATTATAGAAAAAATTAGTTCTTTACTTTCGTTTCGCAACGCACATGCTTTCAAGCGTGTGATGGATATAGAGCGAAACGAAAGGGACGCACGCCTCTTTAGAGGCGTGAGATTCACTTCTGCTGCAGTTCGTCATAAATTCCTTTGTATCCTTTCAGCGCCAGCGTTGCCTGGTCTTTCAAAAGTGCAACTTCTATCAATCCGTCGCTATACAGCTTCGATATTTCTGCCGTTATGTCTGCAGCGGAAAAAAGTCTGACGAAGGCGGCTGGAGGAGCCGTTATTCTTATATCAGGATTTGCCGCCTTCCCTTCTTTCGTGGCAGTCTTTCCGTCCTGCGTTGTTATTGTAAATAACTTGCCGGCGGACACGACTTCTATTTCAGCCGGCTCTCCTGACAGGGAAGGATGCAGTTTGTAAGCCCCAAGCTCGTTGACGACATAATTGACGTGCTCTGTTTTTATTTCCTGATTTTCAGCCAGTACAGGCTTTGAAACAAGTGGCTTTGGAACAACAGGCGACACGATGCCGAAATAGAAATAGCTGATAACAGCAGCAAGAACTATAATGACAGCCAAAACAATAATTTTCTTTTGCATAGATATACTTGAAATCGCAGATATTTAAAAATTGATAAATAGGTGTGTGAACTGGATATAATCGTGATTGCTGCCTGTAAAAATCTTTAAATTCCTATCGCATAGTAATATAGAGGTTGGCGACCAGAGCGGAGAGGCTATACCCAAACCCATCTCGAACTTGGAAGTCAAGCTCTCCAGCGATGTGTTGAGTACTGGACGAAGGTCAGGGAAAAACACGGCGTTGCTGACATTCATATTCATATTAGTCGTGTGATATCCTTGCTGCCGGTAATTCTTTCGAGTAGATTATTTGCTAAACTAGCTTTCAGACTATCAATTAATATTTTTAATAATATGGCACTCGACTTTTTGCCATAGCAAAAAGGGGAGCCTCGGTGGTGTAGTGGCCTAGCATGCAGCCCTGTCAAGGCTTTTCTTTTCAGAAAAGAAAACCCTGGAAAAGAAAACCATAGACCGGCGGCGACCCGGGTTCAAATCTGTGACTGGAGCAAAGCTTCGTCAAGCTTTTCAGCACAGCTGAAAATCCCGGCCGAGGCGCGGGCCTGTAGCTCAGCCTGGTAGAGCATCGGCCTTTTAAAGTGAAACAAGCAAATAAATGGAATTTTATAGCTTGTTTCACATATGCCAAACAAGAAAAATTATAATATTTTTAGGGAATTGTTTTCTTGTTTGAGCATATGCCCATGGTGACAGCATGGCAGCGGCACCTGGGTTGTAGAAAGCCGGGTGTCGCGGGTTCGAATCCCGTCGGGCCCATACCCAATCCCTTTTCTTAGAAAGAAAAGGTCTAGGGTTTACCCCAAAAGAAATGAAAAATAATATTCTCCTTAAGGGAAGTGGGTTGATACAAGAAAGAGCTAAGCTCTTTCTGTACCGAAGAACCGAAGGTTCTTCGTGTAAGAGAAAAAGGTTTACACTCATGCCTGAAGAGCAAGAAATCGAATTTAATATTTTTGAGTCGCAGCTTGTGCCGAAGCAGGAGGTCATGAGCGAGGACGAGAAAGCATCGTTTCTCAAGCAATTTAACATCGGTCTAAAGCAGCTTCCGCGAATAAGGCAGGACGACCCGGCGGCGAAGAAGCTTGCTGCAAAGAAAGGAGACGTAATAAAAATAACAAGGAACGACCCCGGCGTGGGCGAGTATTTTTATTACCGCGTTGTTGTCTGACGAATATTTTCAATGATAATTGATAGCGGCATGTGGCACTCGACTCGGAACAGATTTTGCAATAGCAAAAGGGGAGTGGGGAGCAGAGCGACCAAAAATTACAAGCAAAAGGCAATAGCCTTTTGATGCATCGAAGAACCTTTTGGTTCTTCGAATGTTATCTGGCGCTCGACTAAGCGAAGCTTAGGGGAGAGGGGAGTATGAAGTCTGAAAATGATAATACAAGAAAGTACGGCGTGCTTCTTAATGCCTTCAAGAATTCCATGGGCTTTGTGGACCACCAGATAAAATCGTTCGACGAATTCGTGGACATGCGCGTCCAGAAAATCATAGATGAGATAGGAGAAATAGAGCTGGAAACCCCCGAGCTGGCGGAATTCAAAATCAAGCTAGGGAAGGTCCGGATACCGAAACCGAGCATAAAGGAAGCGGACGGCGCGGTCCGCAAAATAACGCCGATGGAAGCGAGGGCGCGTGACCTTACTTACGCCTCGCCTATAATTGTCGAAATGATTCCTATCATAAACGGCGTGGAGCAGGAGCCGCAGGAGGTCAAGCTGGGTGACTTGCCGGTAATGGTAAAATCAAAGCTGTGCATCCTCAACGGGCTTTCTCCGGAACAGCTGATAGAAGAAGGAGAGGACACAAGCGACCCGGGCGGCTATTTCATCATCAACGGCACTGAGCGTGCCATAGTCATGATGGAGGAAGTTTTGTCCAACCGCCCGGTGGTGGAAACAAAGGCGGACTATGAAACAGCGCGCATAAACTCAGAATCTTCGGGCTTTGTGCAGCGCCATCTCATCGAAAGAAAAGGCGGCATCGTGACGATTTCATTTGCAAATCTCAAGAAGCTGCCCGTGGTTATTTTGCTGCGCGCACTCGGGATGGAAACAGACAAGGAGATAATAGAGTCTATTTCGACAAAAGAGCAGGAAATGCAGGAAATGTATTTCAACCTGTACGAGTTCGATGTCAAGACGGTTGAAGAAGCCAAGGAGTCCATAGGAGAAAAGATGAAAATCCCGCAGAAGGAATACCGGGATAAAAGGGTCAA
This sequence comes from Candidatus Aenigmatarchaeota archaeon, assembly GCA_016180945.1. Lineage (GTDB taxonomy): Archaea > Aenigmatarchaeota > Aenigmatarchaeia > GW2011-AR5 > GW2011-AR5 > JACPAG01. Next base: position 44,355 of record JACPAG010000005.1, on the reverse strand, counting down.
TGACATCCTGGACAAATATCTGCTGCCGCATCTCGGCCAGGACAAGAAGAACAGGAAGGAAAAAGCCCTGTATCTGGCCAAGGTCGTAAGAAAAATTGTCCGCCTCGGCCTTGCCAAGATAAAAGAGCAGGACATCGACCATTACGGAAACAAGCGCCTCAGGATGGTGAGCGACTTTTTGGAAATATTGTTCCGTTCCATTCTGCTGGGCAAATACGGGCTCGTTTCAAGAATCGTTTATTCTTACCAGAAGCTCGTGAAGCGCGGCAAACTGCCGACGATAAAATCCATAGTCGAAAGCGACTATCTTACAAAGCGAATCGTTTCCCACATGGCCACAGGCCAGTGGGTCGGCGGCCGCACGGGCGTTTGCCAGCGGCTGGAAAGGACGAATTACATCAGGATGATAGCCCATTTGAGAAATGTGATTTCTCCTCTTTCCGCCTCGCAGGAGCATTTCGAAGCGAGGGCGCTGCATGCAACGCACTGGGGGCGCTTGTGCGCGGAAGAAACGCCGGAAGGCGTTAACATCGGCCTCAGAAAATACCTTGCGGCAATGGCCATAATTTCAGACACGGCAAAAGAAAAGGACAAGGAACTGCTCCTTGAGATGGTTAAAAAGGAAACAAGTGCCGAAGGCGGAACCATATTCTTTGACGGCGCTGTCGTAGGCGTAACAGACAAGCCCGAGCACCTTGTAAAAAAAATCCGGGAAAAAAGAAGATTAGGCCTGTTGAATCCTCTCATAAACGTTGCCTTGGTGCCGGAATTCGAGGAAGTTCATATAAACGCGGATTCCGGGCGCCTGCAAAGGCCTCTTATAGTTGTTGAGAACGGAAAAGCAAAACTTGAAGACAAGCATCTCGGCCAGCTGCAAAAAGGCGAAATAACATGGAATGATTTGGTCAAAGAAGGCGCCATAGAATATCTCGACGCTGAAGAAGAAAACAACGCACTTGTGGCAGTTTCTGACGAAGAACTTGGCAAAGAACACACTCATCTGGAAATAAACCCGGGCGTTATACTGGGGCTCTCTGCTTCCTTCGTTCCGTTTTCGCCCCACAACCGCGGCGACCGCGTGAACTTCGGCGCAAAGATGTCCGGCCAGGCGCTTGGCATTTACGCCTCTAACTTTCTGGCAAGGCCTGACACAAAAGCCGACGTACTGCTTTATCCGCAGCTGCCACTGATAAATACGGTTCCCGGGAAAGAGCTCGATATTGAATCCCATCCGCAGGGCCAGAATGTGGTTATAGCTATTATGAGCTACAAGGGCTATAACATGGAAGACGGCATCGTCTTCAACAAGTCCTCGGTCGAGCGCGGCGTCGGAAGAAGCTATTTCTTCAGGAATTACGCAACAGAAGAAAAGAAATACTGGGGCATAGAGAAGGACGAAATAAAGATACCGGACAAATCCATTTCCGGTTATCGCACAGAAGAAGCTTATGCCAACCTCGCCAAGGACGGAATCGTCAACAGGGAAATAGCTGTTGCGTCAGGAGACGTTTTGGTAGGCAAGGTTTCGCCTCTCCGCTTTTTTGGTCCTGTGGAAAGTTTCATGGTCGAAACTGAAAACAGGCGTGAAACCTCGGAAACCATTCGCCGTGGCGAAGAGGGCGTTGTTGATAACATTTTTATAACTGAAACAGCAAGCGGCAACAAGCTCGTCAAAATAGCGGTCCGCAGCGAGCGCGTGCCGGAATTAGGCGACAAATTCGCATCGCGCCACGGCCAGAAAGGCGTTATCGCGCTGATAATGCCTCAGGAAAGCCTGCCGTTTACGCCGGGCGGCGTCGTGCCCGACATACTATTGAACCCGCACGCCATCCCGTCAAGAATGACAATAGGCCAGTTGCTGGAAATAGTCGGCGCCAAAGCCAGTTCTCTCGGCGGCGAGCAGATAGACGGCTCCGCATTTTCAGGCATAACTGAAAAGACTTTGAGGGCTGCGCTGAAAGAGCTGGGATTCCGGGACGACGGCAAAGAAGCGATGTATGACGGAATCTCCGGAAAAATGTATGACGCCCAAATCCTCGTTGGCCCGTGCTACTACCAGAAGCTGCATCACATGGTTGCAAACAAGATGCAGGCGAGAGCCCGCGGCCCGGTGACGCTGCTTACAAAGCAGCCTACAGCCGGCCGTGTAAAGCAGGGCGGTCTCAGGCTAGGCGAAATGGAGAAAGACTGCCTGATAGCGCACGGCGCCTCGCTGCTGCTCAAGGAGCGGTTCAGCAGCGACAAGTATTCCGTGCCCGTGTGCATCCGCTGCGGCCTGGTGGCGATAGAAGACCGCGTCAAAGGCAAAAAATATTGCCCTGTCTGCAAAAAATCCGACATCTCGGATGTGGACATAAGCTACGCATTCAAGCTGATGCTGGACGAATTGAAGTGTTTGGGGATATATCCGAAGATAAATCCGGTGGAATAGAAAGTTGCAAGATGATATGCTCTGATATAACCCCTGACTAAAGTCAGGGGTTTCGTTGAGCATGGCATCCCAAAGACATTGTATTTCATCTGCTGTCTAAAGACAGCAGTTTTCAATGTCTTTGAGGATAAAAATTAAAGAGCAAAGAAAAGTGCTAATTATTTGTAATATGGCGCTCGACTTTGCGGAGCAAAGGGGAGTATGGTAAAAGTAAAATCAATCGAGTTCAAGTTCCTGTCGCCGAAGATGATAAAGGAAATGTCTGCGGTGAAGATAGAGCACGCCGAGCTTTACGACCCTGACGGCTATCCCATAGACGGCGGACTGACTGACCTGCACCTGGGCGTCGTGGACCCGGGTCTTCGCTGCAGGACATGCGGCGGCACGATAGGCCAGTGTTTGGGACATTTTGGCTATCTTGAGCTTACAAAGCCCGTTGTCCACCCGCTGTACGGCAAAAAGATTTACATGCTCCTCCGTTCCATATGCAAAAAATGCTCGCGGCTGCTTCTGGCGGATGCGGAACTGAAAGAGCTGAAAGGCAACCCGCTTGTCGAATTGTACAAGAAAAAAATCCATTCCTGCCCGCACTGCGGCGAGAAGCAGAAGGATACTGTTTATCAGAAACCCACATCGTACCGCGAGGGCAAGGACGAGTTGACGTCTGAGGAAGTCAGGCAGAGGCTTGAAAAAATGTCCGAAGAAGATGTCGCACTGCTGAAGATAAGAGGCGGCAGGCCTGAATGGTTTGTCCTGACAATCCTTCCCGTCCCTCCTGTTACTGTCAGGCCGTCCATAACGCTGGAAACCGGCGAGCGGTCGGAAGACGATCTAACGCATAAGCTGGTTGATGTCGTCCGTATCAACGAACGGCTGAGAAAAAATCTTGAGCTTGGCGCGCCGGACTTTATCATAGCTGACATATGGGAATTGCTGCAGTATCACGTTTCTACTCTGATGAGCAACGAGATATCAACCCTTCCTCCGGCCCGTCATCGGTCTGGAAGGGCATTAAAAACATTGATCCAGCGCCTGAGCAAAAAAGAAGGCCGGTTCCGCGGCAACCTGTCCGGCAAGCGCGTAAACTTTTCAGCAAGAACTGTTATCTCGCCTGACCCAAGCATCTCAATAAGCGAAGTCGGCGTTCCGCTGGAAATTGCTCAGGAACTTACAGTCCCTGTCAAGGTCAACAAAAATAACATCGCATACATGAAAAAACTTGTCCTTAACGGAGCCGACATCCATCCGGGAGCAAATTATATTGTCCGTTCCGACGGGATCCGGAAGAAGATAACCAATGAAAACAAGAAAGAAATAGCTGAAGAGCTTGATGTCGGATACGTGGTTGAAAAGCACATAGAGGACGGCGACATAACAATAATGAACCGGCAACCAAGCCTGCACAGGATGTCCATGATGGCCCACCGCGCGCGCATAATGCCTTACAGGACGCTGCGCCTGAATCTGGCCGTGACAATACCTTACAACGCAGATTTCGACGGCGACGAGATGAACATACATATCCCCCAGACAGAGGAAGCCCAGACAGAAGCAGCAATGCTGATGAAGGTCGAGAATCACATACGCTCTCCGCGCTACGGCATGCCGATAATTGCGTGCAAGCACGACCACATAACGGGCTGCTACTTTTTGACCAAGAAAGAGACGAAGCTCGGCAAAAAAGAAGCTTCCCAGCTTCTCTTCGCCCTTGGCATCGATGATTTTGAATCCAAAGACGAGTACAGCGGAAAAGAGATATTTAGCATGATACTGCCAAAAGGTCTTAACATTACATTCAAATCAGCCGTGGCAGAATGCAAATGCAGGCCGGATGATTGCGAGCATGACAGCTGGGTAGTCATAAAAAACGGCGTCCTGAAAAAGGGCGTTATCGACGACAACGCCCTGGGCGAAAAGAAAGGCCGCCTCATAGATGCAATCGAAAGATTGTACGGCCCGGAAACGGCAAGAAAATTTTTGGATAATGTTTCGCGCCTCGCCCTGGAAACGATATCCCTCAATGGATTCAGCATAGCGCTAAGCGACACGGACATAACAGAGAGGGCAGAGAAAAAAATTGAAGAGCTTGTAGAAGAATACGACAGCATTGTTTCCCGTCTCATAAGGGATTACGAGGCGGGCAAGATGAAAAAGCTTGGGGGCCTTGCCGAAGAAACAGCCCTCGAAAACAGGATTCTGCAGGCAGGCGGCGAAATTTCAAACCAGGCAAACGAAGTGATTAAGAAAGATTTACCCCTTAATGCAGCGGTGCTTATGGCCAAAACCGGCGCCCGCGGCTCGTTTGTTAACCTGACACAGATGTGCGGTTTTGTTGGCCAGGAGTCCTTAGAAGGCGAACGCATAACCAGGGGATATACAAACCGGACTCTGTCGCATTTCCCTCAGGGCGATCTCGGCCTGAAATCCCGCGGATTCGTGAGCCATGGATACAAAAAAAGCCTTGACCCGTTTGAATTTTTCTTCGATGCCATGAACTCGCGGGAAAATCTTATGGACAAATCCCTGCATACGCGCCACTCCGGGTACATGGAGCGGCGTTTGGTAAACGCACTGCAGGACCTGCGCGTCGAGTATGACGGAACCGTTCGAGATTCAAAATCCCGCATCGTCCAGTTCACGGCCGGAGAGGACGGCATCGACCCGGCAAAGAGCGACGGCGGAACAGTGAAGCTGGAAAAAGTGCTTGATTAATTGGCACAAAATAAAGGTGATTAATGTGAAAACGAAATCTAAAAGTGACCACGTATTCGAAGTCAGATTATGGAGTAAAAACTACTATGGTAAAAAGATAACTCCTTTTAGTCAGATTAATATTTTTCATGGTCAAGTCATTGATGCAAAAACTAAAGAAAGAGTCCATATCCATAGCCCTGCTGATTTTATGAAATCTATTGAAACACTCTACAAAAAAGCTGAAAAGAAAATAATGCTGACATGATACTTATGGCACTAAACGAAAAACTGCTGAAGATATTTGAGGAGTATTGCGCCAAGCGCGGCATAGAAGGCAGGGAAAAAGAGGAGAAGCTGAAAAAACTGGAAGAGTACGCCAGCCGCTATATTTACGAGCCAGGCGAAGCGATAGGCATCATAGCCGCCCAGTCGATAAGCGAACCAGCGACACAGATGACCATGAGAAGTTATACTCTCGCATCCCAGTCAGACAGGTTAAGCAAGGTTACACAAGGTTTGCCGCGCCTGATAGAAATCTTTGACGCACGCAAGACCTTTGAAAAGAACATGATCATATATCTTAAGCCTGAATATAATGAAAAAGAAAAGGCGAAGGAAGTTGCAATCAGAATAAAAGCGCAGAAAATAAGCGACATCATAAAATCTGATTCGGTGAATCTCATAGACCTGCGCATCGAGCTGGAGCTTGAAAGGGAAAGCGAGAAGGAAGACGTGAAAAAGGTTATCTTAAAATATCTCAAAAGCTGTGATGTGAGCTTCCGCGAGAACCGCGTTTTTGTGAAGCCGGCCAAGGATGACGTGAAAAATCTCAGGAAAATAAGAAACAAGATACTGAAGCTTCACATAAACGGAATAAAAGGCATTGAGGATGTTGTCGTGGTAAAAGAAGAAGACGACTGGGTTCTGCAGACGGTGGGAACAAATATGAAAAAACTCCTGCAGGTTAAGGAAGTGGACATAAAAAGAATCCGCTCCAACGATGTGCATCAGGTTTACGAAATACTTGGGGTGGAAGCCGCAAGACATGTGATTTTGCACGAAGCCAAAGAAACGCTGGACGAGCAGGGGCTGGATATCGACAACCGCCACCTGATGCTGCTGGCGGACACGATGACGTTTGACGGCGAGGTCAAAGCTGTAGGCAGATACGGCGTGTCAGGCAAGAAATCCTCTGTTTTGGCAAAAGCCAATTTCGAGGAAACGAAAAAGCATCTCATCAACGCGTCATTTTATGGAGAAACGGACGCGCTGGACGGCGTGATAGAAAATATTCTTGTCGGCCAGATAGCGCCAATCGGAACGGGCATGGTTGAATTAACTATTGATATGAATAAAATGCGGGACGCATTGAAGAAAAAGTAATGGAATGCTTATGAACACAGCAACAGGTTTTTCCGCCAGCGCTTTTCAAGAGAAAAGGGCTGTATCAAAACTTCCTGAAAAAAAGGGCGTGATAGGAACCAGAGAAATAGTCAAAGCTATAAACGCCGGAAAAGTGAAGCGCGTCATAGCTGCAAGCAACTGCCCCTCATTCATAATGGAAAAAGTACCGAAGGGCGTGAAAATTGAAATGTTCGAAGGCGACCAGAAGCAGCTTGGCACCAAGCTCGGCAAGCCGTTCACTGTGGCCATCGTAGGGTATCCAGAATAAGCTAATTCTAACATGATAAGATTGATTATTATATACGATTGCATCTAATAAAAATATAACAGAACAAGTTGTCTATTTATAAACAAAAGCGAATTAATTATAGCAAAATAAAAATAATCCGGGAGTTCTTAGAATGCATTATAATAATATGGCACTCGACTTGCCGGAGGCAAGGGGAGAATGAAAGTAACTCTAGATTCTGGCACGATACAGGCGATGAGTTTTTTCCAGAATATGACAGGCTCGTCTGTCGTTGACTGCATAACCGACGGCGACGAAATTTATTTTGTCGTGGCGCACGGGCAATACGGCCTTTCTGTCGGCCGCCAGGGCGCAAAGATAAAGGGCGCGGAAAGACTTTTCAAAAAAAGCATCAAGATTTTTGAATATTCTCCCGACCTGAAAGAATTTGTGAAAAATCTTATCCCTGAAACGCAGGAAGCGGAAATAAATGGCAAGAACATACAGGTAAAGATACGCCAGTCAGACCGCGCAAAAGTGATAGGCAAGGGGGGCAGGAACATAAAAATCATCAACAAGTTCCTGAAGCGGCTGTTTGATATAGACAGTTTGAAGGTCAAGTAGGATTCCTGTTGTATTTAAAAACTTTTTCTATAAGCCACTTGATATGAACGAATATAGAAAACAGCTAAGAAAATCAGTTGCACGAAGACTTGCAAATCCTTTCGCAGGACAGATTCTTCTAGGTGAATCTGCAGATAGCAGGCTATTCGAGATGCTTCCAAGACCCGAGGGATTAGTGGACACCACCGCCTATGCTGGCAGATTGCCTCGCATAGAAATAGCTTTCTATCTTGGCTCTCATCAGACAGCAGAAGACGCCAGACAAATGGCGCCGTACATCGCTGGCGCGCATGCAGTAAGCTATGAAATTCCTGGTATTCCTTCTGAAAGTGCAACAAGGCTTGAAATTTATAACATGCTTGGTCTAGATTTAAGGCAGCACCCAACTGTACAGATAATATTCTCGCAATCTCCTGGAACTAGAGAATTCTTGGAAGAAGAGCTTGGAATGCTTTTTGAAAAAGAAAAGGCATTGTGTCTTCTGGAAAGAACGCCCCAAGCGGCTCAGACGCCTATGCGTACGGCTCTTTTCCAATCTTTGCAACATAGAAACGAAATGATGTCAAAATTCGAAATGGGACAATTAGAGGCGGCCGAAAAATCTGCAGGTAATACCCTTTTATTATTGGCACTTCATTCCTACTTAAGAGAGGGCGAGGCATCAATCACAGTTGCTAACATAAATAATCTTTTGCTAAGACGATTTCTCGGCTTATACGAATTGCCAGAAATAAGGTATCTTGTGTCTATGGGTGCTGCTCACTCCGGGCTTGTTGATGTTGCTAAACAGGCTATTGAAAAACAAGGGCTAAGAAATGTAAGTGTAGGTGTAGCGTACGATGCTGGTTCTACAACGCAGGACATTGAATTAAGCATGATAAGGAAGGCTATCGAATCTGCGAGAAGAAAGCTCGACGATTATCAGCCAGCTTCTATGCCTGCTCCAGATATAGAAATGCCTTTTACTGCAGAAGAACTTGACAGGTATACAATCTTTGTGCTTATGGAAAGGGCTAACCCGTATACAGGTTCTCTCGGAAATCATCTAGACTTGTCAGGGGCGCATTCTGCATTAGCAATGCAGTTTAGCCATCAAGATGCAGAAGAATTATCTAGAACTTATATGATGTTCAAACCAGGAACAGCAGCAGGACAAAGTGAAGCTGTAGATTATCGCTTAAGGGAGATGAATCTTCCAAGGTTACCAAGAACAAAAGAAGACGTTGCTTATATCTTGGAAAGATTTAAGATTGCATAGTTGTTAAGAATTTCGCTGCTTTCTGGCATACCTAATTTAAATATTTAACCACCAATGATTAGCTGATTGTATGGCAGGCGAATTTGCAGCTAGAAAACTGAAGAAAGACAGGAAAAGATTCAGGTGGAAGAAGGTAAAATACCGCACCCGCATGCTTAATTTACGCAAGAAAATGGACCCTCTTGAAGGCGCGCCGATGGCAAAAGGCATCGTCCTGGAGAAGCGCATTGTCGAGCAGAAGCAGCCGCATTCCGGCCTTATGAAATGCGTCCGTGTGAGGCTTATAAAAAACGGCAAGCAGATAACCGCCTTCGTGCCACGCACCGGAGCAATAAATTATATTACTGAGCATGACCAGGTTCTGGTCGGCGGCGTAGGCGGCAGCCAGGGCGGAGCCGTAGGCAGCATGTGGGGCGTTAAGTGGCTTGTCCTGAAGGTCAATGATGTCTCCCTTGAGATGGTAAGAATCGGGAAGAAACAAAAGCCCGTGAAGTAATTTATTGGCGTGATAATTATGAGCGAGGAAGTAAAACCAAATATCAACCAGCCTGAACCTAGGACTGCAACAACAGGCAAACCGATAACCAAAGAAAAACCGACGGCAGAAAAGAAAAAAACATCAAAACCCGCCTCAAGGCCGCCGGTCAATTTCAGGCTTTTCGGGAAATGGGATTCAAACGTGGTCGTGAATGATCTTGGTCTCCGCCCGTACATCAATCTGCAGCCGAAGCTTATACCGAGAAGCGCCGGCTCGCTTCAGAAGCACAGGTTCCACAAGTCAAAGATAAATTTGGTTGAAAGAGTGGCTCTGCATCTCATGGTTTCCGGTCATCAGGGCAGGAAACACAAGCTCACGTCGGGCCGTTTTGGCGGCGGCTATATAACAGCCCTCCGCGCAGTTGAAAAGGCCCTTGATATTGTCGAGAAAACCGAAAATAAAAACCCGCTCGAAGTTCTTGTGCGCGCAATAGAAAATGCCGCGCTGGCCGAGGAAATAATTTCTTATCAGCTCGGCAGCATCATGGCGCGTGATGCCGTTATAACAGCCCCGCAAAGGCGCCTGGACAAGGCGCTGAGAAACCTGGCGCAGGGTGCATACAGGCGGCGCTTCAACAAAAAAATGTCTATTGCAGAATCTCTGTCACAGGAAATACTGGGCTCGTACAAAGGCATGGAAAGCTTCGCAGTCAAGGAAAAGGAAAGAATCGAGAGAGAAGCTATGGGAGCGAGGTAATTTGTTCTATGGTTTTTGCAGCCCCTCAAAAATTTTGTGCGCCTCTCTTAAGAATGCATCCTTCTTCTGAGGAAAACTAGAGATATAGGAAATATTATTCGCAACCCTGTCGCAATCATAACCGAAAGCGTCTCGCGTAGCCCCTACAGGGTACAGCACCCTCCATAGTGGCTCAAACCTTTGCCTGTACCAGTTGGTTATCTCTTCCGGAGAACCGCTTTCTGCAATTTCCAATCCTTCTTCCAGAGCCCTGTATAATTCCGATGTTGTCACAATCACCGATTTCTCCAAAAACTTTAAAAAGAGCGGCAACAACTACATATGGTTATACCGCAAGCGTATTGACATGAAGTAAGGGTGAAGATAATCTATTTTTTACCCTGCTTCTTGAATTTTTAAAACTATAAGACAGACAGCAAACTGAATATATACCAAATAGTGAGTCATGTTATAAGAAAAGATAGGTGTCCAATATCGCAGAGAAAGACAGGATGCAGATAATAAAGGAACTGATGCACAAGCCGGAGAAGATACGGAACATAGCTATCGCTGCGCATATTGACCACGGAAAAACTACATTCTCGGACAACCTTCTCGCGGGCGCGGGCATGATATCAGAAGAACTGGCCGGTCAGCAGCTGTTCATGGACTTTGACAAGCAGGAGCAGGAGCGTGGCATCACTATATTCGCTTCCAACGCTTCCATGGTGCACCACGTTGCAGGCGAAGACTACCTGATAAATCTCATAGACACGCCAGGACACGTGGATTTTGGCGGCGATGTCACGCGGGCGATGCGCGCTGTTGACGGCGCTATAATATTGGTCGATGCCGTCGAGACGGTCATGCCGCAAACCGAGACCGTGGTCCGCCAGGCTTTGCGCGAGCGCGTGAAGCCCGTTCTGTTCATAAACAAGGTCGACCGTCTGATACGCGAGCTGAAGCTCACGCCTGAGCAGATGCAGGAGCGTTTTGTAAAAATAATAATGCAGGTCAACATGCTGATACAAAAATATGTGGAAAAGGAATTTGCAGAAAAATGGATTGTCAACGTAGAGAACGGCTCGGTGGCTTTCGGCTCTGCATTCAGAAAGTGGGCGATTTCCATACCGCTGATGAAAAAGGAAAAGATAACATTCAAGGACATCATCGATTACACAGAACAGGGAAAGGACAAAGAACTTTCAAAGCTGATTCCGCTGCACAAAATAGTCCTCAACATGGTTGTCACCCATCTGCCTAATCCGAAAGACGCGCAAAAGTACCGTCTTCCAAAAGTCTGGAACGGCGACATAAACGCGCCTGAAGGGCAGGACATGATAAACCTGAACGACAAAGGCGGCCTTGCGGCAATAATAACAAAAGTCGTCCCGGACCCTCATGCGGGCATCGTTGCTACAGCACGATTGTTTTCCGGCACCATAAAACGCGGCCAGGAAGTGAGGATGATAGGGCAGCACAAAACAGCGCATATCCAGCAGGTCTCAATATACAAGGGTCCGCAGCGCATACAGATGGAAGAAATACCCGCCGGTAATATTGTCGGTATCGTAGGACTGATTGATGCGTTCTCGGGCGAAACCATATGCGACGTCGAAAAAGAGATCCAGCCGTTCGAAAGAATAAAGCATATATTCGAGCCCGTGGTCACAAAGAGCGTTGAGTGCAAAGACCCGAAGGACCTGCCGAAACTGATTAATTATCTTCGCCAGGTATCCAGAGAAGACCCGACACTGACCATAAAGATAGACGAAGAGACAGGCGAATATTTGGTTTCCGGTTTAGGGGAGTTGCATATAGACGCAAAAGTTGAAAGGCCGCTGAAAGACAAAGGCATTGAAATCACGGCTTCGCCGCCGATTGTTATATACCGCGAAACCGTCCGTGCCGCAAGCCCGGAAGTCGAAGGCAAGTCATCCAACAAGCATAACCGGTTCTATTTAACAGTCGAGCCGCTGGAACAAAGCGTTTACGAAGCGCTTGCAAGCGGCAAGATAAAGGAGGAGAACGTTCGCAAGTATCTCAAACAGCTTATTCCGCAGTTCGTCGAATACGGCCTGAGCCGGGATGAAGCGAAGCGGATAGACGAGCTGCATAATCATAACATGTTATTGGACGCAACAAAGGGCATACAATATCTGAACGAGACTATAGAACTGGTCATAGACGCGTTCAAAAACGTCACCGAGCAGGGCCCTCTTGCCGGCGAGCCGTGCAGCTCTATCAAGGTCCGCCTCACCGATGCAAAGCTGCACGAGGATGCAATCCATCGCGGTCCGGCACAGGTGCTTCCGGCAGTAAGCGACGCAATCAAGGAAGCCATGCTCCGTGCAAAGCCAACGCTTCTTGAGCCCGTGCAGACCATCCGCATCGACGTGCCCGAAGAGCTGATAAGCGCTGTCATGAACCTGCTTCAGAACAGGCGGGGCCAGATTTTAGACACGGTCACAGAGCTTGGGACAGCAGCCATCCAGTCAAAATTGCCGGTAGCCGAGATGATCGGCTTTGAGGCAATACTAAAAAGCGTTACGGGCGGCAAGGGATTCTATTCGCTGATAGATGTCACGTTCGAGCGCATGCCTGAAGAGCTGAAGATGCAGGTCATCCAGAAAATCCGCCAGAGAAAAGGCATGTCGGAATTGAATGTGTGAGTAACACCAAGTATACCATTACGAAAGCATTACAAATATCCATGAAGTCGATTCTATTAACTTAACGGATGAAAAGGTAAGTCGGAACATAGATTTTCTTTGCTGCTGTTTGACTGGGGATATGCACTAGGCAACGGTTCATACCCAATTATAACCACAAAACAACCAATCTGGCTTCTAGCATACCTTTAGTTAAAGCAATCCATGAAGTCGGCTTTTTAAAATAACAGTGTATATTTATTGATTGTATGAGCAAACTCACAGACCAGCTCACCCAAGCTCTTGCTGATGCTAACCAGCGCAACGAAGCTCTTTCTGAACTTGTAAGAAAATATCCTGCAGATTTGGCTGAAATTCTGACAAGGTTAGATGCCATGATAAATGGCCTGCCAGAACAATGGAGACCGCCAGCTTTGCTGGAGTTTAGACAGTATGTGCAAGGAGTAGCCGGAGTTCAGCAAACCGTTGCTCCTGAAAGCATAGGAGCGGACGGTGCGCATCCTGCAGAACCTGTAATTGTACAACAAGTTGTTCAAACAGCAATTCCAGCCCCTCAAGAAATTTTATTGCCTTCTTCTTTACAAGAAGGGACGTTAACAGCAAAATATTATTCGGCTATAGGAAGGGGGATTGACACCAAAGAAAAATTAGGGAGAGAATTCCCCGGCATAAGTGTAAATTTTATGCTGTACGTCCTGATGGGAGAAAAACGCCTTGTAGAATATAGGGATGGCGTCTTGACAATAAAACCTGAAGCAAAACAGATAGAAGTTTCAGTTCCTCAAGAAATCCCATTGCCATTTTCTTTGACCGAAAAAGAAGCAGAAGTTTACGCTGCTATACGAAGAGGAAATACACTTGTAAAGGACTTGAAACACAAATTTCCTGCATATGGTGTGTATACCATAACTGATATATTGTACAGATTAAAGGAAAAAGGCGCGATAGAAAGCGATGGGCGTGGTAAGGTAAGAATAAAAGGGTCATCAGTCCGCAGCAAACAGGGGCAGATGCAAGGACCTGATTCCGCAACTGTTTCCTCACGTACTCAACCAACTGCCCCTATGACAACATCACAAGCTAAAGCCATAGTAACGGCGTATGTTAAGGAACACCCATATCAAGAGATTAGTTATGATGCAATACACGCTGTGATTCCTGGTGTTACAGGCAAACAATTCGGTAATGTAATGACACGAATGAAATCACAACCAGAATTTTCTGGCAGCTGGGGAAGAGTTAAGTATGAAGGGGCACAGCCAGCAAGACAGACAGAAAAAGCTGGCCCAAAACCTGCAGTTATTTCTGCCCCAACTCAAACAACACCTGCAGAAGCCCTCGCTAAAGTAAAGGGCTATCTTACTACTCATCCAGGAGAAGAGATTGATTACAAAATACTAAGACGATTATTTCCTGGGATTACAGACCAGTTATTCTGGAATACTATGACTCGAATTAAACAACTGGGGGAATTCTCCGGAAACTGGGGAACAGTTATGTACGAAGGTGTAGGAGGGACGCAAACAACAGCTGCACATACAGGAAAAGCCGTCACAACTGAAAGAAGCAAACAGGACGCCCACGCATACACTACAAAACCAGGAAGTATTGCTGACAGGCTTCTTTCATATGTAAATGGTTTGGAAGGAGAGGTCTCATTCGACGAAATAATAAGAGACCCGCAGTTCAGCGGTTTAAACCCTCACACGCTTGCAGTTACTTTGGATAAACTTAAGAGACATAAATTAATAGAAGGCGGAACCAAGAAGGCGAAAAAAAGGACCCAAAGTGAACCGCAACAAGCACCTGTGCCAGAGTATAGAGATGCCGGAGCATTACCAGATGAAGTAACTGCGCAAGCAGGCGGAGCACAGGAAGCTGTACATGAACCGCCAACGCCTGTAGAATACAAAGAAGCCACGCCATCAGCTGCCATTCGGCCTTCTCTTTCAATTGATGCTGTTATAGAGTACTTGGGAAGATTGTCTGGAAGACTGCTAGAAAATCAGGCCGATAGACTTGAAGATTATGCTGTAAGAGTTGCGCCTCCGGATGGCGCAACTCCAGAACAAGTAGAAGCATTAAACAACGTAGGAAGAACGCTTGAAAGATTTTTAGACAAAGATGGTGATATCGACCGATTCTTGGCAGAACTGGAAAAAACAGGAACAAACGTTCCTGATGTAACTAGATATTTAGATTCATTAAGAACTGAAAGTGGGTCACAAGCGCCTACTTCAGGAAATAATCAACATCCTTATGTAACCGAAGCGCCACAAAACCCAGCATATGCAACAACCCTGTCTTCTTATTATGAAATCTCAAGGAGAATGGATGCCAGCCTTAGCAGATTTCAAGAAACTGCAGAACAGCTTCCCGAAGAACAGTCGAGAAGAATAGAACGAGTGCTCCTTGATAAGGTTTTGCCAGAGGACACCGAAACAGTTGGTGATGAATACGCGCATGCACTGGACGCATTAAGAACAGCTCTGGAAGGTTCTCTTAGAAGCGGAGATGCAGAGCGACTTATTCGGTATCTGGAAGCGCAAGAAAAAATAGACCCCGACGAAATGGAAACTTATTTGGCTGAATTTAGTGGACCTGTAGCTACAACTGCTTTAGTGCCCCATGTTAGAAATGCAGTCCAAGCACTCGGCCCTGCAGACTTAACAACCGACCTTGTATGGGGCCCTTTGTTTTCTAAGAACGGTAGCCCTCAGAGTGAAATTGTAAGAACGAATCTGCCGTATATAGCTGAGCGTGATTCACGCCTGCCAGCAGCTTTGAAAAGACTAATTCCAAAGTCAGGTTCCGACTGGGCAGTATATGCTATAGGACAGATTAGTGGCTTTTTGAGAGCAGTAGAGGAAAATTATGGAAATATATCTGCTAAAGTTACTGGAGGCCTTTTAACATTGTTAAACCATCCTGACAATCAGCACTATCTAGGGGCGTTTTTGCATGCAGTAGGTGGTAAGAAGCCTTATATTTCAGTACAACAAGGCGTAGCTTGTCTGGAAGAATTAAATATTGGTGGAGATAAAAGGGCACTAACTGTACTAAGAAAATACGCTATTCATATTTCATAACTTCTCAAATTATCTTCTCGCCCGTTTCCAGATTCGTTATGTGTATAACAATAGCCGGACAACCTTCAGCCGCGGCCTTCATAGTCTCCAGCTGTGACTCATCTATTTCCCGCTCCCACATCTGCGTGGCTTCATTAAATACAGCACCAACAAAATCCGCCTTGCCGTCACTGTTCATTATCCAGTCGTCTGCGTTGACCGCCGCGCATACGGCCGCGCCAATGCATCCCTTGCGCTCATATTGGACGAGATATCTGGCCATTGAATCAACCAATTAGCTAATCTTTACAATCTTTAAATAGAATTCCAAGAAAGTCAGAAAATCTATGCTACCAAGAATTTCTGAAGAAACCGTAGAAAGAATTAGAATGGCTCATGAATTGGGCTTGAGCGTACGTGCGGGAGCTGCGTTTGCAGGGATTTCTCCAACAACCTTTGTAAAGTGGGAAAAGGAGCTTGGGCTAAAAACAAAGTTAAAACAACATGGCAATTCGCAATGGACGCAAGAAAATAGTATCGAGCAACTGAGAAGAATTCGCACAGAAGAAGGGATTAGCGGCTTCAGTGGAATAGAACAAAGACATCTGGGCGTTTATAGGGGTATTCAATATCATGTCAACGGAGGCTATAAAAAGGCATTCGAATCAGCTTTTGGTTTTCCATTTTCAAAAGGAGCTGTTAATCTTGCAGAGCGCATTCACGAACTTCTCGAAAGCGGCCATGAGATAGACCCTGCTAAGCTGTCCAAAGAAAGAGAAGTATTCGGAACACTTATCAGACTAGGGCAGTTCGACGCTATACTAAGATTTGCTCTCGAAGCGCCTGCTGCAAGAAAAAGAACCGTAAAAGAAAATCAGGGAGTTTTAGCAAGAATGATACTCAGATACCTTTCAAAACCCCGTTCATATGTAACGCCTGAAATGAAAAAAGCGTTCCCTGCGCCGTATCGGGGCGAGGTTCCGCTTTTATTGGAGTATGGCGCGCAACTAGGCCTTCTTGTTCCTGTCAGCGTAAACGGAATAACGGCTTACAGGGCTTCGAATAATGCTATTGAAAGCATTAGGGAAATGTTAATTCGTTGGCATGAAGAAGATTCCGACTTCTCTGAAGTTTTATTGTGGAAAAGGCTACTGGAAATGCAGGGTCAAGAAGGCGATGCGATAAGATCCTTTGACAAAGGACTGCAAGGACTTCCTTATCAGGACAGAAGAATTGCGACCTTTTATTTGGCTGGAGTTTTATGCAAACCGGGAAATCCTGATTTCAGAAGAACAGCAATAGTAAGCGATGTAATAAGCAAATATAGTGGAGAAGACGGCATTCCTCCTGAGCTTCGTGCAACACTGCAGTTATTGCCGCCTGAAGACCCTAGAACTGCGGATACGCTGGGAGAGTACCTGCTTCGCAGACTACCAAGAGAAGTCGGGTTGGAAAGGCTTAGAAGAATGTCAGTCCAAAGCAATCCAGAAGCTGCTTATCAGGCTATGCGGCAAAATGCAGGAAGTTATTGATTCCGAGTTGATGAAAATGCTCCCCGCTCATGTAAAATTAAAGGACATAGATTATCCAATACGAGACCTGGTAGTTGAAATGAATAAACTTCCCTTTGCAGATACCATCTCCAGCTGTTCCGGGCATCTGGATAATCGCAGACATGGGGATAGAAGAGTGCAAATTACAGCCAACAGTCATCTAAGCGAAGGCTGGCTGTCGTTTCAGGTTGATGACAGATATTTGATTGTTCCGGAATTTGTTGAAAGGCTGGAACAGGCGGTTGGTGCTTATCCATTTGCTGTGTTTGAGCAGAGGGAAAGCGGATATAGGCTGCCGCCTCCCGGCAGCCCCTATCATGATGAATTATTGCGCGCAGCGGCAGAGGAAATTGAAAGGTACTTACGGGATTTCGGCAGATATTCTTCTCATCATTTTTCAATGACGACCACGAGTGCAGATTTGCCGTATGGCAATTTACAAGCAGCCAGGCTCAGGCTAAGTCAAACCTACGGCATGTGGGGGCAACTCACAGGCGTATGTGTGGAATTTCAAAGAAGAGGCGATTTGGCTACGATGCTTCAGTGACCACCTCAATAGAAGCCTTTAAATAGAATCCAAAGAACTCGCAAGATATGCCAGCAAGAATTTCTGACGAAAAAATAGAAAGAATAAAAGTAGCGCATGAATTGGGCCTAACCGATAGAGAGGGTGCAGCCTTTGCAGGAATAAGTCCGAAGCATTATATGGAACAGAGGGGAAAATTAGGATTAAAGCCTGCTAGGTCACAACATGGATCGGACTGGACAAGAGAAGAAATTATCGAACAATTGAAAAGGGTACGTGTGCAAGAAGGAGTCGATGGGTTGCGGAAAAGTGCGATAAGTGCTAATCACCCTAAAGTTTATTATGCTGTTATTATTCATGTCGAAGGTGGCTATGCAGCTGCCTTTAAATCTGCTTTTGGCTTCCCGTTTTCTAAAGGTACGATGAATGTAGCCCGGGACATGCGGGAATCGCACACAAATGGAAGAGAAATAGCTCCAGACACACTGAACAAATCAAGACACCCTTCCAAAAGAGTTGTGGCAAGGCAATATTTTGAGGAAATACAAAGATTTGCTACAGAAGAACCTGAAGTAAGAAGAAGAACCCTGAGAGAAATGAATCTCGCTTTAGGTCGAGGAATACTAAAGCATTTTTCAAAACCTGGTTCTTATGCGACAGCAGAAGATGCACATATGTTTCCTGTGCCTTACAGGGAGGAAGCTCCAGTTTTGCTTGAATATGCTGTACAACTTGGCATTCTAGTTCCTAGTAGCTTAAATGGTATTACAGTTTATCGGTCTCACGAATCTACTATACCAGCCATAAGAGAAATGCTTTTATCTTTAGATGGCATAGATAGGGAGTTTGGCAGCGCTTATGCAAGAGACAATGCGGCAGGAACATCCCAGACAGAACCCGACGCCGAAAATTATCTGACTGGACTTATACAAACAGAGTCCCCACAAGAAGAAATCCCATTGCATCCCATGGTGAGGGAAGGCACGAAAGAAGCAGAAGTTTATCGTGCTATAGCAAGAGGGGAGCAACTTCCAATGTCTCGTGCTGTAAGACGCTTACTAGAAAAAGAAGTTGTAACTGGCGACGGTAATACAACCCCATTCACCATAGTTGTCGCAGCTAGGACATCTGCTTCTAAGACCAGAGATGGAGCACCGCAACTGACACGTACAGAAGCTGTAAGCACAATAAAATCTTATGTAATGCAGCGCCAAGGACAAGAAATTGGTTATGATGAGTTACGCCCTCTCGTTTCTGCTTATGATGGCGATGTCAGTCGTTTAATGACAGCAGTGAAAGGAGATGGAAGGTTTTCTGGCAGGAGAAGAAGAATCAGATACGATGGCACAGAACCGTCTCCAAAAGCATCAACGAAAGCGCAACGCAGAACTGTCAAACCTGTTATACTCGATTATTTACAGCAACATGCTTCAGAAGAAGCAGTGCCTCGAAAAGAATTGTATGAATCGCTTGCTAGACTAGGTATAAAGGCAACTTCGATTACGGATGTATTATCGACCTTAAGAGATAGAGGTCATGTAATCATAGAGGAGGGGATGATAAGGTATGTTGACAATAAAGGTCCCGATGCAAGTTTAAACGCACTTTCTATTGATTATCTTCAAGCGCCTGAAGATATGGCCTTTATAAGATGGTGGAATTCTGTGCGAGAGACACAAACCCCACAAGGCAATACATTAAGAGTTATGGAACAGCAATTAAAAGGACTTTCGCCTGAAGACAACAGATTCATGCAGACGTATCTTAGGAAAGCTTTATTCAATTCACACTATACGGGAGAAAATGGCATGTCAACAGAATATGATTTTAGAGCGGCATCAGGTATAAGTGCTACAGTGCGAAAATTCAAAGATGTGCCAGAACTTTATAAAACTTTGCAGTTACTTCCGCCTGAAGATAGGAGAACAGCACAGCTATTAATGGACTATTGCTTAACTAAATCAAGAGAAATTGGGATTGAAGTTTTGAAGTGGATGTCGTTTCAGAGTGATCCAGAAACTGTTTATGGAATGGCTGGAAGGATAGCAGGACAATTAGAAACAAGAGAAAAACTAGGAAGAGAAACGGCAGGAAACTACAGCAGGTGATGTCACTTCTTCGGCGCAATCTCCTCGCCTGTTTCTATATTTATGACGTGTATGCAGTTCGGCGGGCATCCGTCTGCCGCCATCCTGTTTGCATCCAGCTCCGCTTCCGTGATTTCTTTCTCGTAAATCTTGTTCGCTTCGTCAGTAATCTTCGAGCCAATTAAAGTTGCTTTGCCATTTTCAACTCTGAAATGCTGCGGCGCAACTGCTTCGCATACCGCAGAGCCAATGCATTTCTTCCATTCATAACGGACTTTGAATTTTTTTGGAGGAGTAGGTGTAACCGAGATAGGTGCAGGTTCAATAGAAGGATTTTGCTGTGGCATTTCAATTATTTGCTCTTCAGACTTAACTCCTTCCATCTCTTCAGGCTTACTTTCATTCTTGTTTTTCTTTTTGAAGAACCAGATCATAGAACTCACTAATTATTAAGGAGGAAAAATTATTTATCTGGAGTAGCACTTCGTAAAACAGGCGGAATAAATCCTTCGTACTTTTCCCCGAGCTCTACTTTTGTCCCATCTTTCATCGTACTTATTATCCCAGTCTTTTCTAAGGCTGTTTTCCGACATAATCATTATCTTCATGCCTTTATGCAATTTGATTTTTCTTTTGATTTTGAATTTTTTTATCCCAGGCATATAACCATTTGAAGAAAAAGTAGAGAGAAAAACAAATACTAATTAATTTCTTACACGCCGCAACCGCATCCAGACCCGCAACCGCCGGCTTTTTCAGATTCAATCGCCTTTGGCGGTGACGGCGCATATGCGAAACCGCCCTTGCTCGCGCCTGCAATCATTCCGCCGGTAAGTATTGTTTCAAGCGGCAAAAATCCGGCGTCATGGATGTTATGATTGTCTTTTCCGGCCGCAAGCTCTTTTTTCATGATTTCGTCGTCTTCCATTTCCTCGTATCCCCAGTCCGGCTCCAGATCCGGCTTCGCCAGCGTTCGCCTGTATTTGTCATAATTGTCCTTTATCGCGCGCATCTCTTCAGGCGTTAGTTTTCGGTGATGCTTGTCGTCGCTTAATTTCTTGCCCGCCCTCTTCTCCCACTCGCTTGCAGGTATGGAGAATTTTCTCTGTATCCTGTCACGGTAAAGCTCAGGGATAACGTTAAACGTGCAGAACGGCAGTATGCGTCCGTCAGGCGTCGCATAGTGAATATCGCATTTATGTATCCTGTCTATGTCCCAGTTGTACGGGTCCTGGAAATGCATCATTCCAATGAAGAGAGAATTATTGTGGAAATCAGCCAAGCCGTGATAATTGCCTCCTTGCACGGCCCCGCGCATGACCTTCACAAAATTGAGGCTCTTTGGTTTTCTCTCCTCGTCAACGAATTTTTTCAGGTTCAGCGCCAGCTTTGCCATGACAATCGGCGTTTTTATCTTCCTGTGTTTCGAGTCCCTCAGCTCTTTTGTCAGCTGGTCCAGATATTCAAAGAACCCTTCGACATCGAAAAATCTTGTTATGGGAATCATGTTCTGGCCTTCCCTGAATGCGTACGTCGCCATGCCGCACTGGAAATGTATAGACAATCTGTATTTTGGTTCCTGTTTGACAGCTTCGATAAAATCAGTTATCTGCTTTGCGCACGGGACCGGGAAGAAGTCCTCTCTTCCTATTTGCCCGTCCGTCTGCTCTTCTATCCGCTTTATCGCGCCCGGTATCGTTATGCGTTGTCTCTTTCTCAGTATGTCCGGCATCCTGCCTACAAGGGACACGGGCTGGAAGTTTGTGGAGCGCACAACATGATTATTTCCCATCCCGAACCTTATTATGTCCCCAAGTTCGTGGTCGTTGACGCCGCCGATAACCGTCGGCACGAGCACGATGCCTATGTTTGCTTTGTAGCAGTTTTCCAGCGCCTGCTGCGCCTCCCAGTAATTCTTGGGGTTTGTTTGCGGCGTCAGACCGTCGAAGCTCATGTACAGGTTAGAAACGCCCGCTTCGTGCAGCTTCATTGCCAGGTTCGGGTCGCGGGCCAGATTGATGCCATTGGTATTCAGCTGCACATGACCGTAACCAATCTCTTTAGCAGCGCGGATGATGTCCGGCAAATCTTCCCTTATGGTCGGCTCGCCGCCCGTGAACTGGATGCTGTTGCATCCAACGGGCTTCTCATCCTTCATCCTCTTCAGCATGAATTTTATCTGGTCCATCGTAGGTTCGTACACCGGCTCGCCTTCTTTAGCGTAAAAAAAGCAGTACCAGCACGTGAGGTCGCAGCGGTTTGTTACAACTATGTTTCCAAGCCCTGTGTGCGATTCGTGTTCAACGCAAAGACCGCAGTCCGTAGGGCAGTTGATTTCAAACTGCGACTTGTCAATATTAGGGTTCAGTATCTTTATGCCGGGGTCCTGGAAACGTTCAGCTTTGCGGTACATCTCATAATCGCTCCACGAAAGCTCGCGGAATACGCCGTGCTCCGCGCATTCTTTGGCTACCCAGACCTTTCCGTGCCGTGCATACGTAACAGAATCTATTTTCATATCGTCGAACTTTTCCTCGTCCACACATCCAGGGCATAACGACTGGTGGAACTTTAGGAGTTTAGCATCCTTAGGCAGCAGTCGCAGCAGTCTCTCGCGGCGATTAACATCAAAATTTTTTACATAAGGAGAAACAGCAACCTCTGTGAACTTGTCTATCGTTTTTTCAACTGCCTGCGCATACGCCGTCGCCATACACTCATCTTCCACAACTTTTAAAACTTCTTAAAAGTTGTTAACTATATGTAGTCAAACGCATATAAAAGCTTTTTACAAGATGCTATCAGCTACTGGAAGGGAATGAAAGCAGTATCAATTTAGATACTATCCTCCTGAATCCCCTTCAGCATCATCGCGTCTTTTTCGATATTCGGGCTTTCGGAAATCACAACGCCGCCGATTTTGAAATTCTTCCATGCCTTGGCCAAATCCCTGTAATTCATGTCCGAATCATCCAGCTCTTTATGAAACCTTTCCCCTTTGTCATTGTACTCAATGCCTTCTATATGGATGTGCATGTTGTCCAGAGCATACCGTCCTAATTCTTTCTCCAGTAAAGCAAGTGCAGAACAAAATTCCTCATATGTATTGTACTTTCCATCGCGCGCATGAAGATGCCCGAAATCAACGCACGGCAAAACGTTTTCAATATTCTGGGACAACTTTATTATTTCCTCCAGAGTCCCGAATTGCGAAACCCTGCCCATCACTTCCGGGCGAATCCATATTTCATTGCCTTCGTCCTTCAGGATTTTCATGACAGCAGACAACTGCTTTTCCACGTTCTCGTATACTTTATCCGCGGGCATTTTGTGATAGAAAGCCGGATGGAATGCAACGCTCCACCCTCCGCATAAATTTGCAATCCTCGCGGCATTCAGTAAGCGAAGCCTGCCTGCTTCAAGCTTTGCACTGTCCAGAGAATTGAGGTTGATGTAATAAGGCGCATGGCAGGTAAGTGTGACAGAATTTTCTTTAGCGGCCTTTCTAACTTCTGGTGCCCTGTCCATACTAATATTAACGCTTTGCACAAATTCCAATTCCATAGCGTCTAAGCCCAATTTTCTGGCCTGCTTAATCCCATTAATCGTATTCCTGTTTTCCGTGCTCAGCGGAATGCCGGCCGTGCCAAAAAGGAGATTCATACAAATAGACTGAAAAAGAGAAATAAGAAGATATCTTTTTAGTGCTCTGTAAACTCTTCGGCTGGTGAAAGATGACGTAAGACGAAACTCTAAAGCGGATGGAGATTTTATTAACTTAAAGCAACCCGGATGGAAAGAAAATCAACCTTTAAATACTTAACTACATTAATACATTACTATGCCAGAAGTTAATTCTAACAACAGAGAAACAACGAGTATAAGGATAAACCAAGATTTGTGGAAAGAAGCAAAGATGTTAGCTCTTAAAAATGACATGAGCATTGGAGAATTTATCGAGAAATTAATCAAGAAAGAACTTAAAAAATAGGTGTGGTTATGGAAGTGAATAAATTATATGCTATGGATTGTCTCGCATTAATGAAACAGATGCCTGAAGACTTTGTTGATTTAACAGTGACATCACCACCTTATGACGATTTAAGAAACTACAATGGGTACAAATTTGATTTTGAGAACATAGCAAAAGAATTATTTAGGGTCACAAAAAAGGGCGGGGTTGTTGTATGGGTAGTTGGCGACAGAAGAAATGGTGATGTCAGTCTCACAACCTTTAAGCAGACGTTATTTTTCAAGGGTGTTGGGTTCAATGTCCACGATATAATGATTTACAAAAAGAAAAACACGCCATTCATGAGGAAAAATGCCTATACCAATTGTTTTGAATTTATGGTAATTCTTTCAAAAGGAAAACCAAGAACATTCAACCCCCTAATGACCAAAACAGTAAGGTCGGGGTTTGAAATGTTGCCATTCAATAAACGCCCCGACGGAATAAACAAAAAAACTCTCGGAAAACTGAACGAGGAAAAAGTAAAGGTCAATATATGGGAATATGCAGTTGGACTTGGCGGAACAACAAGTGATAAAATCGCATTTCAGCATCCTGCTGTTTTTCCTGAAAAACTTGCTGAAGACCACATATTGTCATGGACAAATAGGGGAGATATAGTATTCGACCCCATGTGTGGTTCTGGAACTACTTGTAAAATGGCACTGTTGAATGGAAGAAAGTTTATCGGGTGTGATATATCAAAAGAATACATAGAAATAGCAAGAAAACGTATCGGAATTAAAAATAGGCTCACGTCTCTGATTGAATCTTAAATTTGTGTACAGAGTATTTTTTCAAGTAGTCAATCGCCCTTTGAAGTAACTTGATGTCATCTTTGAATCTACCTAACCCAGTATTGCAACTATCACAAATCCACACCCGCCCTTTTCCTGTAATGTGGTCATGGTCTTTTACCAAATTAGCAGTAACTCTTACGATGGATGTTTTCTGGCATATCGGGCACGTAAATATGTCTTTGGGTGTCATAGCATTCAATCTTCTATTTTCTGCGGGTGTTAGAGGCTTTCCATCTATCTTTACTCTGCATACTTTACAGCTTGGTCTGGTAGTTTTTCTTCCCTTTGCATCAGTTTGATTGATATCGAACTCTTTCATGTCTTTCAATAGATGACATATGTTGCATATTTTCTTCTTGTATGGTTTACCAGTTTTTTTAATATTTAGATAAGCAACATGATTGCCATCAGTTTTTACAGTTTTGTTTGCTCCAATGAAGAAGACAACAATTTCTCTTGCTGAAACATTCTTCACCAAGCCGACAGCACGTACTTGGATATCGCCAATATTTCTTGTCGCAATTACATAATTACTGACTTTTATGCTCACATTAGGCATAGATTTTTATTGCTTTTGACCACTTAAATACAACCGAAGAGTTTACAAAACCCTTTTTAGGAGGCCTTACTTCCCTTCAAGATATTTTATCGCTTCGTCCGCATTGACAAATTTGTTGCACGCCATCTTGTGGCACACGTAAACGCCTTCTTCCGTATAACCTTTCTTCTCTGCCATAGCCCTGTCTTTTTCCAAATCTATGAAGACGATTATCTTTCTCGGCTCGAAATATTTCAGCATCTTCAATAATTCATCTTTCATCCCGGCAACAGCAATTTCTACCGGGTCGATGAAGTTTTCTATCGCCAATGCATAGCCGGCCGCATGAATGCCGTACCTCTTGTATTCTGCAGAGAAATCTTCCAGAATTTCCTCGGCGATTTTTTTGTACGATTCATCGCCCGTAAAAACAGCTAACATAAGAAAGCATTCAGCCGCAACAGAATTATCATTTATCGGCTTATTCCTCATCCGCAGTTGCCCTATGTCATCATCGCCCTTTATCCGGTCAAAAAATGCGCCGCCTTTTTCTTTAAGGTTTTCAATTAAAAACCTTGCTAATGCTTCCGCATGCTCCAGATATTTTTTGTCATAGATAGAGCAGTCAAGAAGGGCTCTCATAAAATAGATGTTGTCTGTTGCGAGACCAGAAATATTGGCCTTGCCGTTATAATAATGAAGCATGCCTTTGTCCTTATCGTAACAGTTTTGCAGCAGGAATTCAACTGTCCTGAGTGCAAACTCTTTGCAGTATTCGATATCAAGAACCAGATACGCTTCCAAAAATGCAGCAGCCATTAGCGACGACAGGTTTGTATAAATCGTCTTGTCTATAAACGGAGGCTCCATTTTCCTGCGCCCTTCGATAGGTTTCCCATAGTATGCATCCTCTCCGTCGGCGTCCTGCGAACCGTAAAAGCCGCCTTCGGGATTTGACAAATAATTTTTTATGTAGCCTATTGTTTTTTCAGCCGCCTTCCTGTATTTTTCGTCTGCGGTAATTTGATAGGCATGCAGGCAATTGATAAGCAGGCCTGCGTTTGTCTCGAGCATTTTTTCGTAGTGCGGCAGCGACCAGTCCCGAGAAACAGAGTACCGGAAAAACCCGCCTTCTTCGTTATCCAGCAAGCCGCTAACGGGCCTGTTCATTGCCCCGATTATGCCGTCCAGCGTCATGGTCGCGAACTTCAGCAGCTTTTTGTCTTTTGTTTTCCTGTATTTGAGAAAAGCCAGTTCAACTGCATCCGACAGCGGAAATTTTGGCCCGAAGCCGACGCCGCCGTAGTCGATGTCAAAATTTTCTATAAGCGCCTCAAGAATTTCCGCGGATATAGAATCGCTTATGCCAGCCTTTTTTGCAGGTTTCGGCTTTATGCTTAGAACGTCTCCTTCTACTTTAGAGCCGCTGTCTTCATACAGCTTGGAAACCTGAAGAAGCAATGACCGCATCTCCCTCGGCCTTAGATATGTCGCGCCTGTTATTATTTTCCCCTCGTCTGTCAGGAAAACAGTCGATGGCCAGCCGCCCTGGTTGTATCGTTCGTTTATGTCCGGTCTTTTGTCCGTGTCGGCCCTCACCGGAATGAAATTCTCATTGATTATTCTGACGACATCAGAATCCTCGTATGTACGGTCCATTTCATGGCACCAATGGCACCAGACGCCGTATATGTCAAGAAGCACCGGCTTTTTTTCTGATTTTGCCCTTTCAAATGCCTCTTTGGACCATTCGAGCCAGTTGATGACCATATCTAATAAATCAGCGGCAAAGTTAATAAGTGGTTGTGTCTACTGGGTGTATGAGAATAAGTGGATGGCACTGCTTAATTATCAATTCTACCTCGCCGAATAAGAAATAGCAAGAAGCACACCCGCAGCAATGCCAGTATATAGTATTGCATTGTATGCCTGAAGACCTCTGTGTTTCTAAATCTCTCCGTTATTGGGTTCTATCAAGGCGTCAAAGTTCCTTCTTTCGAATGCTTTGAGCCCAAAATATGGCCATAAATCTTCCGTTGGTTTGAAAACGATACCTCTGCCTTCGTTCATGCAGATACTATACGGTAAAGATTTTTATTGGTTTGCGCCGTTAAAAATGTAATTGCAGCGTAATGCGATTTATACTGAAGGACACAATTATAACAATTAAAACCTAATCTTGCAATAATTATCAGTTTTATGTACAGGGGCAAACATTACAGCAGGGCTTTGCTGAGCAAAAGGACAAGAGAATTAGTAGATAGGTATCTGGCAGAAGAGCCAAGAAAACCAAAAGATCATCTGTCAGAAGGCGAAAGACCCCTGACAGAGAGTGCGGACAGGCTTGTCCTGTCAATGTACCTTAACTTTTTGGTAAACGCAAGAACAGATAAAGAACGCAGCAGCTGGTGGCATCAAGCGCAAGAACAAGCTGAAAAATTAGGTCTTAGCGATTATAGCATGTCTGTATTTACAAAACGTCCTACCCATGAAAAAGCTGCAGCATGACAGGATTGGTTTAAAAATATTTCCTTCTTAGTAAGAACATGGATTTCAATCCTGTTCATATACTTTATCGCTGGGCAAACAGAAGTCTTGCCAAGGATCTGAGAGAAGCCAGACGTCAAAGAAACGTAAGCGCTAGAGAAGCAGCAAAAGCTAAGAAAGATGCTGCGAAAGCCGAGCAATTGGAATCAGAGAACAGAAGGCTTAGGGAACAGATGCAAGATGCAGTACCAAGAACAGAGTATGCGGCACTTGCAGAAAGAGAACGTCAATTGGCTATAAGGGTAACAGAACTTGAACAGGCAGAGAGAGAAAGAGACTCATTAAAAGAACCGTTAGCTCAAAATGCTTCTCTTGCCCAAAGACTGCAGCGGGAATTGGAGAGTGCGCAGCAGCAGTTAGCTGGAAAGGAAACAATTGTCGGTCAATTGCAAAAGGAATTATCAGGTGCTGGAGAACAGATTAGATTTCAAAGAGGGAAGGTTAAGCAACTTGGAGAAGAATTAGCTCAAACCAAAGAAGAAAGCAGAAGAAGAGGTACGATTATAGATAATCTTTTACAACGATATCTGTCACTTTACAGAAGGTCAACAATTGGAGAACCGCCACAAGGAACTATTGTAGCCATATGCGGGAGGGATTCAGGCAGTTTAATTGCTTCTGCGCAATTGATAAGAACTAAAAGAATTAATGTAGGATATGCATTGCAGGAAAATTGGTACTTATGGTTGCCTAGACTAAAGACACGGGAATCTAGAATACATCTTCCTAGGGACGGTAAAGAAACAGGCGAAGTTATAACACGACAAGTCATTATTATAGGTTTTTATCCCTCAAGCAGTGAGGCGCAAAGAACTTTAGAAGCCATGCGCAATACTGGGGTTAGTGTCACACTAATTACAGACAGGGAAGATTCAAAAGTTCACGATTTTGTATCTGTGCGATATGGAAGTTCACAGGCAAGAGCGCTTTTTGCATACCTAGAAAGTAAAGGGATTCATGATGAAGTAATTGAGAGATTAGCAGCTCTCGGAGATGCCTCCATGACTGGGAGCACTGAAGAAGCAACTTATTTAAGGGATTCACTTTACGACCCGACTAATACAGGATTGATAAGGGCCGTAGTTACACAGCTGTCCAAAGAAGGAACTTTAGCAGGGTCACAAGTCTATGAAGGCGTGAAAAAAAGGGCAGCAGATTACAGAGCTCTTCAAAGAGATGGCTTCGTGAGATTTCGTATTTAATTGTTTGCATGAGACATAATTACTATGCTGGAATCTTTATCATCAAAACTGAGAGCAAGTCTGGAAAAACTGGCGCGGCTGGGCGTTGTCGACAAGGACGCCGTCGAAGAGCTTGTCCGCGATATACAGCGCGCGTTGCTTTCTGCTGACGTGGACGTTGAGCTGGTCCTGAAGTTGAGCGAAGGGATAAAAAACAAGGCGCTTGCTGAAAAACTTCCTGCTGGACTTACCCGTAAAGAGCATGTCATCAGGGTTGTTTTCGAAGAGCTGACCAAGATTCTTGGAGAAAAAAAATCCGCAATCGAGATGAAGCCGAAGAAAATCCTGCTTGCCGGATTATTTGGCAGCGGAAAAACCTCAACAGCTGCCAAACTCGCAAGGTTTTATCAGAAGCGCGGATTGAAACCGCTTCTTGTGGCCTGCGACACATTCCGGCCGGCCGCTTTCGAGCAGCTCCAGCAGCTGGCTGCAAAAATAGACGTTCCGTTCTACGGCGAGAAGGGCGAAAAAAACTCGTCTAAAATTCTGAAGAATGCGTTGAAGCTGAAAGGCGACATCCTGATTGTCGATTCTTCCGGGCGAAACGCGTTGGATAAAGAATTGATTAACGAAATCAAATCGCTTTCTTCCATACTTAATCCGGACGAGCGGATACTTGTGATTCCTGCAGACATAGGCCAGGCCGCCAAGCAGCAGGCATCTGCGTTTCACGAAGCGCTGGACATAACGGATGTCATAGTCACCAAGCTGGACGCGACAGCCAAAGGAGGCGGCGCATTGACTGCGTGCAGCGAAACCGGCGCGAAAGTAAAATTCATAACCCTTGGAGAAACGCCTGAAGACATGGAAATCTACAACCCGGAAAAATTTGTCGGCCGTCTTATCGGATTTCCTGATCTGGAAACGCTGCTCGAAAAAGCGCGAAGCGTCGTTGACGAGAAGAAAGCGGCAAAAATAATTGAAGGCGACTTCACGCTGGACGATTTCTATTCCCAGATAGAGGGAATGCAAAAAATGGGTCCGCTGTCCGGCGTTCTGGACATGATGGGGCTCGGAAAATTAGGGACAAGAGTTCCAGGCGGCCTTGAGGTTCAGGAGCAGAAAATGAAAAAATGGAAATATGTTTTGCAGAGCATGACAAATGACGAGAAAGCAAATCCTGAAATAATCAGCCCGTCAAGGATAAGCCGCATAGCCCGCGGTTCCGGAACCGGCGAAAGCGACGTCCGCGAGCTTGTTTCCAATTACAACAAGGTCAAGAAGCTGATGAAAACCATATCGCCCGCAAAACTGAAGCGTTCAGGCATGGGAAACATGTTCAGGCAGTTCATGAAGTGATGCTACTCGGTGCGCGCATATACGTTTCCAAATAAAAGTTTTAAATCAATCCGCCTCGCTAAGTTTTATAAGCTTAACACTGCATTAATTTGAATAGAATGCATCCCTCATGGCGATGCAAAGTTCTACGGAAAAAGCCAACATTGTGTTGGTTTTTCTGTCAGCATCCGTGTGGCGCCTAGCGCCTCCTGTGCTGTGATACGGTGAAATGAAAAAAGTATCTAGATAATTGAAATAAAGTTAGCTCTCCCAACGACTGGAAGGAGCTAAAATTACAAACGAATGCCTATGGCATTCGTTGCATCAGAAGGAACAACGTTCCTTCTGTGCATCAATTACAAACGAATGCCTATGGCATTCGTTGCATCAGAAGGAACAACGTTCCTTCTGTGCATCAAAAGACTTTGTCTTTTGCTTGCATCGAAGAACCGTTCACGGTTCTTCGAATGTAAAATGGCAATCGACTCGCCGAAGGCGAGGGGATATTATGGAAATGCAGCCGCCGATGAAGCAGATGGGTTATGACCGCGCCATAGTCGTCTTTTCGCCTGAAGGAAGGATGTATCAGGTTGAATATGCGCGCAAAGCTGTTGAAAAAGCCACGACCGCTGTCGGGCTTGTTTTCGAGGGCGGCGTTGTCATAATAGCATCGCGCACTGTCCAGAAGCTTATGGTTCCGGAAAGTGTGGAAAAAATTTCCCGCATTGATGAGCACATAGGCGCTGCGTCCTGCGGCATTCTTGCCGACGCCCGCGTTCTTATCGACTACGCCCGCGTCCGCGCGCAGGTCAACCGCATAACGTACAGCGAGCCTATACAGATAAGCGCGCTTGTCAAGGATATTTCAGACCGAAAACAAAGATTCACGCAAGTCGGCGGTATACGGCCTTTCGGAGTCAGCTTATTGGTAGCCGGCAGCGATGGCGGTCCGCACCTGTTCGAAACAGACCCGTCCGGCACGTTGCGCGAATGGAAGGCGCATGCCATCGGAAGAGGCGCAAAAGACGCCAAGAAAGCCCTCATAGAGGAATACAAGGACAGCATGCCGAAAGACAAGGCGGTGGAGCTTGCTATCAAGGCGTTGAAAATAGGGGAAAAGAAATTGACGCTGAAATCCGTTGACATCGGACTGGTCGAAAACGGCAAGTTCAGGATTATGCCGAAGCCGGAGCTCAAAGAAATCCTGAAGAAGTTTGTGTAGTTTACTTTTTCTTAATAGCGCTTCCCGGATAGATAGCCTCCCTCCTGACACACCCGAGAAGACTTCTGCAAACTTTAAGAGTTTTCTTGGATTATTCATTTGACTCCCTCCTTGTTGAAGTTCCTACTCCAACTTGGTTGGAGGTCATATTTATTTCATAGGGTTTCCATGGAGTAAATTAGATAATAATTATAGTAAAAATTGAGAGCGGACAAGAGTTGAGTTTTATGCCATTTCCGAAACGAGACGACATACAAATCGGTATTTTACTCGATTTGCCAGATGATCGTAGAGCAAAGAAACCCTGGCTTCCTCCTAGTGACAAGGATGCAACTGAAGGTCGTGTTGTTTTGAACCAGTATCCAAAGCTTGATGGTTATTGGCCTGCTTGTGTTAGGCATGGTGCAATGCTTTCTGTTGCAGCGGAGAACTATATTTGGCGGTGTGGAGAAGAATATTGTGGAGTAGGTGCCATTTACAGAAGAAGGTAAACTCTGATAGAAAATTTCTAGCATTGGTCTGAATGGAAACGTCTTGAATTGGGTCAGTTTCATTCGTATCTTTAATTAGGGTGTGAAGTGCATGATTATGCGGAGTGTATTCACGGGGTTGGGTATAAGTGGGAGCCTCGCAAAAGTGAATAAGAAAAGTGATTTTCAGCACCCGTACAATGCTTCTGCTTTTCCGCAGCCGGTACATTTAGTTTTAAATAATTACTTGCCATAATTTAAAAAGATAAAAATGGTTACAATAACAGGAGATCCTGTATTAGGGAAATTCAGACAGACAGTAATTGATGTTGTAACGAAATATCAAGGTGTAAACCGTCTACATCTCGGCTACCCTTCTTCCCCGTCAAGGGATTTACCGTATAACCCGGATGATGTACCTATTCCTTTAAGTCTGACAGGCTTTGAAATTAGCGATGATGCAGTAAGGGATATTGGAACGGCATTAGGCGTCGCATTTGTAAAGGACACCGGTTATAGGAAAGGGCTCCGCAAAGGGCTTAAGACATTAGAGAATCCGGCCTCCGGAGCAGTGTATAGCTTCTCTGTAGAGTTGTGGGATGCATCAGCCCTTTCTAGTGGCTACCCTGCCGATTAGAGTCAAAGAATTGTGCAAGCTTTGCATTTAATTCTTTCGCGACAATTCTAAAGATGCATTTCACTATAGGCGCGTTCGGCAATACGGATTTTGTGAAAAAGCTCGCGAAGGCCGGAACAGCAAACGATATTGCTATCTACAACCATTCGAGTTCTGAAGGCGTGCTTACTTACGTTCACGCCCTTTCAGATAAAATCCATACGCTGCTGCAGGTAATAGGCATGACCGACCTGCCCGTTATCTGGCTTTCGCAACTCACGCCCGCGGTAGGCGAGCAGATCGTGGCACTGGATGCCGCCGGCTTCCTTCATGGATTGATAGTTGCCGATGGTATTCCTCGAGAACAGATAACGCAACTGGTTAAGGGCAGCAGTCTCGAAGCATTTGACGTCGTATCAAACGACATCGCAGAACTCCGGCAGAGAATATTGAAAACTGAAATTAAGCACGGCGACAGCCGGCCATGGGTCCCTGTAGACAATTATTTTGAGGTCAAAGGCGTTGGCACTGTAGTCTTGGCGGTTGTGAAGCGCGGCAGGATAAAGAAATACGATGCGCTCAGGCTGGAGCCTCTGGGAAAAGAAGTTCTTATAAAAGGCGTGCAGTCCCAGGACAAGGATGTGCAGGAGGCAGAAACCGGCACGCGCGTGGGCCTTAACATTAAGGGGGCGGAGCCGGATGAGCTGAAAAGGGGCAACGTCATCTGCAAGGAAGCTAAGGTATCCAAGGAAGTCAAAGCCCTGTTCACAAAAAGCAAGTACTCAAAAGAGCAAGTAGAGAACGGAAGCCAGTTATTTGTCGCCGCAGACTTGCAGGTCGTTGCCGCTGCAGTAGTAGAAATGCAAAATGCTAAAATTTCCCTTAGACTGGAGCAGCATCTTGCGTATCAGCCCGGACAAAAATGCATATTCGCATCGGCAAAACAATTGCTGCCTAGAATATTGGGCAGCGGGTTTTTGGAGTAGTGCGCAGTTCCAGAAACAGCCAACTAAACTATGTTTATACCACTTCGTCCCGTTCTATTTTCGCAATTCTCGGTGTGAGGATTATCCACTCGTCGCCTACGCCCGCGATGTCGCCGTCAAAATTGGCGGCGGCCGTTTTCATCTTTGCTATTGCCTGTTTTAATTCGTCCAGATTCGATTCTTTCAGCTCTTTTATCTTCGCAATCACTATGTTGCCCTCCCGGACTTTTCTTATGACCGAGTCGACGCCGGCGTAGTTTTCCAGCTTCTCGATCATTATTTTGACGTGCCGCCCCTCTTCCAGTTCCATCGGCACTTCCGTATACTCGTCCAGTTCCTGAACCTCTTGCTTTTTACCCCAAGGCAGTTTCATAAAATCATCTCAGTTCTTTCAGCAATATATATGTGCCGCAGAAATATAAAGCTATGCAATTCCTGTCAGCTCCGCGCCTCCGATCACAAGTATAAATCCTATTATCATGCCTAAAACAGCTGCAATGCTGTTTTGCAGGACGTAAGAAGCGACATAGCCGCCAAGGATGGCAACGAGCCCGAAGAAAAACATGACCATTCCGAGAATCTTTTTCCCGATAGATTTAATTCCTGCTCGTGCCGGCTGCGCTGAAGAAGAGTCGTGATGCATATTCATACATTGCCTGATACTTATAAAAAGTTTCACTGCGTTGTATTCTTATATTTTTAATAATATGCAAGAAGGACTCGCAAGTCCTTCTGCAACGAAGAACCTATGGTTCTTCGTGACATTGAAAAATCCAACGTCGGAAGCGTCTGCAATCCCTGCAAGGACAAGCTGGGAAAGTAGTAATTGAATTGTAATGTCTTTAGTTGGTTGTTTCTTCGGACTTGCAGCTTAAATAAGTAATATCTTTAATACATGAAATGCAGATATACCGCTCAGGTGTTATTAGAGGACTTGGAATCCTGTTGGCAGGCGGTCTTTTTCTGGCAGCTTGCGGTCGCGGGGGCCCCGCGCCGGGCGATGTAACAGGCACGTCTTATTCTGTATTGCCTGCTAGATGCGTAGAGGTTAAAAGCGGTGGTGCATACGCTATAAAAGAAGATGGATATGAATTCGTATTGTGCTTAAATCCCGAAGAAGGCGTTTCGAGATTTGAAAGGAAAGTCGGCGATAACGGATGGGAAGAAACCATATTCATAAGATGATATGCTCTGATATAACCCCTGACTAAAGTCAGGGGTTTCTTTGAGCATGGCATCCCAAAGACATTGTTATTTCATAAGAAAGACCTGAAAGGTCTTTCTGTGCAGGAAAAGCTTTGCTTTTCCTTGCATCACACGACTAAAGTCGTGTGTTTTCAATGTCTTTGAGGATAAACTAAACCAAAAACAGCCACTTAATTTTCTGTTACCTGGCGGTGAAATGCTTATAAACTTTGCGCCTAGTCTTGTTCTATGACAACTCTGAATATAAGCCGAGGAGGAGGGCTGTTAGAAAAAGACCCGACAACCGAACGTGAGTTCCGAGGTCCTTCTCCGCCTCCAGACAGATATAGCCAGCCTGGTAGATATACAATAGTTTTTACAGATGCACGCAGAGCAGAACCGCCCGCAGGGGCGTATACAGGTGCCCAACTGACTGAAATGCGTCGTAAATATTCTAGAATGCTTCTCTACAATGCCGTTGTCGGGCAAAACGCAGAAACCAAGGCAGACACAGGGGAAATAGTGGCTGTTAAAGACAGGCTTTCATTTGTAAGAGCAGCGCCTTATAATTCTCGGATACGCGGTTATGTAATGGTGGATGAAGTGTCTGACAGAAATGTTGCAACTTCGGAGGATGAAAGAGCTCTCGTTAAAAGTCTTGAAAGAACAATAGGGAAGAAAAATCTTGATTTGATAGGAAGAAGATTGAACATGGAGGATGTCAGAGTTGTTTTTGAACCTAAGGACGGGCTTTATGTTGCGCTATTTCCTGTTGATACTGTGCCGGCGCTGCACGATTATATTGGTGACCCAAATGCACCTGTTCCGCAAAGTAGGGAGGAATTTCAAGCACTAAAAAGAACCCTAGCAGAACATATAGGGAGAATGGTTGGCATCCCTCATAGGAGCGTTATAATACCAACATTAAGCAGGCAGCCATTCCCGCATACTACAGTAGCCATGAATGACCTGAGAAGAATGAGAAATCTACAAAAGGGGGATTTTAGCAGTAGGCTTGAATGTTACGGCATGCTTGAAGAATTGTTTGAAGATGCCAACGGCACTCCAGACCAGTTTTTGCCGTTTGACCGGAAGCTTGTCCAAGTTGAGTATAGAAGCTGGCCTGTGATGAATTTTTAAGACCTAAGCATCATATAATCATAACAGGGTCTACATCCGCAGAAGAAGAATGAACAGGTATCTCTACTCGGTTCATGTTACTTCTTTATTTTCCTCATAATCTTCTCCTTCACCTCTTCCAGCCTGTAAGGATATGCGGTAGCGGATGAAATTACATGGCTCAGTCCCCTCACCGGCTCGACGGCAACTGCCTGCCAGAATACATGGGTCACCGGAACTAAATCGCTTTCTCTGGTTATGATGTCTTTCACGAGCGGTATCATAACCAACGACAAAAGCCTGAGGCCGAAGGAAACCAGGAAAAGTATCTGGAGCCCGGAAATCCACAGAAATACCGACGAAGAAAACGCCTGCGCCATTATTCCGCCGAGCAGCGTGCCGGATGTTATGGCCAGACCGCGGATGAACGTGTGGTTTGCCACATAACTGGGCCTCTTTTCTGCCGGCGTTACAGCCAATAGAAAATTGAAATTAATCAAATCAAAGCCGGCTATCGCAAAGCTGGCAAAAGATTCTACAAGAATCACATGCACCGGTGATGAAACGAAAAGCCAGAAGAACGGCGTCAGACAAACCAGGATACTGGTCACGGTCATTATCTTTTTTTCGCCGTATTTATCAGCCAGCTTTCCCCAGTACGGCTGCGAAGCCATTGATATCAGGCCGCCTGCCACTATGACTATTGTAAACCAGAAAAATCCTATGTTGAGGTCTTTCAGCATATAGACGACAAAAAAAGGCGATGCGACATTTACGGCAAAGCTCATGAGACTGAGAAAGGCGGTGAAGATGACAAGCGTCCTGTTAATCCTTATGGCACTGGTGATTGAAGAGGGGTTAAACGATATCGAATGTCCGTAATGGAAGACCCTTTTGAAAGCAGTCTCTTCAACCCGCAAAAAATAGAAAACGGCCAGAAAGCCGATGGCTACCGAAATGGAAAAAATCGTCTGGAAATTTGAAGCCAGTAAAAGATTCCCGACAACCAAGGCTGCAGCAAGCCCTGCGATGCCTGTAACCATGTTCCTGCGGCCGAAATATCTGCCCCTTATATCCTGCGGCACGATGTCGCCTATCAGGCTTGTCCATGCAGGCCCCCGCAATGCCATAAAAAAGTTGGCAAGCGCCGCTAAAATAATGAACGCAATCACGCTCCCCCCCAAGAATGGCAGCAAGATTATTGGTATCCACAATAGTCTGGAAATTATTGTGGAATAAATCCACACGGATTTGCGGCTGAAATATTTTGGCAGCGTCCCGCCTGGTATCTGTGAAACTGTCTCGGCCAGCGATTTTAGCGCGTTCAGCAGCCCTATCTCCATGTTTGTTGCCCGCAACGCCAGGGCAAAAGGTATCGAATAAGAATTTACAATTGTTGTCGATGCGGAATTGCAGGCGCCTTCAAAAATGGCGTATCGCAGGCTTTTTTTGGCCTTGTCCTCGCTAAGCGACTCTTTTTTGGCAAGCGTTCCCCTGACAAGTATGGCCCGCGAAATGTCAGTCTTTTTAATTGATTGATTGTGCTGCATTTCCGTTTTTTTAGGTTCTTCTTTTATCACATTTCTCTCAATAATACCTTTTTTTGTCAGCACTTTTGCTGTTTTTGATGTATACCCCTTTACCAGGACCTCTCTTGCCTTCCTGCTGATAACCATACGTGTTTTTTCTCCGTATTGCTAATAAAGATTTCTTCTTATTTATCTTATTTAATATGGCGATCGACTTGCGAAGCAAGGGGATTGCTAATAAAGATTTCCATCTAAGTACATGATGAGGGGAGCTATGCTTCGGTATGCAAGACAATCGGTTTTTTTAGGCAACAAAAAACAGAAAAGGCTTCTGAAGTCTGCTGTTGCCGTTCTTGGCCTGGGCTCTGTCGGCTCGGCGGCAGCCGAATATCTTGCCAGGCAGGGCGTAAACCTGAAGCTCATCGACCGGGACATCGTTGAGGAAAGTAACCTGAACCGCCAGCTGTACGAAGAAGAGGATGTAGGAAAGCCCAAAGCCGAAGCAATCGGAAAACGGCTTAAGAAGATAAACAGCTCTGTTTCGATAGACTATTTCTGCGAGGACTTCAACAGCTCGACAGCCGAAAGGCTTCTTGCCGGCGCGGATATAGTTATAGACGGCCTGGACAATTTCCAGTCAAGATTTCTTCTGAATGATTTTTGCATCAAAAACAACATCCCCTTTGTCTATGCGTCAGCCATAGAAGCCAGCGGACTTGTAACGTTAGTCATACCTAAAAAAACGCCCTGCCTCAGCTGCATTTTCCATGACAAATCAGCTGTTGAAACGTGCGAAACGGCAGGCATAATGCCTGCCGTAGCTGGCGTTATAGCAGCCATTTCTGCCAACGAAGCCGTGAAATATCTAAGCGGTATGGGAACACTACTCGAAGGGCAATTGCTGTCAATAAGCATGCTGGATAATAAAATCGAAAAGCTGAACGTTGCCAAGAGGCAAGATTGCCAGACGTGTAATGGCAAGTACAAATTTCTGTCAAGCCCTCCTGCTATTCAGCAGCTTTGCAGCGATGCTTACCACATAAACATTCGGACTACGAATCTGAAAAAATTAAAGATAAAAATTATGAGGAATCCGGATTTCATTGTAACGGGCAGCGATGATTATCTTGGGATTACCTATAGAAAAAAAGGCATAACGCTTTTCAAGAACCGCATGATAATTAAAAACGTATCCAGTGCAGCGGAAGCAAAAACCATCGCAAGCAAGATTATAGGGATGTAACTCAGTTTAAAAAGATTTTCAGCGTTGAATGTGTAAGATAAAAATGGAGAGCCCAATACCCAAAAGCTTCCATTACCAATAGAAACTATCTTCTATTACCAATAGAAACCTTTAAATAGTAAATATTGTAATTATATTCATGATAACCAGAGAAACTCTTAAAGAAGTAATAATTTCTCAGAGAGAATTCTTAAATAAATCGGAACAAGGAACTTTAAGGGAAAGGAAAGAAGAAATAAAAATTGAAGATTCTTTTGTTATAATAATTACCGGGATAAGAAGATGTGGAAAGAGCACATTTCTTAATCAAATATTAAAAAAACAGAAAAGGGGATATTATTTGGATCTTGAAGATCCCAGACTAGAAGGGTTTGAGCTTTCAGATTTTAATAAAGTTGAAGCAATAATGAAAGAGATTTATGGGGGTGGTGGAATTTACTTTTTTGATGAAATACAAAATATAAGCAGATGGGAGAAATTTATAAGATACCTAACTGATAAAAAAGAAAGAATAATTATAACAGGTTCTAACGCCACTCTTTTAAGCAGGGAACTTGGTACAAAATTAACCGGAAGGCACCTGCAAGTAGAGATGTTTCCTTTTTCTTTTGTAG
The DNA here is from genome assembly GCA_016180945.1 of Candidatus Aenigmatarchaeota archaeon. Taxonomy (GTDB): domain Archaea; phylum Aenigmatarchaeota; class Aenigmatarchaeia; order GW2011-AR5; family GW2011-AR5; genus JACPAG01. Next base: position 5,196 of record JACPAG010000005.1, on the reverse strand, counting down.
AATTTCTTGATATGAAAGCAAAAGCACCATCAATTAAATCCTTTGAAGAATATTTATACAAAGGCGGTTTTCCAGAATATCTTAAAAAAGAAAACCCGTCAATTCTTCATCAATTACTATCTGATGTTGTGATGAAAGACATTGCAGTGAGGTTTGGTATAAAAAACACAAACATTCTGAATAAGATTGCTGTTTATTTAATTAGCAATGCCGGAAAAGAATTCTCACATAACTCTATAAAGAAAATCTTTGAAATCAAATCTGTACAAAGCGTCATTGATTATGTATCGTATTTTGAAAACGCATATCTAGTTTTTACTATACCCCGATTCAGTTATTCGTATAGGAAACAGCAGGTGAACCCAAAGAAAGTTTATTCTATAGACAATGGGTTTTCTTATAATAACTCTGCTTCTTTTTCAAAAGACATGGGAAAAATGTTGGAGAACGTTGTATTTTTAGGTCTGAGAAGGAAATTTAAGGATATTTTCTATTTTCAGGAAAAAAATGAATGTGATTTTGTCGTAAAGGAAAAAGAGAAAGTAACAAGCGCAATTCAAGTCTGCTTTGATTTTAATGAAGAAACCAAAAACAGGGAAATAAGCGGCCTGATTTCTGCATTGAATGAATTTAAATTAAAAACAGGGCTTATTTTAACTTACAATCAAGACGATGAGTTTCTGGTTGATGATAAAAAGATAATAGTCAAACCTGTGTGGAAATGGCTCCTCAAGAGTTAGTTTACTTTCTTTTTATGGGTATTGTAAAGTAAGAACAGAGGAGATAAAGCACAAGAGGAGTTTTCTCCCTACGCCTTCTCCTCAATCTTTTTCAGGTCTTCTAGAGGGCGTCTGCCGACAAAGCCGCCTGTGAGCGTGTGCCAGAACTTTATCTGCTCCTCGCCGTATCTCCAGCAGAGGTACACCATCTCGCCCCGGTTGTCGTGATAGAAATCAACCAGCCCTTCGTTCAGGTCCTTGACAACACAACCTGATTTATGAAGCTCATCAATTTTCGCTCTGAGCTCTTCGAAACAGTCTTCGCGGAGCTTGAGCTTTTCAAAATAGAACTTGTTGTCCGGATTTGAGCCTTCCAGCACATCTTCCCCCCAGATGTCCATCAGTTCCTGCATGTCCTTGGAAACGGCCTTTATCCTTTCATTCAGAAAAAAAATCCTGTTGAAAAGTGCAACGACTTTAGGAATGGCGTCATTCGCTTCCTGAACCGTGAAAATTTTGGGCTCCATTATCCCCTTTTGCTCCGGCAAAATAAAGAAAGCCCTGCTTTCTTGATTCGTCAGAAACCTCTAGTTTCTGAACGAAAGTCGATTGCCATATATAATGTTTATCCTCTAACCTTCTGACTCGCCAGAATAATTAAAATTTTTGCGACGACAGTTTTCTAATATCTTATGGAAATCCCACTATTTAAGCAATTCTTTCCTTGAGAATACTTTTGCCTATATAGTAAAACCAGAAAATAAATGAAACATGCTTTCTGGTTTTACATACGCTCAAAAAGCAAAGCTTTTTGGTGCACCAGAAAACTTTGTTTTCTTTGTGCAGTCAGCAAGGATGTAATATGCTGTTTGTTTCCTTGCATGACTATGTTGATTTGGTCACGCCGTTCTTCGGACATAAATTATTCACGCAACAGCGTGAACATTCCGGTATCGGCTTGCACACAGCCCTGCCGTGCGCCTTGAGAAGATGCGGCACAATCTTCCATTCGCTTTTCGGTATCAGATTCATCGAGTCGCGTTCTATGATATCCGGATTCTTGCTTTTTGTCCATCCCAATCTGTAGCTGACCCTTATGTAGTGCGTGTCTACTGGAATGCCTAGGATTATGTTAAAGGCATTTGCAAGAATGACGTTTGCTGTTTTTCTTCCAATGCCGGGCAATTCTGTCAGCCCTTCCATTGTCTGCGGAACGCCATATGCTGCGTCTAGTATCTTGCACGCTTCGCGTATGTTTTTTGCCTTGTTTTTGAAGAATGTTATGGATTTTATGTCGCTTTCGTCCAGTTTTGAAAAATCCCCGGCAGTCTTGTATTTCTTGAACAATTCTTTCGTGCAACTGTTTACAACCTCGTCCCTGCATTGGGCTGATAAAATAGCCGCGACCAGCAGCTGCAGCGGATTTGAGAAATCAAGATAGTATTTTGCAGTCGGATATTCTTTTTTCAGAATTTTCAGCTGTTCTGCAACATTGGAATGTCCATCCATTATAAGTCCGGGAAAATCCTGTCAAGAATATTGGCAATTTCCCGGTAGGCGCTGTACGTGATGACACCGCCCAGCGATACGTACGTCATGGCGCGGAAAAGCGGGTTTATTCTACCCGGATAGCGGTTCACGAGCGTCAGCATTTTTTTCGCTACAAAACGCTTTGGCATGGAATAATTTTTGTCAGAATAATTCACAACATGGTCGTAAGACAGTTGCAGGCGCTTGATAGCCATGTCCATTATGATGTTCAGGGGCATGTACCGAGTATGGAGAACAGCGTGGTCTTTCTTTATGCTTCTTATGAGGCTGCCCATGTCGTCCGCCTTGACTTCAATAAATCCGTGGCCTATCATCTTCGTGGAGTGGGCGTCACTGCCGGCCGTCCTCGGAAGCTTGTATTTCTTTGCAAACTTCCCGGCCTTCATGTTTGAAATCCTGTCAAGATTTTGCGCATTAAAGATTTCAACCGCGTCGCACTTTTTGGACTTGTCGCGAAGGCCCACGCGTTTTACGTCAAAAGGATGGGCGGCTATTGCTATTCCGCCCTGTTCGTGAATCCTGTCAACGGTGTCGTCAACGCTTAGTTTCGGAGGAACAGCCTCGTTCACCCCTATAGCCAGTATGTGGCCGTTACGACTGGTTATTTCTTCCCCGCACATGACATCAATGCCGTATTTTTTGCCGTATTTTTTCGCTTCTTCGTAGCCTTGCAGCGTGTCATGGTCGGATATAACAATTGCGTCCAGCTTCTTCGCGGCCGCCTTTACCATCTCCTCCGGGGAATTAACGCCGTCGTAGAGGACTTTTTTCTGGTGAGAATAATGAGTATGGGAGTGAAGTTCTATTTTCATTTTAAAAACACCTTATCGCGGAGAATATTATTAACTATCTTGAGCCCTGTATTTATAGTTAATGGCTTAAATGAACTTCTCTTTCTTGACTGGAATCCTTTATAAAGTTTGTATAGAGAGAAAAATGTATGTCTGAGCCTGCGTCAACAAAAGAAAAATCTGCGGAAGCCCAGCCACAAATATGGGTTTATGACCCTGAACGTTTATTTAGTGGTTTGAGGTTTGCTGAGGTATCTCTGGCTTTAGCTGATCCTGACGCATTAACAAAGAAAGAGCAAAGACAACTTGGCAGAACTTTTGCTTCGCCTAACTTAGCCACAAACAGCGGCTTGGAACATCCTGTCTTAATTTACATTGACGGCAAAGAGTTGCCTTTTGTGCCTGGCATAAAGTTTATGGGTGCAACTCCCGGAGAACCTATAGATGCGGTAACCCTCGCACAGAAACAAAGAGAAGTAAGAGGAAAGAGAGAATTACCAGAACATCTTCAAGGGCGTGGTTTCGAAATATGGGCTCTGAAAAGATACCCTACGCCTGAGGATAAATTATTGTACAGGTTTGGGGATAGATCTTCACCGCTCTTCGACCCGGCTGCAAAGCCTGAAGAATTGGCATGGAACGTCGCAGGAGTTTATAAAGCGTTTGCAGAGTACGACCAAGATTTATTGGGTCGCAAGCCTATTGTCCTGGGATGGTACACAAGTGATGACAAATTTAGACTGGCTATAAGACCTTATAAATTATCTCTGGAAACAGGTACAGAAACAGGGAGCCCTACGTTGACACAACGCGGTTTAACAATCGCCACTACGCTTCCAAGAGAACTGTATCAGCCTGCTATAGCAAGATAAATCTCATTCTTTTATCGCGTCGACCTTCTTTTTCAGCTCTTTGACGTCCTCAAGTATCTTGTCCGCTGCGTCAAGCAGGCTTTTTTTCGGGTTCTTGCTTTTTACGACCAGCACCGGCTGTGAAAGGTAAGGATGCTCCACGGAATAAGCAGCCATCTCGATGGATTTCTGCTTCCAGATGTTGTCGTTAAGAAGGTTTACAAGCGTCAGGTCGTCTATCCTTAGTTTCAGCTTTTCGTCGCTTTCTTCAAGAACTTCAACTTTCATAGCATCACCACAGCTCCTTCCCTGTCACAAACGGTATGGGCTATTTCTAAATATTGAATTGGATCAAGGCAAAATAGAGGCTTATTCGTATCAGGGATATAAAATTCTCCTTTTTCCCATTCTCCTAGAAGCTTTAATAGCTCCATTGAACTCCTTTGGCCTATCGGACCATCTAAATCCAAAAACGGTTCCATGACTTTTCTTCTATAGCCCTCAATTCTCCATGTCCTGCCAACATGTTCTACAGGTCCCGCGTATACAATGCCACCAACCCTAAACGCAGCGTAGAATATCATTTTATTCCTCTAGCAAAATATCAATGTCATTCGCATTTACAAACGGCTTTGAAAACGCGTCGTCAGCCAAACGCGGGCATGCCGTATTAACATATGCATCCGCCTTTATGCCCTGAAGGTTTGCGTCATTTATTTCATCCATTATTACTATGAAAGCTTTTTTATCCTTTTGCTGCAGCCGTTTCTTCAGCTCTTGCGCAGCGCCAAGCAGGTTTTGCTGCCCTTCTTTCGCCGATACGAGTATGGCAAAGCTGTCTTTATGCCAAGCGGATGAAATCTGCCGGAACCGACAAAAAGAAATGCGTCAACCATGTCCTCGATTTTTGTCGCATTGGCAAACCAGCAGCCAAGTATCTGGCCGCCGATAAGCGGTTCTTTGCCGGATTTTTTAAGCAGGGCCGAAACTTTTGCCAGCACACCCATATGATTGATGGTGGTTACAAGCCCTATTCTCTTCTCTTTGATTGCAGCGAAGTCTGTATTTTTCAATTCTACGTCATATTCCCATGGATAATAGATTACAGGGACTTGGGTTTCAAAGTCAACGTAAAATTTGCTGTGGCCGATATGCAGCAGCAGATCGCAATCCGTCTGCTTCGCTTCTTTATCCGCCAGGTCGCATGCACCGTAAGTCGGGCTTGCAGAGATAACAGCTTCTGTACCGTTTTTTTCAATCGCGGTTGCTATTTCATCAGCCTTC
>JACPAG010000008.1 GCA_016180945.1 Candidatus Aenigmatarchaeota archaeon | reverse complement strand
ACAAAGTTTTTTACATAAGATGGAATCTACGATTCCATCTATGCAGGTGGAACATTGTTCCACCTTGCACCACGAACCACCAGTCCTAGACTGGTGGTACAAGAAGGAACTGTGTTCCTTCTGTACAGAAGGACTCTCTGAGTCATTCTTGTATCGCTTGTATGAAAGAAATCACCGACTTATCTTTGATCATGCGCACGTAAGCGGCTTGTCCTGATCGTCTGATGTGCACTGCGTTGACACTATCGCACGGCTGAAGTTTGAGCATGACGTCATCTTTCCGGAGATGTTGAACGATATAGTAGCTATAGAACCGTCAGGAAAGTTTATCGGGAATGCCGTGAGATTTGGGGCCGGGTCACCCTGCTTATTTAAAATTGTTGCACTGACTATTGCGTCGTCCGAGAAGCCGGAATTCCTTACAGAAATTCGCGAGGTGTTGGAGCCCACATCGACAAAAATAGAATGTATAGAAACGTCTGCGCCCGTGCAACTAATCGTTTTATTTGTTATTGTCGCCTGCTCCTTTTTTGTAAGTGTAGTGACCCAATTAAGGATGACCACTGCCAGCAGCGCGACTATTGCCACAAGAAGAACGCCCGACAAAAGAACGTTTATTCCCTTAGACAAGACAAAACCTTCGGTTTTTTCTTTTCCTTGATATCTTTTTCCCTTAATAAAAATATTATAATAATTATTTCTGTGATTCCTTTTTCTTAATCCTTTCTTTCTTGACATTTTTTACACACCTTACTTTTCATCAGCTGCATTTAGGTCTTGAATCGAATTTATCTATTATGCAGCTTGATATTATTGCCTGGCTGAAGTTTGAGCATGACGGCAGGCTTCCGCTCATGTTGAATTCGATGACCTTCAGGTCACCCCTTGATATGTTGAACGGAACGGATGACGCGTTTACCAGCGGCAGTTCGCCGCCTTGCGTATTCAATACTTTAGCTGAAAATACATAAGCGCCGCCTGTGCCTCCTCGTACTAAAACGCGGCTCTTGTTTGTCGAGAAATCCAGATAGACATCTTCTATCATAGGCGGGTTGCACTCGACGATTTCAGTGCTTTTATTAGAAATCTGATGCTGCTGGCTCCTTGTCAGGCTTGGAACCCAGTTGAAAATTGAACCCGCTATCGTCACTGCTATGGCTATAAGCAGGACCGAAGATATCAGCGGGCTCATGCCCCTGTATTTTTGATTCTTCATATTATCTTAATTGTGCTTAGCCGATATATAAATACCCATTTATTTTTTAATTCAGCAGTTCTTTGGCGTGCCGTCGAAAACCTTTGAGACGCACTGGGTTGCGACGATGGCCTGGCTGAAGTTTGAGCAGACTGTCATAATCCCGGTGATATTCATCTCGATGCCGGCGGAATTGCCTTTCAACAGCTTTACCGGAAAGGCCGTAAGGTTTGCGGCCGCGGAGCCTGCGGCATTCAAAACGGATGCGGAGACTATTGAATCGTCAAGCAATCCCGAATTCTTTACGTTAATCCGGGATTTGTTTGCAGCGAAATCAAGGTATACGGCATCTATTGTTATGGCTGCGCGCGTGCAGTCGACGCCTGCTTTTGTTTTGTTCCCTACCGTCTGCGTCTGCTGCTGGGTCAGCGTAGTTGCCCAGCCGGCGAAAAGCGTAGCAGTAGCCACTGTTATGGCTATCAGAAGGGTTGCTGCTATCATCGTGTTGACGGCTTTCATTGGTATCTGATTTTACTTATTGTCATGGCGGTTATTATAGTTTATTGGAGGTAAGACGGCAATAGAGAACAGAGGTTTATCTTCCAAGAAGTCTTAGAAATTCTTCAATGACCAACTCGGCTTGCCTTATAATTTATTGCTCGCTCTTAATTCTTCTACTGGTGTTGAAGCGGTCACAATATTCTTTGCAGATTCTTTTTGCCTTATGTCTAGGGTGATAAGTTTTGCATTAAACGTATAGCTGACAGCAACGTACAGCGAATCTGCTCCCCTCATTTTATAAGTAGCTGCAAATCTTGCAGCCAAATTTGAAAGCTCGGCATCTATAGGAACAAATGTGAAAGTTGGAATCTTTCTGAGATTTGCAACAAATTCAATAGCAGTTTTGGCATCAAAGCCTGTTGACATAGCGTGTGCAACTTCAGGCAGAACTATTTCAGGGAATGCTACGCTTATAGCGTCATTCTTAATTTTATCCATCAGTTCTTTGCTAAATTCATGATATTTCTCTCCCACGATAAAAGAATTAGTGACTACACTAGCATCTAAACAATACACAGAGGTACCTCATTTGCGGGATTTGGAAATAATTTCCCAACTAGGTTTTCTCGACTTCCACTTTTTTTTGCTTATTTTTTCCATTTTTTTCCAAGCAGAAAAGCTTTTCTTACCTTCCCGGATACCAATAGACCTCTTTATAAGTGCTATCTCGGCTTCCAGCGATTCTATCTTATTTTCCAGCTTCTCATTCTCCATAATAACCACTTAATGTATTTTCTCAACGGACCTTAAAAAGCTATGTCACGCAACCTACAAAAGTCACGTCGCTTCCGTAATAAGTGTCCGTGACCTCCGGACAGTTTGCTGTTGAAAACGCTACCTTGTCCAGCGTGCTCGTGGACGAGCACGAGCCGCCTGTGCGGTAAGGATACCATTTTTCCAGCATGTTTCCGTCTGTGGTATCGACTTCGACGCGGTATTCTGAAATTGGTAAATCGGCAAGCGTTTTATTGTACCTGTTCACACCGCCCAATGATGTAGAAGCGTTTATCAATGCATTCGTGCTGTTGTACACGCGGACTGCGCTAATATTAAGAAGGGTTACGTTGTACTGGAGCGTCGCGTTGAATACGCGGGACATGTTTGATATCCTTAGCTCGTCTATAGTTCCGTTAAACGATATGGTCCCGTTCAAGCCGCCGATATATGAGTTGTTGCCAAGAATAACCAGTCCCCTGTTCGACGAGGCGTTAACAGATGCGCCGTCTGCGTACAGCGCCGCGGCCGTTGATGTATACGTCCCGGCGGCGTGATGCCAGCCGGTCCATGATGAGATGTTGTAGCTCAATGATACGTTGCCCGCTACAAACCGCAGGTTGTCGCCCATCTTGTGCATGGACAAACCACCGAGATACTTGTCGCGGATTTCTGCAGCCGACAAGGAACGGTTGTATATTGCTACTTCGTCGATGGTGCCGTTGAACTCACTACCGCCGCCTTTTCTGCCGATTTCCACAATATTTGAATTGGAATCGATAGCTCCTCCTATAGTTCCAGAAACTGTGCAGTTTTCTATTCCATCGAAATACAATATTCCAACACTTCCATTGTATGTTAAAGCGATATGATGCCATCGATTTGCAGTTGGGGTAGCACCATAACATCCGTCATCTCCATTTGCAGTATATATCTCAATTGAAGTTCGGTTACTATCAGCCCTAGGACCTCCCAACGACCAGGAACTTGCTTTGGCAAGCGTAAAGTGCTGGAGCCCGTCTATCCTATTGACTTTCAGCCATGCGGCTACCGTTATGTTACCTGTTATATTCAAACTAGCAGAATATCCAGCATCAATAAAATCATTTATCCCGTCGAATTGCCAGGCAGTCTGGAATCTTCCTTCGTTGGTGAACATGGGGGTATTATTCGCTGTGCCGTTGTTGCCGAAAGGAGTCGAGTCTTTCACTCCGCCGGATGCTGTCGAGTTCTGCGAGAAATGCCATAAGCCGACCAAGCCGTCATCGCCGCTGCTTATTTCAGACGGCGTCGAGAAGATGGTGTAGTTGTTCGACGGATTGTTGTTCTGCATGTTGATCCACGCCTCTACCGTTCCGCTGACGTTGCTGAAGTTTCTTGAATCAAGAAGCACGTAGTCGTTTATGCCGTCGAATGTTATGGCGTAGCCGAACAGGCTGGTTGTGTTCCAGAGAGGGCACTGGTTGGTTGAATTATTGCACGTGGTTGTGCCATTTTTTAAAGTGCCTGTGTTTCCTCTGGCGGCATCGGCTGTCGTATTCCCTGAAGCGTCATCGAAATGCCACAAGCCTATTGTATTGGTTCCGTTAACATATGCGCTGCGGATGTCCATTGTCTCTGCAGGTATTTTCGAGCTCGTATTTATTCTGATGGCGTCAAACAGCTTTGTCGTTATGTCGCCTGCGCTCAACGAAGAAAGATTGCCGTCTATCATGTAGGATGTTCCGTCTGCAAGCGTGATGAAGAGGTTTGATACGACAACGCGGCTCGAGCCGGTATTTTCTATGGTGGCGTTAACCGTATAAGGGCTTCCCGTAAAGCAGGCGGAGTTGCAGTTGTAGGTGACGTTTGTTACCAGCAGGCCTGCATACTGGCAGCTAAGCTTGGTCTGGGTTGCATTTAATATAACCTTCGACCGCTCGCTGGAGACGTTGACTACGAAGCTGGACACAAGCGTTGCAAGAACGACAGTTACGAGAATAAGTATTGTGGCAGCGATAAATGGGTGGACACCCTTCATTTTGTTAACACCTCAGGTTTATATATTTCCTTGTAATAATATTTGCTATGAAAGGCAGAAAGATTGATGGAATCGAGCTTGCTGATAGAATGAAGAAAGGCGTAACTATAAGATTCTTGGAAGAAGCCAAGAAGCTCAAGAAATCTAGATAGATGTTGGAGCAGCAATTTTTATCGCCTTCATTTCTAAATATGTCAAGAAGTAGTATATAAGCCCTTTTCAAAACAGACTGACGCACAGCGGTGCGTCGATGTATTTGAAAAGCGCTTGCGGAAAAGAAAATTTACTTGAATTCAGCGAACCTGGCTTTTGCGGGGGTCTTGGGGCAGTTGCCAGCTACAATTTCTATGTCCGTGGGCTCTGTGACATTGTCAGTCGTATTGATTATTACTGTCTGCCGCTCGCCCGGAGCCAGAGGGTCGGCATCGGCATTGTAGGTCTTCAGCATCTGGTTTTCCCTGTTTTTAACGCTGTCTGCGTACAGAAGCGCGAACTTGATGTCTGTCAGGTTAGCGTTGTTGTTCTCATTGGCAACGCGGACGCTGATGTTGCCGTTTGTGAATTTCAGGTCCAGAACTCGCAATGCCAACGCACATGTTGTAGCTTCTGTGAGACGGCCCTGCGCAAAGGTGGTGGCCCACGCGGCCATTATGCCGGCTATTGCCATCGTGAATGCAACGAGCAGGACGGCTGCGATAAGAGGCGATATGCCTTTTTTGTTGCCCATTGAATTCACTATATTTCTTTTAGTGAAGGCGATTTAAATAGTTTTCAAAAAATGCCGGCAGCATTCATTATAAAACAAATGTATTTCATCAGATGCATTTTGGCGTGCTTGTGAACTCGGCTGACACGCCGCCGCAGTTTGTGGACACGATCACTTTGGAAAATCCACCAGGGCATGTGTCTACAATAGTTGGACCAATAATGGTGTCATTGAATATAAGCGTCGTTACATTGCCTTTCATAAAGCCTGTCAGTGGCAGGCTTCTGGCAGAGAAGTTGCCGCCTGTGATATTATAAAGCTGCGCTGATATAATCTGCATGTTGTCTGACTGGCCGGCGTTCCGGACTATAACACGCTGTGTCTGATTGACACCGGCATCGATGTAGACATCGTCTATCACTATAGAAGCGCCTGTGCATTCGGTCGCTTCAATTGTTCTGTTAGAAACTGTTATCTGGCTTGTCCTTACGGTCGTTGAGAGCCATCCTGCCACCAAGGTGGCAATGGCTACGGTTACGGCGATAAGCAATACGGATGCCAATAATGGCGATATGCCCTTATACCCTATTTTGTATTTATTTCTCATATTCATCACTTAGGTGCATTTAGGCGTCCTGTCGAAGGTTGCCGAAACGCCTGCGCAGTTTGTCGCGACTATTGCCTTTGAAAAGGCTGCGCATGAACTGATGCCTGTAGAGGTATACGTAAATACCTGTATTTCTCCCTTATCGAAATCTGTCACAGGCAGTGTTAGCGTTGGGTTGACGCTGTTGCCTGTCGAGTTGTATAGAGACGCGGAGACAAGATACAGGTCGTCTGTCTGTCCGGCGTTTCGGACGATGACGGTTCCGGTTGCCGCTCCGGTGGCTATGTAAACATCATCTATGACTATAGATGCGGATGCACAGTCGACTGCAGCGGCTGTTCTGTTAGAAACTGTTGTCTGGGTTGTTCTTGTAACAGTCGAAACCCATCCCATCACCAGGGTTGCTATGGCTACAGTAACCGCTATGAGAAGCACGGATGCGAGCAACGGCGATATGCCCTTCATGTAAATCTAATTATTATTGGATAAATGCGGTATATAAAGATTTTACTTTACATTCCTTACGTCCATGACAAAGAAATCTGCCCCTGCGTAAAGGGAATAATAAACGTCATAAGTGACAGTCGAGTTGACAAAGAAGTGGGCGACGCAGACCGGCAGGTCGCGGCCTTTGCGCAGGATTTCGCTGTAGCCCGTGCCGTTAGACGTTGACGCATTGCCGTTCATGACTATCGACGAATTCACTATCGTGACGGCGGTATTGAAATTTTTTTCTTTTATCGCCAGAATAGAAGTGTTGGTGTTCAAAGCGGACAGAGGACTTGTTTGCGGAATTTTCTGCAGGTCAATTCTCAGGTAGCTGTTTTCCAGCGTCAGGTTGCCCGCATCGCTGCAGCTGACATCGCTTCCTCCTATCTGCACCAGATTACCTGCGACCTTTCTGGAAAGATATTCCACCAGCTTCAGGTTATTCATTTTAAACTGGATTGAATCTTCGGCCGGCACAACCTCGAACTCGCCGGGCGAGACAGACCTGACAAGGCGTTTTGCCGCCGGGCCTTCTCTCACGACTTCGCGTATGTTATTGTCTATCAGTTTCATCATATTCTGCGCCTCGCCAAAGGTATTTGCCGCTTTTGCGAAATCCACTGAAGGAAGCCCTATGTTAAGGACTACCGTAACCGCTATTACAAATATGAGTATGATGAAAACAGCCTCGAATATGGGGCTCATTCCACGAGAGTAGAAACCTACGGTTTCTCTGGAACACATTGACGCACAGCGGTGCGTCGGTTTGTTTCTCTCATTTCCCTTCTGGAGAATTCTATTTATGCGCTTTCTGATTTTCATAATATCCTCATTTATTTCTTTTGGCCGCAAGCAGAAACCTTGCGGTTTCTGATGTCCCGAAAAGCAAGCAATGAGCAAAGCTCATTGATGCATTGGAGAATCTTTGATTCTCCGAATGCTTTGCTTTTCGAAGACAAGCCACTTTTCTTTTCAAAAGAAAAGGGGCTTTACCACGTCCTGTTGTAAATGCTCTTCGACCTGACAAACTGATTGGCGCTGGAAACGGTTATGTCAAAAAATCCCGCTACGATATTTGACGTAGAAATCCGGACGGGGAACTGCTCGGTAACGTTTGCGTTCTGCTGCGTGTATCTCAGGGTGATGTTTATGGTGCCGTTTATGCTAGAATTAAATTCCCGTGTCGTGTTCTGCATACTGTTTAACGTAAATAGAAAACCTACAGGCGTCGAGTTTGTTGCGTTAAGCGTTATGTTTATTTCATCGCTGATGAAATTGCCAATTGCAATAGAATATCTTTGTGTAGAGCCATTTCCGAATATATAAACGTAGAGAACCTTTGCATTTACGTCTGACGTGGTAAAGTTTGTGAAATTGTACAGATTATTTATGCCGCTCTGGTTCGCATCGCCATTCAATGATGCCGAACCCACGAGATACCTGTATTCGTTTTTTAAATTGTTCAGGTCTTTATCCAGCGTGAATGCCTCGGAAAACCTTTTTTCCTCAAACGTTGCGTATATCCCGAGAAGGTTTTTCAGCGCCACCATTGCAACAAGCGCGAGTATGGATGCTATGATAAACATCTGCCCAGAGGAGTAGACCCTACGGTTCTCTCCCTCTACCCTCATTCCCTTTTTAAAAATATTACAATTATTTTTCATACCTATGACTTTCTCCACAACCATAACCTGGCCTTTTTGCCGACATAGCTTTCCTTGTAGCCGGATATGTAATAACTCACAGCCACCACTGTTTCGTTTACAGGAACGTTAACGGCGCTGCACGGCGACGTGCATAACTGCACTTCAAAGCCGATGTTTTTCGGCAGATACGCCTTCAGCTGCGTTTCAATCTCTGTTTCGTTGTCATCGAAAACCAGCTTTCTCAGGCTGCCTTTGGCGTCAAGAAAAGACAGGGCATCCATGCCCTGCGTTTTTATTATGCTTACATCCAGCTCCGGCTTTGCCGGCGAAGAGCGGAAAATGAAAACGAGCGACGCGAGTATGATGGCGACGGCTATGAGGACTTCAAGGGTATAAATAAATCCCTTGGCAGAGGAAAAGGCAGGCAGATTGATGACAGATGTTGGGCGCTTATTTTTTCCTTTTCTACTGCACACCATACTACCTTTCCACCTTACCTCTTGTCTTACTTCTTTCATACTTATCACCATGTCTGGACTGTTAATCTTCCATTCCTGATACCTGCAGTGGAATTCTGGAACAGCGCAAAGCGCTGCAATGCTACGATATCTCCCCGGCGGGGGACAGAGCCGCCGAAATCCATGAACGTCGTGTTGTCGTCGATGTCGTAAACTTTTATGCTGAAGCTGCTTTCGATGCCGGCTGTGTTTTTTATGTTAGTGTAGTTCGTCTCGTTCAGATGGCGAAGCTTGCTGTACTGCAGAACGGGAATTTTTTCTGCCGGCTGGATTATCTCTGTGAGATTATCCGTGCCGGCTATCGTGCTGTTTTGCGGCGGGAAAACGCTATCGTCGTCGAAGTAAACAGTAAACTGGACAGAGCCGTTCAATGACACGGTCGTATTGAACGTTATGTTGGAGCCGTCTATTTGATACGGAAGAATTGTATTATTCCGGTAAATCACGACGGAATTATAATCTATGTTAGCGAAACCGAAGGTTGACATGTTGATTCTCACGAGCTCGCCGATTATTTCGGATACGTTGGCGCCAGTATTTCTCAGATAGGTGCTTGTATTGTTCACGACGACTATGAAGCGGTAGGCATCTGTCCGCAGCCCGATGCGGTTAAGGGATTGCTGGTAAAGGTTCAGGATGTCGGAAGCACTCAAGGAAACATTATATATAGCCACTTCGTCGATGGTGCCGTTGAAATAACTGCTACCGGCGGGAGTACCAGCATCTTCCCTGCCAATTTCCAAATCATTGCCGCTACATGACATACTATCAAGCTCCGGTATGCTTAACGTCTTTTTCAGGGCTCCATCGATATAGATATAGGCATTGGTTGTTGACCTGTCCATTACTCCGGCAATATGATGCCATGCGCCTGCAGTTATAGTATCAGTGGTATTAACCTGTATGAATGTGTAGTCTCCACAATCACTTTCATAAAGGCCAAGCCGTATGGTTCCTCCATCTCGAATATTTAAGATGTAGTACGCTCCACTGCCGTCGTTATTGCTTAAAATCGTTTGTGCTGATGTGCCAGCAGCTTTTACCCAGGCGCTTAACGTTAAACCAGCCGAAGGGCCCGGGTCATAAACCGCTTTGCCTATATCAATGAAATCATTTATGCCGTCAAAGCTGCATCCGGAAAAGAATCTTCCTTCTATGCCTGGCGAGCAATTGGTTCCGTTAACAGAAGTTCCATTGTTTCCTTTGCCGCTGTAATCCAGCGTATCGTTATTGAAATGGAACAGCAGGACCAAATCATTGCTGTTGTTCGTTATTTGCGGCCATGTCGGCGGGTCGAAATTCCTGTCAACTGCGCTCAGGAGATTTATTGCGTGGCTTCGCAATGTTATAATGTCTGCCGTGTCTTTCACGCCTGCGAAATAATCTGTGATATACTGGATGGTGAGGGCGAAAAATATGAGGAAGATGCCTGCGGCCAGTATGTAGTCTACCTGCGTTGCGCCTTTAGGTATACCTGTTTTCATATCTTTGTCACCGAAATCCTGTCGTCTCCGTTGTCTTTCTTGACATAAACCAGCTCTGTCAGGCCGCCGGTTGTCGAGCCGTTGTAGGTAAGATTGAAACCCGCTTTGCACGTATCGTTTATCCGTGTACCAAACGTTTCGATGAAAAATGAGTTATTCAGCAGCCGGACGCGATAATTCAAGTCCGCAATGCGCTGCGGCAGGGCAACGACTATTCGGCCTTTTGTCGTGTTCGTCGGGGACGTATAAGCGTCTTCGACGAATATCTTGTTGACGCTGTCCTTTAGCATTGAACAGACCTGGGATATCTCGTTTTTGCCTATGAAATCCTGGTAATTATCGCGCAGGGATGCGAGCGTTGTCACGACAAGAAGTATCAGAAGCATGCTGAAGCCTATGGCTATTGTATGGCTGAGAAGCGGGTTCTGACCAAGAAGGAATCTTGGATTCCTTCTGTACTGCAAGACACTCTGTCTTGCACATATCCTCATTCCCTTATTCAACATATTATTTCACCAGCTCCATGCTGACTTGCGCAATACCGCGGTCATTGAGCCCTTCGTTTCTTATAATAAGCTGAAAAGGATTGGCAGACCATCTTGTCCTCGATATTATGTCAACATCGTCGTATTCCAGCCGCAGGAAAACGAAAAAGCTTTCAGGGATTTTTGCAGGAAGGTCGCCGAATGCCCTGGACAAAATTTTTTTGCTTCCAAGGAGGTTGAGCTTGTTTATTATAGTCTGGTTTGTGCCGTTTGTAAAGGCTATCAGGAACCTGTTATTGTCGGTTGCCTGCGTCAACTGCAGCATATATTCAGTCGCTGAATACGCAGTTATATTTCCCGCGCTGGTTGCCGTTCCGCTGGAAACTATGGAAAGCGTCACGTTGCTGTCCTGGGCAGAGACAAAACCGTTACCGACAGTCAGGTTGTCGTCCTTGGCGCCTATGCTGAAGGCAAGGTTGAGCTGAACGGTTTTTCCCAAGCCAAATGCCGCGGAAGAAAGCATTACCAGAATGAAGGCCGCAAGGGTGGTACAGAAGTAAAAATTCTTTTTTTTAATTCTCATAATTATCACAGCGTCCGGATGTTCCTGATCTCCAGTTCTACAAAGTCCTGGGCAGAGCTCAGTGAAAATACAGCATCGTACTGCAGACCGGCCGTTGAATTCACAAATACGTGTATCGAAGAGCTCGTTACTGTATTGCCGGGCTTTGTCAGTTCGGTGTAGCCGGTACCGACGGACGTATCGAGGTCGTTGCCAATGAGTATGGCCGACGTAACGGGGGTTACATTAACGTTGACGCGCTTGTTATTTATCTGGGTTATGACATTTGAGGTATTGACAGAAACCCAGCCCGACGAACTGCCGAGCTTTTTGACTGAAAATAAAACGGCATCATTTTCAAGAATCAGGCTGGTTGCGTTCTCGTACGCCTTCATAGTAGGACCGGTGCTTATGACGTATCCGGCTTCTCTGACCACTGTTCCCGGCTCGAATATCTGCTGCGGCGTTGATAAATGAAATTTCATCCTGTCTTCTTTTCCGAGAACCTCAAATGAGCCGAAATCCGCCTCTATGCGGACTGTTCTTTTGGAGCCTGGCGCCTCCACGGAGAGCTCTTTTATCAAAGCGTCCAGTGAACTGGCCACCTGTTTTGCTTTATTGAACTGGTTGTATGCCGTGCCCTCTTCTATAAGCGGGGTTATCACGTTTATGACAACGACGGACGACGCCACAACTATCGCCACCGCAAGGACGCTGGAAATGACCGCCCCTTTCTCCCCCTTTTTCTGATGAAAAAGGTCGAGCGCCATATTATATTTATTATTTTTCTTTTTCATTCTCATTCCCTCACGATTATCTGCGTCAGCTGGGCGGTCTCGTTCTTCTCCAGCGTTACTGTAAATATGCCGCTTTTCGAAAGATTTCCTATGATGTCGAGGTCGGAATACGAAAGCGTAATGTCAATGGGGTTTTTCTGCGTTGTCACAAAAGTTACAAAAGGCTGTGTAAGCAGACCGTGCTTCTGTATGAGAGGCATTTTGTTCCTGACGGCATCGCAGCCGTTCTGCGTTACGGGTATAATGAATTTGTTGTTTGACTGGAACTGGGACATCCTTATCCTGAAAGAATCTCCGCTGGTAAGGTTGATGTAATCGAGTTCGCTGCCTGAAAACGCCAATCCGAACGTGGGCGTGCCTGCAATCGAAGTATCCTGTATACAGCCGTAATAGTTTGTTGTGTCATTGCTTCTATAGAAGCCTGTTCCAAGACCGTCAACTTCAGCCGCGTCGCTGCCGGAACCGGCTATGTTGAACTCGAGCTGGAATGAAACCGTCTGCAGGCAGGCCGCCTCTATATCTATAGTAATCTCGCCGTCGGTGGAGTTCATGTTATTGTACGAGGCGTCGTTGAATACGCCGCCGCGCCATGACGCCTTGCCGCCGACAAACGTGCAATCAGGGTCAAATTTCACGGTGCAGTTGCCGTTCGAATTCGACGTGCAATCGTATGTTTTGTAAGTGCCATTATTGCTTATGAAAATCCGTCCCGCAACGGCTGACGGATAGATGCCGCGCGCGGCATCATAAAATGTCACGGTAAGGTTCTGCGTCTGGTAACCGCGCGTCGCTATCGTTGCGCCATTGCCTTCTGTTCTGTTAACTGTCATGTTCCTTGTCTGGACGCAGAGCAGCGTGGAATAGGCAGTGCAATTCCCTACGTGGGCATCTCTGTTGCCGGATACAGAAGCTATGCACGTATCGTAGCCGCCGCACGTAGTATCATAACCGAACGTGATGTTCATCGTCGAGTTTATGCACAGCCGCACATCATAACCGGTTTCATTATTAAGCGCAGCATGCGCATTGGTATTGCCCGAGATGTTAAGGATGGTTTTGTTGTAAGTCCCTGAACAGCCGGTCCCCAAGGAGGCGTTTACGCCGTATGTCTCGCGGCAGCATACAGTAACGTTGTAAAGCGATTCATTAACCAATTCGGCATGCGCATCCGTCGCGTTTGACAGCTTGAACAAGGTTGCATACCCTGTCTGGCAGCCGGCTGCCCGCACTTCGCACGTCAGCGTCGTATTGCCGGGTGAAACGAAAAGGAGCAAAAAGAGCATGACCGATGCCAGACCTGTCGTGCCGTATCCTAATTTGCCGTTTTTTTTCATTTGTCTCCCCTCTGCTTCGAACTATGAGGCTTGACTTTTGAAAACAGTTTTGCCTTGCAGATGAACCTGTACTTGACAAGGCCGCGCGCCTCCAGGACGGCAAGGTATTTCGAGGCAGTTATGCGGTGCACACCAATCTTTTTCGATATTTCCTCGATTGTCAGCGGCTCTTCAAGCGCTTCCAGAATGAGCTTTTCCGTTCTGCTAATCACGTTCTCACCAGCAGCAAGCCATCTATATAATAGTGTTAGCTTACTTTATTTATTTAATTAATATACTGTTATTGATAGTTAATAATAACTATACAAAAGGCGGCATATAAAGATTTGCAGGAGCAATCAAAGTCGGAAGAAGTTTATACAAGGTTCAGTTTTTATAGATTTCACAACTACGACCTTGCGACGTTCAGGATGCGGACTTCGTCTATCGTGCCGTTGAACCATGCTCCTCCGATTCCTATATACAAGTTAGTGCCGGCAGGCATGTTGAGGTCGCCTATCAAAGTCATTGAAGTGGTTGCACTTGCCACTCCGTTAATATAAGTCCTTAACAAGGCATCTCTGTCAAACACGCAAGCAGCATGCACCCAGCTAATGTTTTGCATAGCCTCATTAGAATTTATAGTTGCAGTGTTAGTGCCGTCGCTTGCTTGGCACTGAATCGCGTTAGTCTGGCCAACATCATTATTGGTTTGCATATTGAAGTATTTGCCACCAGAAGATTTTACAATAACGTTCTTATTGCCTATGCGCCTAGTACTTACCCACGCTTCCAAAGTAAAGTCTGTATTAGTTCCGAAGTTGAAGCTAGAGCCACCGATTGTTACATCATCGTCAATCCCGTCAAAGCTTATCGCCGAGCCATACTTTCCGCGGACAACGTTGTGCGTGTCTTGAACTTGGTTGCTGACGATTTTCTCGAAGCTGTATGAAGCTACCGGACGGGCTATAGGGTAAGCAGAGTTCATGTCCTCGGCGACCTCCGCCGCCGAGAGGGCGCGGCTGTAGATGCGGACTTCGTCAATGGTGCCGTTGAACGGCACGTTTGGGTAGTCGCTTCTCATTCCGACGCGCAAAGGATTTGCCGATGTATTGATGCTGCCTGTTCCTGCTGCCGAATCAGCAAATATGCCGTTGACATAAAGGCTTGCATTGGAGCCGTTGTATGTCGCGGCGAGATGAGTCCATCTGTTCCATGGCACGGAATTTGCCGCAGATGTTATTGTCACAGTTCCGCTTTCATTGGTGAAAACAAAAAATAGCGAGTAATTCTGGAGCCAGTCGAACTGCAGGCTGTACCCGCCTCCTGGCGCGTTATTGACGCCTTTTGCTACGATATATTCGCCGGATGGATGCGTGCCTCTTCCTTTTACGTATATCCATGCCGTGAACGTGAGGGTGGTAAAGTTCTGCGAAGGGCTGCTCTGGTTAAGGCTTGGCGAATCAGGCACTTCAACGTAATCATCCGTGCCGTCGAATCTCAAAGCGTTGCCGTATTTGCCGGTTGCCTGAGCAGGGCAGTTGGGACATGAAGGCTTTAAGTCACCGTCATTGAAAGTTTCCCCGACAAATGTTCCGTGATTGTTGTTGCCTGACTCGTCTTTTATGGTTCGTCCGTCCGTGCCG